>CAYLZW010000306.1:0-6727 GCA_964388085.1 uncultured Myxococcales bacterium | reverse complement strand
CGGCCGGACTTCTCCGCGGCCTCGCGCATGGGCGCGACGAGCGTCTCGTGCGGCACCAGCAGCGCATCGAAGCGACCGATGGCGCCGCTCTCGACGACGGCGCGGCCCTCGAACGCCCCGGTGCAGAGGCCTACATGTAGGCGCGCCGGCGCTTCCCGCTCTTGCGGCTGGGGCAGGCGACCGTCGGGGTCGGGCAGCCAGATGGCCACGTCCGCGCGGTTTTGGCCCTCGGGCGGCGAGCCGGCGACGTGGCGGAAGACCTGGACGCCGCGCCCCGCGAGGTCGTCGGCGAGCATGCCGGCGAGCGCGTCCACCGACGGCTCCGGGCGGTGAGGGGCGCCCGGGGCGGGTGGCACGACGAGAAACAGGCGCGTGACCGGCCGGCGTGCGTGCATGCACCGCGTGTAACGCGCGGAGGCGCCCGCCAAAAGGCGCTTGTTCGTCGCGCGACCTGCGCGGGGGGTGTCCGCCACTTGCAGGTTCACGTGCACGAGGCTCAACTGAGAGTGGGGGGACCGCGCGAGATCTGCGGCGGGGGAGAAGGTGAGTCCGTCGTGAAAGCCGTGCGCATCTACACGACTCCTTGGTGCGGGTACTGCCATCGAGCCAAGCGGATCCTCGAGGAGCACGACATCCCGTTCGAGGAGATCGACGTCGACGGTGACTTCGACAAGCGCGCCTGGCTGCGGCAGACCACCGGCCAGCGCACGGTGCCGCAGATCTTCTTCGGCGACGAGCCCATCGGCGGCTGCACGGACCTCATGGGCCTCGTCTACAAGGGCACGCTCGAGCAGAAGGTCGGCCGCACGGGGTGACGGACGTCGCGCCTACCCCGATGAGGAGCTTTCGGCGGCGCGCAGCCCGGGATGGCATCGAAGAGCTCGTGGTCGCTGGCACCGCAAAGGCGCGCGGCTGCAGCGGGCCTAAAGCGCTGCGAGCCGCTGCTTGATGTGCTCGCTCGTGCGCAGCGCGTTGGCGACGATGGTGAGGGTGATGGGCACGGTGGTGCTCGACGGCAGGGCGCCGCCGTCGCTGACGAACACGTTCGTGAGCCCGTGCATGCAGCCGTCCGGGCCGACGACGCTGTCCGCCGGCGACGTGCCCATGCGGCAGGTGCCGCCTTGCAGCACCGTGGTCTCGTCGAGGGCCCGCGTCACGCGGATGTCGTCGGCGCCCATGGACAGGAGCACGGCGCGCGCGTCCTTCGCCATCTCGCGCGCGACGACGCTGTCACGAGGGTGATGGCTGTAGGTGATGCGCGCGGACGGCTTGCCGAACGGATCGCGCGTGTGCGGGTCGAGGTCCACGTAAGCGCCCGGGTGCGGCAGCGACTCGCCGAAGCCCTCGACGACGACGGTGCGCCCGCCCGTGAACGCCCGCACGAGCTCCTGCTTCAGCTTCGCGCCCCACAGAAGCCCGCCCTCCGTCGCCACCCGCTCGGCGCGATGGATGGGGTTGTCGTGCACGAAGCCCATCTGCAGCGTCCCCGTGCGATCGACGCCGGCGGCCTTCGCGCGCGCGGCGCTCAAGTGACCGCCCTGCATGAGCGTGCGGTTCAGAAAGGGGCTGCCCGCCATGAGCTGCTCGACGGCGCCGTGCTTCGCCTTGTCGAAGAAGCCGGACGCCTCGACGAAGAGAGAGAACCAGAGGTTCTTGCCCACCTGCTCGCTCGCGAACGGTCCCCCCGAGAGCAACAAGAGCCGAGCGCTCTCGATGGCGCCGCAGGCCACGACGACGACGCGCGCCTTCACGTCGAGCTGCCCCTCCCCCTGCTTCAGCACGCGCACGCCGGCCGCGCTCTTGTTGTCGGGGGACGGGATCAGCGCGAGCGCGCGCGTGTTCGGCCACAGCGTCAGGTTCCCGCTGCGCTCGGCGCGCCGGAGATACGTCGCGGTCATGGACGCCTTCGCGTCCTCGGGGCAGCCGTAGCTGGCGCACAGATCATGGTAGCTGCAGACCCGCCGGTCGTCGCCGGGGCGCGGCGCCGTCAAGATGCCGCGCGGCGTCTTGCGACAGGACATGCCGTTTGCCTTGGCGGCCTCGTCGACGCGAAGCCCGAGCGGGTGGTCCGCCAGCGGCGGCATGGCGCCCTCGTAGGGCGCGCCGCTGACCCCGAGCTCCCGCTCGGCCGCCTCGTAGTGCCTCGCGAGCTCGCGGAACGGGATGGGCCAGTCGAGCGCGCTCTGCCCTTCGACGCCCTGGACGCGCGCAGCCTGCCGCGCGTCGTCGTCATGGGCGCGCAACATATAGCCGCCCATGTGCACGGTGCCGCCGCCGACGACGGTGCTGATCCAGCCGTCCGTGCTCGGCGTCGCGCGCGCGCCTTCGTCGTCGCGCCGCATGTGCGGATCGGACCTCGGTGACGGGACAAAGCGATCGCGGCGGCACCACTCGATCTCGTCGCGATCGAAGTCCTCGCGCACGAAGCGGCGGCCGCGCTCGACCAGCAGGACCTTCGCGCCCGCGCTCGCGAGCCGCTCGGCGACGGGAGAGCCACCCGCGCCCGAGCCGATGATGACGACGTCATAGGCGGCGCTCATCGGTGCCCCCCGCCCGGCTGCCCCGTCGCGTGCCCGCCCGCGTGCGCGATCGCGTTCCGGCCGGCCGGATCGAAGCCAAGCCACGTCCACGCCGCGCGGCCTTCGTTGCCGCCGTGCTTCGGGTCCCCGAGGAAGCCCTCGAGCGTCAGCGCCACCATGATGCGCACGAACGCGTTGCCGTCGAAGTCGGTCGGCCGCAGCTCCCGGCGCGCCAGCCGCTCGAGCAGCTCGTCGCGCTGCTCGTCGGACAACGCCGTGAAGCCGCCGGCCGGCTGCGCGGACTTCGCGCGCTCCTCGCGGGCGGCGTCGTCGAGAAAAGCGGCCCCCCGCTGCAGGAGCGGGCGCAGGTGGGCGAGCCGCCGGTCCGCGAGCGCGTTCTCGAGGAAGCCGCCGACGTTCGCCTCGCGCGCGCCCGGCCCGGCGCCATCCGACGGCAGGATGCGCTCGGCGACGGCCGTGAGCACGGGCAGCGCAGCCTCCGCCGGTGACGCTGGGCGCGCGCCTCGCTTCGCCTTCCCGTCGTCGTCGTCAGCGCCCCTGCGGCAGCCATCGAGCGCGGCCACGGCCCCGAGGACGGCGCCGGTGCGCAGCAGGTTTCGGCGGTCGATCTCGAAAGACACGTCGGCACCTTTCCGCGTCGTACGACGTTGGCCCATGATGGGTCCTCTTTGCCGCTCCGCGCAAACGGCGGGGCGCGTTCGGGCGGCTGCTCGAGAGGACCTGTGCAAGAGCACCCTGCAACCCGAGATCTCGTCGGCCTCGCGCTCCTCGGGCTCGCGGTGTTCGTGGCCGAGATGGCGCTCATGCGTGCGGTCGCGCAGGTCACGTGGCCGCCCTTCGCCTTCCTCGCGCTCTCGGCCGCGATGCTCGGGGGCGGCGTCGCCTGCACGGTGCTCGCCATCCGGCCGCGCTGGGTGAAGCACGAGCACGCGCCGCTCGTCGGCGCGGTGCTCGTCGGCGCGGGCGCGCCGCTGGCGTTGCTGGTCACGCTCGTCGCCGAGCTCGAGCCGCTGCGCGTCGCGACGTCGCTGCCCGACGCCCTCACCTTCGGCGTCGCCCTCCTGGTGCTGTGCCTGCCGTTCATCGGCCTGGCGCTCAGCCTGGCGGCGCTGCTCGAGCGCTTCCCCGACGACGCCCCGCGTGTGTACGCCGCCGATCTCCTCGGCGCCGGGCTCGGCGGCGCGCTCTCGGTGCTGCTGCTCGACGCGCTCGGCACCTTCGGCTGCGCGTCGCTGGCGGGGGCTCTCGCGGGCCTCGCTGGAGCGCTGCTGACCGGCCGGCAGTGGCTGCAAGGGATCGCGCTCGCGGTCGGCGCCGCGTCGTTGTTCGGCGTCATCCCCGGCATGGCCCCGCTGCCCCGGCCGACGGTGGACAAGCTCATCGGCGACCTGCCCGCCACCGTCGGGCTGCGCAAGCTCGACGAGGCCGGCGCGCTCACGACCTTCGATCGCTCGGACGGCCGCGTCGACGTCGTCCCGGCCTCGCCCTCGCCCGCGCTGCTCATCGATCTCGGCGCCGCCCTCGCCCGCGCGCCCGAGCCCGACGTCGGCCGACACCCGCCGCACGACGCGGCCTCGGCGTCGTTCCTCGCCAAGCCCACGGAAGGCAAGCGCGTGCTCGTCATCGGCAGCGCCGCCGGCTACGAGGTCGCGCGCGCGCTCGCCCATGGCGCCGCCCACGTCGACGCCGTGGAGGTCTCGTCCGCGGTGGTGCGCGCGGCCTTGAGCGTGCGCATGCCCACCTCGAGGCGCGCGCTGACGAACGAGCGCGTGGCGCTGCACGTCGACGAGGCCCGCTCCTTCCTCGAGCGCACGGACGAGCGCTGGCACCACATCGTCGCCGTGCACACGATCTCGAACGCGGCCGTGGCGGCCTCGGCGCTGCGCCTGGCGGAAGACTTCCTGTTGACGCGCGAGAGCCTGCGGACGCTGCTCGCGCACCTCGAGGACGACGGCGTGCTCTACATGACGCGGCCCACGTCCCAGATAGAGCTGCTCGCCGATCTCGCGCGCGCCGCCCTGCGCGAGCGCGGTGTAACGGAGGCCCAGCTCGACGAGCACCTGGCGCTGCTCGACTCCATCAAGCCGGACCCGTTCTTCGCGGGCTTGCTCGTGTTCGCGCGGCCGACGGCGCTCGCGGACGTGCCCGCGCCGCCGGGCATCGTCGTGAAGCGCGCGCCCGCGAGCACCGGCAAGGACCTCCCCACCGACGAGCGGCCGTTCTTCCACCGCCTCAGCGACGACGTGGACCCAAGCGAGCGCGCGCGCCTGCGCATCGAGGGTCCGGCGCTCGCCGAGGCCGCGGTCGCCTGGGTGGGTGCGCTCGCGACGCTCGTCGCCCTGCTCGCGATCGTGCTGCCGCTCTGGCTTCGTCGCCCGAGAGACGGCGGCCGCCCGGCGCTGCCACACCTCGGCGTGGCGGCGACGCTGGGCCTCGGCTTCATGCTCGTGGAGATCGCGCTCGCGCAGCGGCTGACGCTCCTCTGCGGGCGCCCACAGGTGGCCTTCGCGGCCGTCGTCGGAGGGATGCTGGTCGGCGCCGGCCTCGGAGCGCTCGCCTTGTCGGCCCGCCGGGTGCGGCTCTCGAGCGCGCTTGGCGCGAGCGCCTTGCTCGCGACCGCGTCCGTCATCGCGCCGCCGCTGCTGGTCGCGCTAGGGGCGCTCGGCTGGCCGAGCTTCGCGCGCGCGTTGGCGTCGGCGCTCGTCGCCGCGGTCGTCGCGGCGCCCCTCGGCCTCGGCTTCCCCGCCCTCATCCGGGACGCGTCCGTGCGCGCCCCCGGCAGCGCCCCGTGGCTGTACGCCATCAACGCCACCGCCGGGGTCGGCGCCACCGCCCTGCACGCCACCCTCGCGCCGTCGCTGGGGCTCGTGGGTTCCACGCTGGTCGGCGCCTCGGCGTACGCGCTCGGCTGGGCTCTCAGCCTGGCCGCGCGCGGGACTGTGCTTCCGCCAAGCAATCCGTAGGTTAGAAGGCTCTCCGTCCCAACGAGATCCGCCTGTAGACCGCAGGCAGGAGAAGCCGTTCATGCTCGAGACCGTCTCCAAGGGCTTTCGCTCCGCCAAGAACCTGCTGCAGGGTCAGGCAGAGCTGAGCGAGTCCAACATCGACAAGGCCCTGCGCGAGGTGCGCCTCTCGCTCCTCGAGGCGGACGTCGAGTTCAACGTCGTCAAAGGCTTCCTCGCGCGCGTGAAGGAGAAGGCGGTCGGCGAGACCGTCGCGACGCAAGCGAAGAGGGACGGCAAGAAGCTCAAGGTCGGCCCGGCCGAGCACTTCATCCGCATCTGCTACGACGAGCTCGAGGCCCTCATGGGGCCCGTCGAGACCGACGTCCAGCTCGCGAAGCCCATCGGCACCATCATGATGGTGGGCCTGCAGGGTACCGGTAAGACGACGACCACCGGCAAGCTCGCGCGCTTTCTCCAGCGCAACAAGAAGAAGCCGATGCTGGTCGCGGCCGACGTCTATCGTCCGGCCGCCGTCGATCAGCTGAAGGTGCTCGGCGAGCAGCTCGGGGTGCCGGTCTACGCCGAGGAGGGCGTGCCTCCGCCCGAGCTCTGCAAGAAGGCGTTCCAGAAGGCCAAGGAGCACCGCTGCGACGTGCTCCTGTTCGACACCGCCGGTCGCCTCTCCATCGACGACGAGCTCATGGGCGAGCTCGAGGCCATCAAGCAGAACACCAAGCCGGACAACATCTACCTCGTCGTCGACGCCATGATGGGCCAGGACGCGGTGCGCACGGCGCTCGAGTTCCACAACCGGCTCGACATCGACGGCTTCATCATGACGAAGCTCGACGGTGACGCGCGCGGTGGCGCGGCGCTGTCGATCAAGGAGATCACGGGCCGGCCCATCAAGTTCCTCGGCATGGGCGAGAAGCTGGACGCGCTCGAGGAGTTCCGCCCGGCGGGACTCGCGAGCCGCATCCTCGGCATGGGTGACGTCGTCGGGCTCGTGAAGGAGTTCGAGGAGCACGTCGACCAGGACAAGGCCGAAAAGGACGCCATGCGCATGCTCCAGGGGCGCTTCACCCTGGAGGACTTCCTCGAGCAGCTGCGCACCATCAAGAAGATGGGCTCGGTGCAGAGCCTCCTCGAGAAGCTGCCCGGCATGGGCGAGCTCATCCCGGAGGGCCAGAAGGTCGACGACAAGGAGTTCGTGAAGCTCGAGGCCATGGTGTGCTCCATGAC
>CAYLZW010000305.1:0-6731 GCA_964388085.1 uncultured Myxococcales bacterium | reverse complement strand
TTCTACGACCAGCGCACGAACGCCTGTCAGGAGGCGCTCGACGCGCTCCGCGAGCACTTCGGCGAGCTGTGCCTGCCGCCCATCCGCGCCAACGTGCGCCTGAAAGAGGCGCCGCGGCACAAGAAGAGCATCTTCGAGTACGACGCCGGCTCGAACGGCGCCGAGGACTATCGCGTCATCGTGAAGTGGGCGCTGCAGCGCGCCGAGAAGGGCCAGCTACCGGTCGCGAGATCGGCGCCGGCGCCCGTCGAGCTGCCGTTCGATTGAGCCCGCGTGGTCTCAGCCGGTCACGCCGACGTCGTCCCGCTCGAGCAGCGCCAGCGAGGCCGCCGGGATGCTCTCTTTCCACGCGCGGATGTGCTGCAGGTTGCCCGAGTAGTCGTGGTGCTCGGCGTCGAGCAGCGACTTGAGCGGGTGGAAGGGCAGGTCCGACGGCAGGTTGTACGCCTTCAAGAGCCCGCTCCAGATCTGCGTGTCGCGCGAATAGTACTGCTCGTCGTAGATGATGCTGAAGGCCGCGAACACGAGGCCCATCAGCTTCTTGTCGACGACGGACAGCGAGGAGTCCATGTCTTGGACGAACTGGTACTGCGCCGCGGCGCGCAGGCCCTCGACGGACATGTGCGCGTAGTTGGCGTTCACCTGCATGCGCATGACGCGCTGGCCGTCTACCTCGTCGCGCTCGAACTTGACGATGCGCGTCTCGCCGGCCGCGGGCGCGAAGTAGCCGTCCGCGAGGACGTTCTGCTTCTTGTAGGCCTGCGTCGTCGTGTTGTAGCCGGTGGCCGTGTTGAGGGCCTGCGCCGCGAGGTGCGGCACCGTGCCGTCGAGCTTCTCCGCCGGGTGCGTGGGCGCGATGGCCGTGAACTCGCGGGCGGTGTCCGTCGTCACCTTGAAGGTGTCGAAGTTGACGAGCTTGTCGAGGTAGTCGGCTTGCCCGTCGTGGTCGGTGTCGAGCACCTTGCGGCGGATGGCCGTGTGGATGGGCGAGATGTAGTTCGTGCCGCCCGCCATCGGGTGGTGGTAGGGGAAGAGCACGGCGTCGTCACGGATGTCGTCGTTGATGCTGTCCCAGCCGCGGCGCTCGCTGGCGCCCTCGACGAGCTCCATGAGCACGTTGAAGTTCTCCGAGCGGGTCATCACCTTGGCGCCGTTTCGGTCGGCGGTGTTGAAGTAGCTCGAGTTGAACGTCGTCAGGAGCTGGGCGTCGGGGTAGCGCTCGCGCACGAGGGAGAGCGCGTCCTTGCCGGCGCACAGCCCGTAGAAGATCAGCTTCTTTCCGTCGGGCGCGGGCGATCGTCGCAGCGACTGCGGGATGTTGCGGCCGATGTCCGAGTGCCCGTCGTAGCCGACGATGTGGAACGACGGGTCCGCCATCTCGTCGAACACGTTGTCGCGGCTGATCGACAGGTGCACGCGCACCTTCGTCTCCACGCCGTCGTCGTTCGTCATGGTCTTCTGGTAGATGGCCGGGCCGCGGCTGCGCTCGGCGCCCTCGGCGGTGAAGCCGCGCGCCTTCAGCAGCTCGACGGTGCCCGGATAGAACTCCGGGTCGGGGCCGGTCTTCCAGGCGATGTTCAGCGTGTCGTTGCCGTTCGCGAACCACTCGTCGTAGGGCGGCGAGAGCGGCGCGATCTCCTGCACGAGGTCCTTGGCGGTCGCCCTGATGCCCGGGGGCAACGTGTCCGCGATGCGCGCCACCTGCCAGATCATCGAGTCTCTCAGCACGGGGTTCGTCTCGGCCTTGAGCGTGCGCACGTAGCTGCCGAACAGCTCTTCCTTCAGCTCGCGCTCGGCGCCGCTGTTGCCGGTGGCCTCGAGCAGCGAGAGCAGCACCGTCGCCGCGCTCGAGCGCAGCTGCTTCGCCTGCACGTCGTCGAGGCCGGCCGGGACAGGCCCGGACGCGGGCACCTTCGCGAGCGCGGCTTCGAGGTTGTCGTGGACCGTGCGGCGCTCGGCCAAAGACAGCGCCGCGCGCGCCAGCGGGTTCTCCGACATGTCGTCGACGAGCTGCGCCATGCGGAACAGGCCGTCACCGAGATCGACGTCGTTGGCGGGCACCGAGCCGCCGGCGCTCTCGACGAACCAGCCCTCGGCCGAGAGGAACACGGGGCGGTGGTTGCCGGCCGGGTCGAGCGGCTTCGCGTTCCCCGTGGCGCCGCCCGTCGCCGTCGTCTTCACGCGCAGCGCCCAGGACTCGAGCTCGCCCACGTCCTGACCGGCGCTGTCGCTGACGACGAGCTTCCACTCGCCGCTCACGCTCTTGCCCTTCAGCGCGTCGAGGGAGCCGGCCGGCGCGAGCGTCGTCGGGAAGGTGCCGCGCAGATCATCCGTCGAGCGACCGGCCCGGTCGTGCAGCAGCACGCTCGTGCCGTCGGGCCCGACGAGCTTCACGGTGAGGTCACCCTTCCAGGTGTGCTTGAGCTGCACGTCGATCTCGAGGGACTCCACCTCGCCGCTAGCGGCGACGGTCAGCGACGACGTCACGCCGCGCGCGTCGTTGTCCGGGATCGGGAGCCGCGGCGCCGCCTTCACCTCGATGAGGCCGCCGGAGACGCTCTGCAAGCGCGCGCGCGCGTCCGCCGACAAAGCGGCGCCGAGGAGCAGCGCCGCGAGAGAGAAGCGCTCCTCGTTCGAGACCTTGCCGTCCTCGCCCACCAGGTCGAGGATCTTCTGTGCTTCGGCCGCGTCGATGACGCCGTCGTCCTTCTCGAGCGCGCGCGCGAGCGCGCGGATGCCGTCGTCCTGGCTGTCGACGAACGCCTGCAGCCGGGTCCGCGTGGCGCCGCTGTCGATGCGATCCGAGAAGCTCGTCAGGATGCTCTCGAGCTCGGCCTTCTCTTCGCCCGAGAGAGCGCCGTCCTCGAGCGTGGCGTCGATGAGCTGGTTCACGTCGGAGCGCGAGAAAACCCCGTCATTGGCGAGCGTCACGGCGAGGTTGCGCAGGTGGGCGGGCGTGATGGGCATGAGGGCTCCTGGCGTCGCTCGGTCGGTCGGCGAAGGGGGGGGGTAGGTGACCCCCCTTCTAGCGCGCAGGGGCCGATTCTGGCGGCGATTCCCGGCGCGCCGCGAGCGCGCGCGAGGCGCCGCGAGACACGGCTAAAGGCTATACATCTCGCGTATTTGGACGAGATCGTCGAGCGTGAACGAGACCAGCACCGAGAGCGAGAACAGCAGCACCACGGCGTTCAGGTTGGCGTCCCGCACGGCGGCGGCGCGGATGCGCTCGGTGAACGCGCGGTTCACCTCCTGCAGATCCTTGTAGAGGCGCTTCAGGCCCTCGAGCTGGAAGTCGGGCTCGCCGCCGTCGCGCGCGACGAAGTGTTGGCCGAGCAGGTACGCGCCCGCCGCGCGGAAGACCGTCTCCTCCTTGCTGGCGAAGGGGAGGTGATGGTGCGCGAGCGGACGCATGCGCGCGAGGATCGGGCAGCCGCTCGTCGCCATCACGAGGCCGAGCAGCGAGTGGAGCGCCGTCTGCACGTCGACGTTCTGCACGATGGTGCGCTCGCCCGCGCGCACGGACACGTCCACGCGCGCGTAGCTCATGACGCCCTTGAAGCGCTCGAGGATCTCCGAGGCGTCGACGGCCGCGGGGCAGCGCTCGTGCTCGCTGTCGTCGAGCGGACAGCCGCCGCAGCGCTGGTAGGCGAGGCGCGTCCACTCGGGGGCCTGGCTCTCGTCGACGAGGGGCAGCCGGCGGCAGGGATCGACCGCGAAGACGTGCTCGCTCCCGTCGTCGACCTTGAGCTCGTACTCGATCATGCGCCGCTCGTTCTTCGCGTCACAGGCCGCGGCGTAGGGCCGCCGCGCGGGCGACGAGAGCGTCCACTATAGAGCACCCGAGCGGGACAGGCCGAGCAGCCAGCGATCGCCCGCCTTCTCGGGGTCGGCGTCGTCCGCGAGCATCATGCGACCGACGCGCTCGGCTCGATCGTTCATGCGCACGCGGTCAGCGGCGCGCTCGAGAGTGCCGGCGAGGGACTCGAAGCCGACCTTCGCGATGGCCGCGTCACCCCGGCGAGCGTGGCCGACGGCGATGGCGCCGAGCAGGTTCTGCTCGAAGGGCAGGTCGAGCGCGTCCCGCTCGTCCCAGACCCGCAGCGCGAGCTCGAGGCCCGCGTCGAGCGCGCCGCGCTGCAGGTACTGGAGCACGAGGAGGTAGCGCGCGAAGGTCACCACGCGGTCCGACTCGGAGCTCCCTCCTGCGTCCGCGCGGCCGAGCAGGCCGGCGATGCGCGCCACCTGCGGTACCAGATCGTTCGTCTCGCCCGACGAGAGCAGCAGGTCGAGGCCGGCGAGCGCGAGCTCGCGATCGCTCGGACGCGCGATGGCAGCCTCGGAGAGCAGCTCTTTGGCCGACACCATCCGTTGGCGCCACACAGGCATCACGGCCGTGTCCACGCGAGCCCAGGTCACCGCGGCCTCCCGTTGGCGACCGGCTCGCCAGAGCGCGTCAGCGGCCGTGTCGAGGCGGATGGCGCGCTCGCGGGCTGCGTCGGTGTCGGGCGCCTCGCTGCGTCGCAGGAGGTACTGGAGCGCGCGCGCGGGTCTCTGGACGTCGGACGCGGCGCGCGCGAGGGCGAGCAGGGTGCCGCTCGAGAGATCTCCCTCCGCCTCCGCCGCGAGCGCCTCGGCGGTGTCGAAGTCTCCCGCGCGAGCCGCTGAGCGGACGGCCTCGGCGATGCTGGCGGCCTCGGGATCGCAGGTCTCCGAGAGGATGGACGGGCGCGCGAGGGTGCTCCGCTTCACGAACGGGATGGCGTCCTTCGGCAGCTCCGCGCGCCGCAGCGACTGCGTGTGCTCGGCGAGGAACGAGGCCAGCGCGCCGTCGGAGTCGAACGCTGCCCGCAGCGTTCCCTCCTCGTACATCCGCGCGATGCCCTCCTGTCCGGTCGCCGCCGCGAGCGCCTCCACGAGGGCGCCCGCGATCGTGTACGAGTTTCCGGGCGAGTGGCGCCAGAAGCCGAAGAACGAGAAGTGCTCGTCGAACAGCTCCTCCACCGGCGGCGCGAGCTTGGCCTGCTCGAGGGCCGCCGCCTGCTCGCGCAGCGTCAGTCCGTAGCCGGCCTCGAGCTCCGGGGTCATCGCCATGGCGAGGCCCTCGATGAGCCCGGTGTTCGGGATGCCGAAGCTCGTCGGTACGCCGAGGAAGCTGTCGGCGAGCTCGCGGCCGAGCACGTGCGCGAGCTCGTGTCCGAGCGTCGGGTGGGGCACCTCGGCGCCGCTGATGTGCAGCTCGTTTCGCTCGGGCAGCGCGAAGTGGACGTTCTCGGCGCCCGTCCACGCGCCCATGGCGGCCGAGGAGGCGTGCAAGAAGATGTGCACCTCCTCGTCGGGCGTGACGCCCATTCGCTTGGCGAGGCGCGTGAGCCAGAGGTCGCCCTCGGCGAGGATGGCGTCCACCTCGCGCACCGTGGTGACGGCGGGATCCGCGTGCACGACGAGGGCGCCGCGCTTCTTCTCGAGCGTGTAGGTCTCCTCGAGATCGCCGCGATCGGGGTCGAGCGCGTCGGCGGCCTTTAGGTGCACCACGGCGCCGACCAGCACGAGCACGACGGCGCCGGCGATGAGCGCGGTCGGGGAGCTGACGCCGCCGCCGAGTCCAGGCGCTCGCTTGCTGCGCGGGAACGTCGCCATGCCCCAGGCGGACAGGCCCCCGGCGAACAACAGCGTCGCCATGCGGTAGGCGACGCCGGTGGGTGAGACGTCGCGGCCGGCGATGAGGTCGCCCTCGATGAGCACCAGGAGGTGCGTCAGCACGCGGAAGGAGGGGTCGACGTACCAGTCGACGGCGGCCCACGCGACGTAGCCGACGAGGAACGCGAGGCTCGCGAGCAACGCGAGGCGCAGTCCGCCGGTGAGCCGGCCGATCCAGAGCCCGATGGCGCCGTCGAGGCACAGCACCGGCAAGGACAGGAACACGAACGGCAGGTAGCCGCGCCCCGGCGCGCAGCTCGGGTTTCCCCAGCTCGCGAGGGTCACGACGGTGGCGAACGAGATCATGCAGGCAGCGACGAGCAGGGACTGGTTCAGCAGGTCGCCGAAGAAGCCGCGATCGTGCCGCTTGGCGCCGCGCGCCGCGCCCGCGAGCAGCAGCGTCGGGCCGCCCACGGCGGACAACAACTGCGCCGCCTCCGGGCCGGGCGAGCCCGTGAGCGGGAACGCCGCAGCCAACAGCGCCGTCACCGTCACGGCGGCGAAGGCGAGGGGACTTGCCAGGGGGAAATCAAAGCGCCGTCCGCGCTGCATGCGGCGCATCCTAACGTCGTTTCCACCCACGTCATCCAGGAAGGCTCATGGTCCGCCGCCGGCGCCAGAGACAAACGAGCGGACATTGGCGCGCACCGGGGTCGATGACATAGCTTCGATGCACATCAGTGCTCTACGAGAGTGAGGCATTTCGCATGAGCGAGCCGGACGAGAAGAGCGACGCGTCGGGCAGCGAAGGGCGCCAACACCCGCGCGCGCCCATCGAGCTGAAGGTCGAATACAAGAAGATGAACACGTTCTTCAGCGACTACACGAAGAACATCTCGAAGGGGGGTACGTTCATCAAGACCGAGCGACCCCTGAAGGTTGGCACCGAGTTCGTCTTCAAGCTCGCCATCCCCGCGATGGAGAAGCCCTTCGAGATCCGCGGCCGCGTGGCGTGGATCAACTCCGAGGGGGAGCAGCAGCGCCCCGAGGTGGAGGAGCGCGGCATGGGCATCAAGTTCGTCTACGACGACGAC
>CAYLZW010000304.1:0-6733 GCA_964388085.1 uncultured Myxococcales bacterium | reverse complement strand
GCTACCAGCGCATGCTGAAGGACCTGAAGCCGAGCACGCGGCAGCGCTTCGTCGCGCTCGAGCTCGGCTTCCCGGCGGCCGCGCGCGAGGCGGCCATCGTGGTGCGCGAGAGCGGCGTCGACAGCGGCACGGCGGCGGGGCTCGTGGCGCTCGCGGGCCGGCTTCGCGCCCTCCGAGAGCGTGGCCTCGCCGAGGTGCCGAGCACGCGCCTGCTCATCGCGGCCGGTCGCTTGATCGCCAAAGGCGTGCCGGTACACACCGCCTGTCAGGTAGCCATCGTCAGCCCGCTCTCCGACGACGTCACGCTGCTCGAGGCCATGCGTGACCTCATCGAGGCGACCTTCATCGCCTGACGGCAGCGAACAGCGAGGCGCGCGTGGCGGAGCCCGAAGATCTCCTCATCGACGCTGCGCGGCACACGACCGTCTTTGTCCGCGATCTATGGCGGCGCTCCCGTTCCCCCGCCGATGACGACGCGACGACGCCGCTCGCGGCGCTGGCCCCGCGCCTCGACCTCCTCCTGACGGCGTACTGTGGTGCCAGCCTGACGCTGAAGACCGCGCAAGCGCCGGCGCGCCCGACGATGCTCGAGCGGATCTTTCGCCGCGACCAGTTTCCTCGGCAGCGCGACCCGGTGCCGGCCACCGACGGCGTCAGCGTCTGGCTGCCCGCGCATCTGCCGGTCGGGGAGCGCGGGTCCGTCGACGTCGAGCGCGACGCCGCCCTCTATCGCGCCATGGCCTTGCTGCAAGCGCAGCTCGCCGTGCGCGGCAGCGTGCGGCTGCTCGACGCGACCCGAGATCCGCTGCTGCGCGACGCCGCGCTCGTGCTCGAGGTGCAGGCGGCACAAGCGGAGGTCGCGCGCGCGCTCCCCGGCATGGTGGCTGCGCTCGAGCGGCTGCGTCGCTTGGCGCTCGAGCGGCGGCCTGCCGTGCGGACGTTCGTGGCCGTGCGGCGTCCGCTCGAAGAGCTCGCGCGGGCCGTGCTCGGCGGCGTCGTCGACGAGCGAGCGCCGCTGCCCGCGTCGCCGCAGCAGTCGCTGGAGCGCGCCCGCCGTCTGGTCGCTCGTTGGGCGCTCGAGCCCGGGGCGCGCGGGCGCCTCGGCTCCACGCCGCTGTTCCGCGACCTGTGCTTTGGGCAGCTGCGCCCGAGTGAGAGCGCGACGCACGAGCGCGTCGTGATGCCGGCAGCGGAGGAGGCGGACGGTCGCGGGCCGCGCAGCGCGCGCATGCAACGCCGACCCGAGCCGCGCGAGGCGGCGAAAGAGGACGACGACGACGACGGGCCAGGCGCGTGGATGGTGCAGCAGGACGCGCCGCACGAGGTGGCGGAGGACCCGTTCGGCCTGCAGCGGCCGTTCGACCGTGACGAGGAGACGAGCGCCGACGAGCTCGGCGACATGGTCTCGGAGCTGGCCGCCGCGCGAATGGTGCGCGCACCCGGACGCTCGCGCGAGGTGCTGTTGAGCGATGATCCTCCTGCGAGCGCCGTCGAGGTGCGCTTCACGGCGGTGCAGCGCGACGACGTCATGCACCGCTACCCCGAGTGGGACGCCGCGCGGGCGGCCTACCACGACCCGGGGAGCACCGTACGCGAGCTCGCGGCCGTCAGCGGATCGTCGTCGTGGGTAGACACCACGCTCGCGCGGCACCGCGCCCTCGTCGCCGGCGTGCGGCGCCAATTCGAGTCCCTGCGCGCAGAGCCGCTGCGGCTCCACCGTCAGCTCGACGGAGACGACGTCGATCTCGACGCCTGTGTGCGGCGGCGCGCGGACCTGCGCGCGGGCGCGGCGGGCAGCGACGCGTTGTACGAGCGCCGTCGCCGCGAACGACGCCAGCTCGCCACGCTGCTGCTCGTCGACGCCAGCGGCTCCACCGACGGCTACCTCGGGCAGCAGCGGCGCGTCATCGACGTCGAGAAGGAGGCGCTGCTGCTCGTGTGCTCGGCGCTCGAGGGCGTCGGGGAGCCTTACGCGGTGATCTCGTTCTCGGGGGAGGGCCCCCATGGCGTCTGCGTGCGCTCGCTGAAGTCGTTCCGGGAGCGCTACGGCGCGCAGGTTGCCCTCCGCATCGCCGGCCTCGAGCCCGAGCGCTACACGCGGGCGGGCGCCGCGCTGCGCCACGCCACCGCGACGCTGTTGCGGGAGCCCGCCGCGCATCGTCTATTGCTGCTCTTGTCCGATGGTCGGCCGAACGACGCCGACCAATACGACGGCCGCTACGGCGTCGAAGACACGCGCCAGGCGGTGATCGAGGCGCGCGCGCAGGGCATCTCACCCTTCTGCCTGACCATCGACCACCAGGCGCCGCGCTACCTGCCTCGCGTGTTCGGCACGAACGCTTATGCGTTGCTGCCGGCGCCCGAGCAGCTCCCGACGGCGTTGCTCGATTGGATTCGTCGCCTCATCGCGCGCTGAGACCTCCGGGAGGTCAGGCCCGCCATCGCCGCGACCGCGCAGGCCCGCACGGCGCTCCCCTGTGCTCCCCTGCGCTCCCCTGCGCTTTCCCTGTGCTCCACAATGGCGCTCGCTCGCCGGGGGACGGGCGGAGGTGAGGCCCGGCGTCGTCGGGAGAGCGGCACGGACGGTGCATTTGGTGTCCGGTCCCCCCTTTGTCCAGGCCCGCTGCCCGCGCTCGCGACGCCGCGTCGCCCGAGAGGAGCTTTCATGTCGAACCCCACAGACCCCACCGTCGCCGAGCTCGTGCTCGAGCACCCCGAGTACGCCACCCTGCTGCGCGAGCGCGGCATCCGCTACTGCTGTGACGGGGAGCAGACGCTCGCGGAGGCGTGCGCCGCCATTGACCGGAAGGTGAGCGAGCTGCTGCAAGAGCTCGAGCAAATCGTCACCCCCGCCGAGGCTGGCCTCCAGCTGACGCCCGGTGCGCTCTCCACCGAGGAGCTGCTCGAGCACATCGTCAACCGACACCACGATCACGTCTGGGGGCGCGCGCCGTTCCTGGCGCAGATGGCGGCCGAGCTCGCGGCGCTGCAGCTCGACACCACGCGGGATCTGTTCCCTATCGCGCAGCTCATGAAGGAGATCGAGCGCGCGCTGACGACGCACCTCCGCCGAGAAGAGGGGCTCTATCGGGGGCTGCTCGCGGGAGCGATCCCGGAGCGAGCGCTCGCGACCTCCCTCGCGCTCGTCGCCAAAGACCATGCGTACATCGGCAAGCTCGTCGAGCGGCTGCGGCGGCGCACCAAAGGTTATGTCGCGCCACCGGGGGCCTCGAACGCGCACAAGGACCTGTTCCGCGAGCTCGATCTACTGGACGAGCACGTGCGCTCGCAGGTGCTCCTCGAGGATCACGTGTTAAATCGTCACCTCGAGGAGTGCGAATAGGCGCAGCGGCTGTCAGCTGTCGTCGAATCGACGCAGCTTGCGCCAGAGCGTATTGCGACCGATCTGCAATACACGCGCGGCCTCCGCCTGGTTGCCGCCGCAGGCCTCGAGCACGAACAGGACGTGCTCGCGCTCCACCTCGGCCAGGGACCGCAGCGACGATTTGCCGCTCGTGCACTCGCCATTTGACCGCGGCTCGGCCTTTGTCTCGCTCGTTCGCCGCGCGCGCACCTCCAGGGGGGCGGCGCTCAGCTCGTCCGGCAGGTGCTCGACGTCGATGACGTCGTCATCGCTGAGCGCGAGCCCGTGCACGACCGCGCTGGCGAGCTCGCGGACATTGCCCGGCCAGGCGTAGCCCTCGAGCAACTGCCGCGCGGCCTTTGAGAAGCGCGCGCCAGCGGCGTTGTTCTCGGCGAGAAAGTGACGGGCGAGCGCCATGACGTCCGCGCGTCGCTCGCGCAGAGGAGGCACCTTCAGCGTGAGCACCTTCAGGCGAAAATAGAGGTCGCTGCGAAAGCGCCCGTCGCGAACCTCGCCGTCGAGGTCACGGTGCGTCGCGCACACCACCCGCACGTCGATGCTCGTGGAGCGCGTGTCCCCGACGCGGCGCACCTCCCCGTCCTGCAGCGCGCGCAGCATCTTGGCCTGCAGCGCCAGCGGCATCTCGGCGATCTCGTCGAGAAAGAGCGTGCCGCCGCTCGCCGCCTGAAAGAGGCCCTCCTTCGCCTTGCTGGCGCCCGTAAACGCGCCTTGTGCATGACCGAACAGCTCCGACTCGAGCAGCTCCGCCGGCAGCGCGGCGACGTTGACGGCGATGAAGGGCGCGTCCCGCCGGCGGCTGTTGTCATGCAGCACCCGCGCGACCACCTCCTTGCCCGTGCCGCTCTCGCCCAGCACGACGACGGGAGCCTCGGTCAGCGCGAAGCGGGCTGCGCGCACGAGGAGCGCCTGCATCTCCGGGCTCTCCGCGACCACGGGGGTGACCCGGCGGACCCCCCTCACCTCGGGGACGAGCCCGCACACCTCACAGCGACCGGACGAATCTTTGGAGGTGCAGCCAGCGGCATGGCGCTCGAGGGCGGCAGGCGGACGTTCCAGCGTGGCGGTCATGGCGCTCCCAGCGGCTCCGTTCCGGAGTGTTCCGCCTTGGAGCTTAGGGACTTCGGCCCGCTCTGTCCGCCTCTGTCCGCCCCTCGCTACCCTAGCGCTCCGTCTCGATCGCGAGCGTGGCGAGGTATCCCTTCACCGGGCACTCGAGCGCGCCATAGACCGGCTCGTACTCGAGCTGGCGGAAGCCCTCCGCGGGCGCGGCGAACTCGCGGCCGTCGTCGACGGTAGTCATGCGCACGGCGGCCTCGGCTGGGACGAGGTCGTCCTGGGCAAACGCGAAGCCCTCGGCACAGGGAAGCTCCGGATCGGGTTCGTCTCCCCGCGCGATGGTGACGCCGTCCCGGCACAGCACGGTGACGAGCGCCGGCTCGGCCGTCACGGGCTCGAGCACGCTGCCGTCCTGCTCCTCCCCCGTGCTCTCGTCCACGGCGCGGACGCCCTGCAGCCACGCGTCCGTGGTCTCCAAGGTCGCGTCGTAATCCGACAGCGGCGTGCTGAGCTGCACGTGTACGGAGTTGGCTACGCGGTCCAGGTCACAGACGGGGCCGGCGCAACCCGCGAGCAGATTTCCGACGACGACGGAGACAATGGCGAAGAGCGTGGCGCGCATAGGACCTCGACGACGTACAGCACTGTGCACAAGCTAACGGTAGGCGGCAGAGTCCGCGCAACGAAGCACCCTACGTGCCAGCGGGCACCCTACGTGCCAGAGCCGGAGGCTATTCGCGCGAATCGTCACCGCCAGGCGTGGAGTCCGCTCGCTCGACGTCCGCGTTCAGCAGCGCGTTGCAGCTCGTTCGGAATCCGGACGGCGCGCACTCGACGACGTAGACGCCCTTGGTGTCGCAGCCGGAGACGCCGAGCACCGTGCGCTCGACGCCAGGGCTCGCGGGCGTGCGTCCCATGACGACGGTGTCCCCGAGGGGCGTCGCCGTAAGCTGCTCTTTGGGGCAGTCGAGATCGAAGGCCGCCCGCTCGAGCGCGGTGGAGCGGACGTACGCGTCGGAGGCCGTACAGCCGGCGCACAACAACAGCATCGCGAGGGAGAGGCAGCGGGTGATCATCGTCAGAGGCCTATAAGCTGAACTCCGGCGAGCGTCCGCGGAAGAGGGGGTTAAGGATGTGAGATTGCCCCGATTTCGTAGACACTCTCGTTTTGCGGCCAACGCGTCCGCTCTGTAAAGGCGCTCTTGCTCCATCGGACGACGATAGCCGATATAGGAGTGCCGCCTCTGACGATTGTAGAAGACCTCGATGTGCTCGAAGACAGCTCCGCGCGCCTTCTTTCTCGTCGTCAAGTCGAGGCCTTCAATCAATTCGCTCTTGATCGTCCCCCAGAAGCTCTGCGCGACGGCGTTGTCCCAGCAGTCGCCCTTTCGGCTCATGCTGCAGAGTATGCCGTTGTTGTCGAGCGAAGGGGGCAGGCTCTCGGTGTGCCAGGGCCCGTTCGAGGACGACGAACTCACGGTGCTTCCGCCCCCCGGCGGGCCTTTTGGTCTGGTGACGTCCGCGCAGGGCGAGGACCCCGCGTCCGAGCCTGGGGCCGAGGTCGAGGTGGTGTCCGGCACGGAGGGGGGCCTGTTCTAGCGGTCCACGAGATCCGCCGTTCCCCACTTGTCCGCCCCAGAAGGGGGCCTATACGTGGCGCTGGCACTCGGACCCCTCGAGTGCCAAGGCACTGCCACATCCCGATCAGCGCATCTAAGCGCTCGAAAACACACAAGATTCAGGAGCACGCCATGAAGCTGCGCCCCCTCAACGATCGCATCCTGGTGAAGCGCATCGACTCCGAGGAGAAGTCCAAGGGTGGGATCATCATCCCCGACACGGCCAAGGAGAAGCCCATGGAGGGCCTCATCGTGGCCGCGGGCGAAGGCAAGCACCTCGAGAACGGCGAGGTCCGCGCGCTCGACGTGAAGGCCGGCGATCGCGTGTTCTTCCGCAAGTACGCGGGCACCGAGGTCACCATCGAGGGCACCGAGCACCTCATCATGCGCGAGGACGAGATCCTGGCCGTGGTCGAGGGCTGACGCGTCCCCTCCTTCCTGACCCCCGAATCCACGAATCCCACCGGAGTGAAAGACATGGCCGCTAAGGAAATCCACTTTTCGCAGTCCGCCCGCACCGAGATCGCCCGGGGCGTGAACACCCTCGCCAACGCCGTCAAGGTGACGCTCGGGCCGAAGGGTCGCAACGTCATCATCAACAAGAGCTGGGGCTCGCCGACGGTCACCAAGGACGGCGTCACCGTCGCCAAGGAGATCGAGCTCGCGAACAAGT
>CAYLZW010000303.1:0-6737 GCA_964388085.1 uncultured Myxococcales bacterium | reverse complement strand
AGGAGCACAAGAACGCCAAGAAGCGCCTCGTCGAGACCTTGACGCTGCAGAAGCAGGCCGAGCGGCAGCTCGAGACCTACAAGAAGGCCAGCGCCGACTGGGAGGCGAAGGCCATGGCGGCCCTCAAGCAGGGCAACGAAGACCTCGCCCGGCACGCGCTGGCGGAGAAGTCCAAGAGCGACGACCTGCTGCGCGAGGCCGAGCTCGGGGTCGAGCAGCAGAAGGGCTACACCGAGGAGCTCAAGAAGTCGCTCACGATGCTCGACAGCAAGATCAACGAGGCCAAGGGCAAGCGCGACGAGCTCATCGCGCGCCTCTCCGCCGCCGAGATGAAGAAGAAGCAGGCCGACATCCGCTCCGGCGTGGGTGCCGGCGCGGACGCCACCGCGGACTCGTCCGCCTTCGACACCTTCGAGCGCATGGTGGCCAAGATCGAGAACAGCGAGGCCGAGCTCGAGGCGCGCAAGGAGCTCCTCGGAGACACCGCGGATCCGGCGGCCCTGGCCGAGCTCGAGAAGCAGATCAAGGCCGAGAGCGCCGACGACGCCCTCGAGGCGCTGAAGGCGAAGATGGCCTCGAACGGTGGCGGCACGACGTCGTCCGCTCCGGCGTCGACGACGCCTGCCGCCGCGGGGCCCGCGGCCTCGCAGATCGACGACGAGCTGGCGAAGCTGCGGCAGAAGCTTGAGGGTGGCGACTCGTAGCCCGTGCGGGAGCCCTGAAGGCCCGAGAGCCCCTCAGACCAAAGCGCTCCCCCCGACCCCCATCGGCGCGGCATAGCTCACGGAAGCCCCGCCGCGCGTGTCGAGGAGGATCTCCGCCCGGCCGAGGTTCAGCCCCGAGTGCCCGACCTGCATGACCGGCGTCCGCCAGCCCGAGCGGTGCGCCACGATGGCGGGCTCCTTCAGGAACGTGTGCGTGTGGCCCCCGACGACGTAGTCGACGCCCTTCACGTCCTTGGGCCAGTCGAGATCGCCGGGCTCGCCGCTGTAGCCGCGGTAGCCGAGGTGACTGAGCGCGATGACGACGTCACAGCCGCGATCGCGCAGCAGCTCGACCTGCTCCCGGGCGGCGGCGATGGGGTCCCGGTAGCGGACGCCCTCGTGCAGCTTCGGGTTTACGAGCCCCTCGAAGCGGACGCCGAGGCCGAACAGCCCGATGCGGCGGCCGTTCATCTCCCAGATGCGGCTCTGCTCGACGCGGCCCGCGAGCGGAGAGGACGGCTCGACGACGAAGTTGGCGGCGAGCGCGGCCAGCTTCGGGGCCAGCTCCAGGTTCTCGCGCAGCTTGTCGGCGCCGGCGTCGAAGTCATGGTTGCCGACGGCGGTGGCGTCGTAGCCGAGCGCCTGCATGGCGCGGATGTCGACGCTGCCCTTGAACTCGTTGAACCAGGGGGTGCCCTGAAAGGTGTCGCCTGCGTCGACGACGAGCGTGTGCCGGTTCTCCGCCCGCGCGCGCTTGATGAGCGTCGCCCGACGAGCGACGCCCGCCCTGCCCTGGAACGGGCCGCTGTCAAAGGGCTCGAGGCGCGAGTGCGTGTCGTTCGTATGCAGCAGCGTCAGGCGCAGCACCGTCTCGGCACGCGCGCGACGCGGCAACAGCAGCGTGGGGCCGAGCGCGAGGGCGGCGCCCGTCGTCGTGAGCGTCTTGAGGGCGCGCCTGCGCGAGCGGACGCAGCTCGGTGCGAGCACACGGTCGGCGCGCTCCGGCTTGGTCGTCGGGGGTGTCGTGCTCGTCATCGGGTCTCCTTCACGCGGCCGTCGAGCGCCGGGGCGATGGCCTCACCCGCCTTCTGCGCCTGCTCGAACTGTTGGATCAGCAGGTCTCGGAGGAGCACGCCCGTGTAGCTCACGTTCGACACGCCCTCGAACGGATAGCCGCCGCCGCCCTCGAAGATGTAGTCGTTGGTGCACAGGCGATAGCTGCGGCCTCGCGCGATGGGCTCGCCGCCGACCCGCACGTCGTGCGCCTTGCCGCTCCTGCGCGTGTAGGTCACTCCCGACGAAGGGTCGCCCCGCTGGGCGAGGCGCGCGAGGATGCCCTCGAGCTGCTCGGCGCTGGCGTCGAACACGATGATGGAGTTGTCGAAGGGCATGAGCTCCACGAGGACGCCCTCGGTCACCGGACCGGCGTCGAGGTTTCGGCGCAGCCCACCCGAGTTCGTGAAGCAGAGGTCGGGCGCCGTGCCGGTGACGCGTCCGGTCCCTTCCCGCATGGCGTCGGTGACGAAGTTGCCGAGCGTGGACTCGGGCTTGCCGCGCTCGAGCGGCCCCTTGAGGCTGCCGACGACGCGCTGCGCGCGCGCGTTCACGGTCTTCGCCTGCGGAGCGAGGAAGGCGAGCACCTCGGGATCGGGCGGCACGTCGGCCCCTACCTCCAGCGGCTGGGCGCGCGCGCTGACGTCGACGGGATCGAGCGTGACGTCGGCGGCCGGGGGCTCCGGGCGTGGCGCGTCGGCCACCGTCTCAGACGCGGTCGCGCAGGCCGTGACGACGAGGAGTGACAGGGGAGCGAGGATCGGCGCGAGCTCGGTCTGCCATCGACCGGGCGCGCCACGAGAAGCGAAGCTCAAAAGACGCCTCCGAGCGAAGCGAGCGTCAGCGTGCGGCGCGGGTCTGTGACGTCGGGCAGCACGGCCAGGGTGGGTGGGTTCAGCCGTAGGCTGCCCGCGAGGAAGGGATCCAGGTCGTCGGGAACGAGCATGGCGAGCGCCGCGCCGGTGGACGCCCCGACGACGTACGCGCCCGCCACCGCCCAGCCGATCCCCGGCGTGAAGGCCGGATCGGAGCCGAACAGCTGGGCCGTCTCCACGATGCCCAGGAGCACGCCCGTCGACGTCGCCAGCGTGAGCCCCCCGACGGTGGCGCCCGCGATGGGCAACAGGCCGAACGGGTACGGCGAGGCGAGGATCGTCGTCACGGCCCCGGCGGCGCCGCCGAACAAGAGCGCGGTCCCGAGCACGCTCTCCTCGAGCGGCAGCCCGTACGACAGCGCGAGCGAGCCAAAGCCGACGGCGCTGCCGAAGCCGGTGGCGACCCCGAGCGCGAGCGCGCCCGGCGTCGGTGCGTAGGCCTCGTTGACGGCGACGGCGACGCCGGTCCCGACGAGGAGACCCGAGAGCGAGTATGACGCCATGTTCACGCCGGCCTGCGGGCCACGGGCGCTCAGGAGCCCGGCGCCGTATCCCGCGAGGGTGCCGAAGGTGCCGAGCTGCACGATGTTGTGCGCGAGGGTGAGCTCTCGCGCCCGGAAGAAGCCGTAAGCGCCGCCGAGCGCGACGCCGGAGACGGCGCCGCCGAGGGCGGTGAGCGCGGCGAGCTCCTGCACGGCGCCGCCGTGGGCCGCGGGGAAGAGGCCTCCGTGCAGCCAGCCGGCCATGCCGCCATAGAGCGCGAGCCACGCCA
Organism: uncultured Myxococcales bacterium; assembly: GCA_964388085.1. Lineage (GTDB taxonomy): Bacteria > Myxococcota > UBA727 > UBA727 > CAYLZW01 > CAYLZW01. The sequence continues at coordinate 3,333 of CAYLZW010000303.1, read as the reverse complement.
CGCTCGCCGTGGTCTCGAGGCTGCTCGTCGACGGCATGAGCGCGTCCGCGGACGGGATGGCGCGCGACGCCGTGGGATCGAGGCGCGGCGAGCGGTCTTCCGTGGGGGCGCCGTGACGCGCGCGCAGCCGCCGGGCGTAGTCGTAGAACAGGCGGGCGACGCGGGGATCCTCGTCGCTGGCGCGAGCGGTGACGGGCCCGAGCGCGGACGCGTCCCCGACGGTCGCGAGCGCCCAGCCCGCCATGGTCTGCACATCGAGCGCCTCGTCAGAGAGCGCGGAGAGCAACGAAGGCGTCTGGGGCTGCGCCGCCTCCGCCGGCAGCCGTCCGAGGCACTCCGCGGCCGCTCGACGCACGCGCGCCTCGGGATCGATGCGCAACGCGCGGGCACAGATGCGCGCGGTGGCGCGTCCGGGATCGACGCGCACGAGGACCAGCAGCCCGAGCGCGCGGGCGTCCGGATCCGTCGCCGTGCGCGCGGCGCGACGCAGGATCGGCCGCGCCGCGCGGGGATCGGCGTCGAGCAGCGCGCGCACCTCGGCGGCCGTGGACGGGCGCGGCGGCGGCTGCCGCGAAGGAGCGCTCGACGCCGGAGCGCTCGGCTCCTGCCGGGGCTCGCTCGCCTCGACGAGGGGCTCGTCGTCGGGCTGCAGCTTGTCCGGATCGGCCTGCGCGCCGGCCGGGGCGGCGAGCAGGCTCGCGCTGACGCTCGCGACGACGAGAAGGCGCCTCGAGAACAGCTTCGCGCGCGCCGCCGATCGCTGGAGCAAAGAAGGGCCTCCCTGAGCCGAACCTGGCCGACGCTAGCGCAATTACACCCGCTCCGGTGGCATCCGCGCGCCGCCACGTGCATCGGCACGGGGGGGTTCGTTACACTCCCCCACTCTCGTCGGCGGCGCTTGCACCGGCGGCCCATGGCGAGAGCGAGACACGGCGTCAGCGGGACGCGCTCCGCTCCTGAAGACGTGACCCGCATGAGCGGTCACCTCGAGCTCGAGAGAGTGAGGAATGATGGCAGAGGCCCCTCTGGTGGAACCTGGTTTGTTGTCGCGGCTCATCGGTCGGGCGCTCGCGCGGGGCGGAGAATTCGCCGAGGTCTACGTGCAGCGAAAGCGCGGCCTCGGGCTCGAGCTCGACGACGGCGAGATCCGCTCCTCGTCGTCCGGCTTCGTGCACGGCGTCGGCATCCGCGTCATCAAGGGCGCTCAGGTCGCGTACGCCCACTCGGACGACCTGGCCGAGGACGCGCTCATCGCCTGCGCCGACGCCGCCAGCCGCATCGGCACGAGCAGCGACGGAGGGGGCCTCGCGATCGCGAAGCCGCTGCAGAAACGATCGCGCGCAAAGCACGCCGATCCGAAGTCGCCGCCGGCCGAGGCCGACGTGAAGCATCGCCTCGCGCTCCTCGAGCGGGCCTACGCCGCCGCGCGCGCCGAGCGGGACGATCTCGAGAAGGTCATCGGCGGCTGGGCCGACAGCGACGAAGAGGTGCTGATCGCGAACAGCGAGGGCCTGCTCGTCCAAGATCGCCGGGCGCTCTGTCGTCTGGCGCTGCGCGTCGTCATCGTCGACAAAGACGGCCGGCGACGCGTGGGCTCGCAGGGCGCCGGCTCGCGCGCGGGCCTCAGCTACTACGACGAGAGCATGAGCCCCGAGGAGGTGGCGAAGGAGGCCGTGCGCATGGCGACGGCGCAGCTCGGCGCGCGTCCGGCGCCGACGGGCGAGCAGGTGGTGGTGCTCGGTCCCGGCTCCTCGGGGGTGCTGTTGCACGAAGCGGTGGGCCACGGCCTCGAGGCCGACTTCATCCGCAAGAACACGAGCCTGTTCGCCGGACGCGTCGGCCAGAAGGTCGGCTCCGAGCTGGTCACGGTCATCGACGACGGCACCCTGCCCGAGCGGCGCGGCAGCCTGAACATCGACGACGAGGGCAACCCGACGCAGGCGAACGTGCTGATCGAGAAGGGCGTCTTGCAGGGCTATATGAGCGACCGGCTGAATTCCCAGCTCATGGGCACGTCTCCAACGGGGAACGGCCGCCGGCAGAGCTTTCGGCACCCACCGCTGCCGCGCATGACGAACACCTTCCTCGCCGCGGGCGAGCACGATCCCGACGAGGTGCTGCGCGAGGTGAAGCGCGGCCTCTACTGCCGTGCCTTCGGCGGCGGCCAGGTCGACATCTCGAACGGCAACTTCACCTTCGAGGTGCAGGAGGGCTACCTCATCGAGGACGGCAAGCTCGGCGCGCCCGTCACCGGCGCCACCCTCGTCGGCAGCGGTCCCGACGTGCTCGCGAAGATCACGCGCGTGGGGCACGACAGCGAGATCGATCCCGGCACCTACACCTGCGGCAAGGCCGGCCAGAGCGTGCCCGTCACCGTCGGCCTGCCCACCCTCCGCATCGACGGCATCACCGTCGGCGGCACCGGAGACGCGGTATGAGCGCGGCCACGAAGAGCAAGGGTCCTGTCGCCGAGCACGAGTGGGCGCGCGAGCTGGCTTCCAAGCTTGTGGAAGCGGCGAAGCGAGCCGGCGCGGGCGCGTGTGACGCCACCGTCGGCGTCGGGGCCTCCGTCAGCGCCAAGGCGCGGGACGGCGAGATCGAGCACGTCACCCGCTCGAGCTCGCGCGGCGCCGGCCTGCGCGTGCTCGTCGACGGGCGCCTCGGGTTCGCCACCGCGGCGGAGGCGCCGCGCACGGACGAAGCCATCGACGAGCTGGCGCACAACGCCGTCGCGCTCGCCCGCATCTCGACGCCGAGCGAGCACAACATCATCGCGCCGGCCACGGCCCCGGAGGGCGACGAGCTGGACGCCCTCGTGCAGCGCCTTCAGCTCTGGGACCCCGACGTGGCGGGCGCCGAGTCCGGCTGGGCTGCCGAGCAGGCGCTCATCATGGAGAAGGTGCTGCGCGGCACCGCGGGCATCGCCACCGTGCGCGAGGTCGGCGCCGGCACCCAGTGGGGGCTGTTCGCGCTGGCGACCTCGACCGGCTTCTCGGGCAGCTACGGCGGCACGAGCGCCTCCCTGTCGGCGAGCGGCGTGGCCGATGACGCCGGCGGCAAGAAGCAGGTCGCGGGCTGGTGGGACGCGGCCCGTCGCTTCCAGGATTTGAGAGATCCCGAATCGATCGCGCGCGCGGCCGCCGAGCGGGTGCTCGCCCGCGTCGGCGCCCGCAAGGTGAAGAGCACGCGCGCCCCGGTGCTGTTCGATCCCGTCATGGCGAAGGGCTTCTTCGGCGCCCTGCTCGGCGCCATCAACGGGGACTCGGTGGCGCGCAAGGCGAGCTTCCTGAAGGACAAGCTCGGCGAGGAGGTGCTCGTGAAGGGCATCTCGCT
>CAYLZW010000302.1:0-6809 GCA_964388085.1 uncultured Myxococcales bacterium | reverse complement strand
GGGCCCCGTCGCCGCGCGCGCGCTTGCGCTCATCGCGCCGTTCGCGAGCGCCATGAAACGGGAGCGGCCTTGGGTGGTCGCGAAGGTCGCGGCCTCGCTCGACGGGCGGGTGGCGACGAAGGCGGGGCAGTCCCGCTGGATCACGGGGGAGGTGTCGCGCGACCTCGTGCACGCGCTCCGCGATCGCGCGGACGGCATCCTCGTCGGCAGCGGCACCGCGTTAGCGGACGACCCGAGCCTCACCGTTCGGCGCAAGACACGGACGGGCGACGCGAGGCCACGCAACCCTCTCCGCGTGCTCATCGACGGGAAGCTGCGGGTGCCGCCCTCCGCGCGCCTGTTCGACCGGCAGCCGGGCGATCCCAGGGGCGGCACGAACGCCATGGTGCTTCACGGCGGGCGGGCCTCGAAGGCGCGCGTGCAGGCGCTTGGGGCGACCGGCGTGGCCACCGTCGGCTGCGGACGCGGCGCTCGCGTGGACCTCGAGATCGCGCTCTCGGTGCTGCACGAGCGCGGGCTGACGTCGCTGCTCGTCGAGCCCGGCCCTGCCTTGCTCGGCGCGCTGCTCGAGCGCCGGCTCGTCGACGAGGTCTGGTGGTTCACGGCCCCCGTGCTCATCGGCGGCGACGGCAGACCATCGGCACCCGCGCTGGGCGTAACGCAGATGGACCAGGCGCCACGGCTCGCGCCGGGAGCGCAGGTCGTGGTCGCGGGATCCGACGCGCTGTTCGTCGGCGTCCCGCTGCGCTCCTGACCGGCGACCGTTGCGGAAGCGAAGATCCTGAGGCAAACCCCCCGAGTCCGTGGTTTCGGTGGTTGACCACCCGGACGGGTGCTCTACGGTGCGCGGCTGACGCGCTGCCGTGCCAGAGCACCGGCCCGCTCACAGATCTCCTGCGTTCCTTTTTGTCCCTCACGATTCAGACCATTTGACCTCGGGTAGACTCATGCAGAAGCTTCTCATCGGTGTCTTCGTCGCTACGTGCGGCATGTTCGTAATGGGCGCGTGTACCCCCACCGAGACCGGCGACGCCGGCGTCGAGGACGCGGGCGGCGAAGGCGAAGGCGAGGGCGAAGGCGACCCCCAGCCGGGCGTCGAGGGCGACCCCTGCAACCCGTCCAACGCGGGCGCTTGTGAGACCGGCCTCCTCTGCGTGCCGAGCACCGCGACGGCCGGCGTCTGCCGCGTCGACTGCTCGGCCGGACAGACGTGCCCCTCGGGCAAGAGCTGCCAGGACGCTCCCATCGACGCGACCGGCACCCTTGGCGAGGCCTGCCTTACCCTTCAGGCCACGCGGGACGGCGCCTGCCAGGCGTTCCTCGATCCCGACGCCTGCGCGGACGACATGTCGTGCCTGCTGACGAATGTCGAGCGAGACGACGATGACGTCGTCATCGGCGTGGACTTCAACTGCAAGGTCACCTGCGATCTGGACGCCGACAACGCCGACGCGCAGTGCGGGGGCGACGAGCGCTGCATGATGTCGCCGAGCGGCCTGTTCCAGGGGATCGAGCCGGATCCGGCGAACCCCGAGGAGAGCCTCGTCTGCACCGTCGCGAACTGCGAGGAGGGCGGCACGGGCTGCGAGTGCGACGCCGCCGGCGGCTTCGACTGCTGGCAGACGACGACCAGCGACGAGGGCAAGGGCATCTGCGCGTCGATCCCTGGTCAGTGCGCGACCCCCACCCCGCCGATCGCGGCGTCTCAGCTCGTTCCCGGCGGCGTCCCCAATGAGTTCATCTGCAACAGCGTCGAGGGCCACGCGTTCTGCGACGACTCGATGGTGGCCAGCGACGAGGAAGGCCTTGGCGCGTGCATCGCCGGCGTGTTCGGCGACACCGCGCCCAACGACGGTCTCTGCCTCGCGATCTGCAGCACGCCCGACACCGACGACAACCAGGACGGCACCATCGCCACGAAGGAGGCCGGTGAGTCGTTCGGCTGCAACACTGGCTGGGAGTGCACGCTCGACGCCTCGCGTGAGCTCCTCGTGGGCCCCGGCATCGACGACGACAGCGCGCGCTTCGGCATCAAGGAGTGCTCCTCGGCCAACTGCACGGAGGATGAGCCGTGCGAGGCGGAGTGTGGCGCCGGTGACTACGAGTGCATCGATGTCGAAGTCACGGACGCCACCGGGAACCCGATCACCATCGGCCTCTGCATCGCGCCGCTCGGCTCCTGCGAGCCTGCCGTTGCCGAAACCGACGGCGGCCCCGAGGTCGACGCCGGTGGCGACGAGCCCGACGCCGGCGGCGACGAGGTCGACGCGGGTGGCGACGACGAGGTCGACGCGGGCGCCGAGGACGCGGGCGTCACCGACGCGAACTGATGCACCTCGTCTCCTGACGATGTGAAGGCGAGGGCGGAGGCGACTCCGCCCTCGTCGCGTTTTGCCGGTGTTGTTTCGCGTGGATTGCGCTCCGGGCCTCCCTTGCCCCTTCCTCGAATGACCGATAGCCGCCATTCACTCGCTCAGGTGGGGGTCGAGAGCCATGGCCCGCTTCGTTCACATCAGCTTCCTGATCCCGCTCGTGCTCGCGAGCGCGCTCGGCTGCACGCCGCCGCCCATCGACCTGCAGGACGCCGGTGACGGGCGGCCGGACGGCTTCCTGCCGCCGCTGCGGGACAGCGGTCTGCCGCCGCTCCATGACGCGGGAGAAGGCCCGCACGACGACGACGGCGGGCCCGAACCGCTCGACGGCGGCTCGCTCGACGCCGGGCCCGGAGTAGACAGCGGCCCCCTGCCGGACGCCGGCGCGCCCGTGGACGCCGGACCTGACGTCGTCGTCGTGCTCACGAGCGCCGAGCTCGGCCCCTGCTACGAAGCGGCCGGCGCGGTCTGTGAAGACGGGCTCGTGTGTGCGCCCTATTTCGTGAGCGGGGCGGGCACCTGCGCGCGTCCCTGCGCCACCGAGGGGCAGGCCTGCGCCGGCGGCGGCACGTGCGCGAGCTTCGGCTCCGACGAGGAGCCCTCCCTCGCGTGCGCGACCGAGGTCGCGGAGGGCGCCGGCTGTGATCCCGAGCAGCTGCTGCTCTGCGCGGGCGAGGGCGTCTGCATTCCCGACGACGACGCGCCGCTGGGCGGTGTCTGCCGGACGCCTTGTACCTGCCAGACCGGCAGCAGCTGCTCGACGAGCGCGTGTGGCGCCGACACCTGTGTCGTCATCAATCTGATGACGAGCAGCGGTTACTGCGGCGCGGCCGCGCAGGCGGGAGAGGCGTGCGATCCCATCGGCGGGGGCGTGTTCTGCGAGGGGGACGCGACCTGCCTCATCGACGGCCTCGGCGTCGGCACCTGCCGCCTCCGCTGTGACGCGCCGGGCACGGGCGACCCGATCTGCAGCGGCCTCCCGGGCCACGCCTGCTTCGGCGAGGTCGACGACGGCTTCTGCTTGCCCACGACGAACCTCGGCCAGGGCGAGGCCTGCACCGACGGCACGACGACGCCGGTCATCGCGCTCACGTGCGCCGCGGGATTCGACTGCATCCACGACCCCGCCAAGCACACGGCCGGCTTCGGCTCCTGTCTCGAGGACTGCACGGCGGACGGCGACGCCACCTGCGAGACCGGCGGCTGCTACGACATCGACGCCGACCCGGTGGTCGTCGACGCGCGCTGCCTCTCGGAGCTCCCGCGCGGCGCGCGCGGCTGCGACCCGCTCGAGATCGTCTGCGGGGACGTCGCCGGTGTCTGCGTCAACCTGAGCGACGACTCCATCTGTAAGAAGCGCTGCGCGTTCGCCGACTGCCCCGGCGGGAGCTGCGCGTGCGCCGTGGGCGAGAGCTGCGTGGCCTTTCTCGACAACGCGCTCGAGGGCGTATGCGGCACGCTGGTCGCCGAGGGCGGCGCCTGTGACGAGGACGCGGACCTCTACTGCGCCCCCGCTCCGGGCCAGGAGAGCGAGGGTAACGCGTTCGCCGTCTGCGCGGCCGACACCTGCCAGTACCTCTGCCGCTATCCGGACTCCACGACGGGCGCGCCGGTCGATCTCGCCTGCCCCGCGGGTATGGAGTGCGCCGCTGATCCCACGGGCCGCCTGCTCCCTACCGTTCACGTCTGCCGCGACCCGGTCTGACGCTCGCCCGACGTTCGATGCGGCGGGGTGGCGAAGGCGAGGGTTCGTGAGGCACCATCAGCGATGATGCGCACGTCTCTCCGTCCCCTCGCGGCCCTCTTCGCTACGCTCGCCTTCTCGCTCGGATGCCCGGGCGGGTCCGGCGGCTTCGACGGCGGCATCTTCCCCGACGCTGGTCCCCCGGTGGTCGGGCCCACCGCCGCCGACATCGGCACCAAGTGCGAGTACATGAACGACGGCGCCAACCCGAGCAACACGTGTGCGGCCGGGCTCTCGTGCCTGATCGTCACCTTCGACGGGCTGTACGTTCCCTTTCCCGCCAGCAACACGACGCAGAACTTCACCAAGCACATCTGGGAAGATCAGTTCACGATCTACCGCGACGACGGCGTCGACGAGGGCTACTGCACGCTCATCGGCACGCTGGCGGCGCCGCCCGCGTGCCCCGCCGGCACCGAGCTGAAGGTGTTCGACACGAACCTCGCCGTCTGCCTGCGCAGCTGCAGCCAGGGCGCCGAGTGCGGCCGCGCCGGCTACACGTGTGACACGCGCTTCTTCGACGTCGGCCCGACCTGCGTGCGCGGCTGCACGCTCGACTTCCCCGAGTGTATCCGCAGCGGACAACTGCAGCGCCCGAACCAGCCCGAGGTCATCGCGCTGCATCTGTACGCCAGCGACCTCGCCGGCAGCTCCTACTGCGACGTCCCGTCGGGGACGTGCCAGGCGAACCCGGGCGGCGGCCTCGCGGGGCCGGGCGAGCCGTGCAACGACACACGCGACTGCCAGGTGGAGTCCGTCTGCATCCAGGGCGACCTGCTCGAGGCGGTGAACCGACAGCTCCCCGCCAACTCGACCGGCTTCTGCGCGCAGCCCTGCAAGCCCAACGCGGAGCAGCCGCTCGACCCGGCGAGCGGCTGCCGCACGGGCTTTGCCTGCCAGGCCGGCTTCACCTTTGGCCACGGCAACCCCTACGACCCGAACCTCGAGGACGCCAACGGCTTCCTGCTCTTCAACCCGCCGCAGAGCTACCTCGAGGCGGGGGGCTTCTGCTTCCCCGACTGTCAGGGCGGGACGGGAGGCAACTGCGACACCTTCCCCGGGACGACGTGTGGGGCGCCGAACACGGCGACGTTCGGCTTCCCTTGGAACCAGGTCTCCATGTGCCTGCCGGACTCGCTGCGCCAGTGAAGTACGCAGCTCGCCGTGAGCACGCTGCTCTGCGCGCGGCGCTCCATGCCGATCCGCTCGGACGCACGCGCGCACGCGCGATCGGATTGCGCTAGGTTCGAGCCAGCCATTGGAGGCGGTGATGCGCGCGTTGATCGTCGACGACTCCCCCGCCGCCCGCGAGCTCGGGACGCTCGCCCTCGAAGCGGCCCTCGAGGAGCTCGGGCTCTCGCTGCCCGTGCAGGTGGCGGAGAACGGCGCCGCGGCGCTCAAGGTGATCGCCGGCGGTGACGTCACGGTGCTGCTCGTGGACCTGCACATGCCCGACCTGCACGGCCTCGAGGTGCTCTCGTTCTGGCAGCAGCGCAGGCCCGAGGGGGCGCGCGCCTTCATCGTCTCGACGCAGGTCTCCCCGCGGGATCACGAGAAGGCCATCGAGCAGGGCGCGTCGTCGTTCCTCGAGAAGCCGGTGACGAAGGACTCCCTCGTCACAGCGCTCGCCGGCTTCGGAGGCGCTACGCTTTGACCGACGAAGGGCGCCTCTCCGAGAGCTCCGCGCGCGAGTTTCTCGCCGAGGCCGGCGAGATCACGGACGCGCTCGCGGCCGGCTTCGCCGCCATCGACGAACAGCGCGCGCGCGGGGCGCCGAGCCCGGGCCGCTTGAACGAGGTGTTCCGCGCCGCCCACTCGCTGAAGGGCCTCGCCGGCATGTTCGGCGTCTCCGTCATCAGCCGCCTCGCGCACCACATGGAGACGCTGCTCGACGGCCTGCGGCTCGGTCGCCTGGTGCTCGACGACGCGCTCATGCAGCTGTTGTACTCGTGCACCGACGCGTTCGCGCGGCTCCTGAAGGACGTCGCGAACGGCGTCGAGCCCGACGAGTCCACGCTCGGCTCGCTCACGCGCCGCATCGAGGAGGCGGCCGAGGGCAGCGGCGCCGTGAGCGACGGCAGCATCTTCGACGCGCTCACGCTCCCGCGCGAGTCCCTCTCGGTGCTGACCGAGTACGAGGAGCACCGGCTCACCCAGAACCTGCGCGATCGGCGGCCCATCTACCTCGTGCACGCGCCGCTGCCGCTCGAGACCTTCGAGCAGGATCTCGGCGCGCTGAACGGGCTGTTGAACGACGTCGGCGAGGTGCTGACGACGCTGCCCTCCGCCGACGACTCCGGCGACGGCATCAACTTCGACGTCGTGTTCGCGTCCGGCGCTACGCTCGAGGCGCTGCGGGCGAGCATCGGCGAGCTCGCGGGTGGCCGCTATCGCACCGAGCGCATCGATCGCGAGGTGGTGCGCGAGCCCATGGCGGCGAGCCTGCGCGGGTCAGGGGACGACAGCGAGGACGCGCTCGGCCTCGACTCGGTGCGGCAGGTGGCCGACACCGTCCGCGTCGACATCAAGAAGCTCGACGACCTCATGGGCATCGTCGGCGAGCTCGTGCTCGCGCGCGGCGGCCTCTCGCGGGTCAGCGACGAGCTCAAGGCGGAGATGGGCTTCCGCGGCGTCGCCATCGACCTGCACCGCCTCGTGCGCACCATGGAGCGGCGCATCACCGACATCCAGAC
>CAYLZW010000301.1:0-6814 GCA_964388085.1 uncultured Myxococcales bacterium | reverse complement strand
GCTCGACGAGCTCACGGTGAACTGGGAGGAGAACGGCGAGCCGCGCGTACGCGAGCTGAACAAGCACGTGCTCTCGGAGCATGGCTCGTGGGCCACGGTGCTGTTCCTGTTCGAGGAGCGCGGCGGCGACGGCGGCGACGGGCAGAGCGGCTGGCGCGGGCCGAAGGTGCAGATCCGCCGGTATCAGAAGCGTCGCAGCGGCTGGGTCTTTCACTCGAAATTCATCATCCCGAACGACGAGCAGGCGCTGGAGATCGCGCGCGTGCTCGGCGAGTGGTGCGCGCCTTTGGCGTGAACGGCGAGCGCGAGCGTGCCTCGCCTCCGTGCACCCGTGCGCTTTTGTCTCGCTAGCGTCTCCTCGTCGCCGGCACGCGCCCTGCGCACGCGCGCGCTGGAGCCTACGTTCCTCCAGGAGGAGGATGGTGCAGAGAGGCACGTCACTCTGCTGTTGCCTGTTCGCGCTGAGCCTCGCCTCCGCTTGTGAGGACGAAGCCGAGCAGCGCTTCCCGTTCACGTACGACATCTACGAGGACACGACGCCCGCGCTCGAGCAGCCGGCGGCACCAGGCGACGCGGCGGTCGTCGACGCAGGCTTCGCGGAGCCGCTCGACGCGGGCGCGGATGACAGCGACGCGGGCGCCGGAGACGGGGGCGCCGACTCCGCGCCGGAGGACCTCGCGGACGCGGGCGAAGGCGCCGGCAGCGCGGACGCAGAGGACGAGCTGTTCGGCGGCGGTGAAAGCACGAGCGAGAGCGCGGACGAGAGCGGCGGCGCGAGCGACGAGGAGGTGTTCGGCGGCGACGAGCCGGAGGCCTCCGCCGAAGGAGCGTTCCCTCCCCGCGGCGGCGGCCAAGGCGCAGGCGCCGGCGCTCCCGCGCAGCGACGGGGGCCCGTGCTGTTCCCGCCCTATGCGCCGCGCTACCTCGATCCCGGTCCGCTGTGGGGAGGCGAGAACCTCGACGTCGCGGCGCTCAGCGGCGGCTACACTGCGGTCGTCGTGAACAACGTCGCCCTGCGCCTCGACGACGACGTGAACGTCTTCGTCGTCTCGCTCACGGGTGTGCTCGTGCCGCTCGGCATGGACCTGGTCGATCTGGATCAGCCGCGCTCGCTGCAGCTCATCGTGGACGAGGCGGAGCTGCGCGTCTCCGAGGAGGACCTCGCGCGCATCTTCTCGCGCTACCTCTTCGACAGCAACGACGACAGCTTCGGCGACGACGACTTCGGCGACGAGTCGCCGCTACGAGACGTGACCGTCACCCTCGAGCGCGGGCGCGTCCACCTCGTGGCTGAGCTCGACGAGAGCGGCGACGACATCGAGCTGCGGGGCACGCTCGAGCCCACCGTGGGGGGCGACGTCGCGCTCATCCCCACCGCGATGCGCCGCGACGACAAGCCCGTGGACTCGCTCGACGACATCTTCGAGGAGGGCCTCGCCGGCGCCGGGCGCTCGGACGACACGGGCGGCGCGCTCGGCGGCTTCGGCGGCGACGTCGGCCCCGCCGTGTGGCTCGACGCGGACGCGCTCTATTTCGATCCCGAGGCGATCCTGCGCGGTCCCGCGCTCGACGCGCAGGTCATCGACGTCGAGACGCGTGGCAAGTACGTGCGCCTCTTGCTCGAGGGCCCCGCTCCCAACGTGAAGACGCTCGGCCCCGCCGGAGACGTGAAGAACTACGTGGAGCTGCGCGGCGGCGCCCTGCGCTTTGGCAAGCTCATCATGCCGCGCGCCGACGTGCTGCTGATCGACGCCGACCCGAGCGATCCCTTCGATCTCTCGCTGCGCCGCTACGACGAGCAGATGGTGGCGGGCAGCACCGACCTGCGAGCCGACCTCGGCCTGCGCGTCACGATGCCGGACTTCGACGAGGCCGAGGACATGCCCCTCGACGAAGAGGGCGAAGATGATGAGCTCTTCGGCGACGGGTCGAGCGACGGCGGTGACGAGGGCGACGCCGGCGACCAAGACGAAGACGACGCCGGCGAGGACGGCGACGGCGAGGATCGCGACGCGCTCTTCGAGTGAGCCGAGGCGTCAGCGCCGGAGCTTGGAGAACAGACCGCCCTTGTCCGGGCTCGTCCCCTGCGGGCCCTTCTTCCGTCGCTGCTGCAGGCGGAACTCCTGCATGGCCTCCTTGTGGCGAGGATCGGTCTTGGCCGCGAGCGACACCCGACGCTCGTGCTCGGCGTCATTTCCCTCGATGTTGGCGATCAGCGAGAGCTTGTAGTGGGCGTCGGCCATGCGCTTTTTGTCGGCCAGCTCCGTGAGGCGCTTCTTCGCTTCGGCGACGCGCTCCTTCTTGTCGCGCGCGTCGTTCAGGAAGATGGCCCAGGCGAGGCCGAGCAGCGCCGGCCCGTGCTCGTCGTCCATGAGGAGCGCCGATTTGTACTGCGACTCGGCGTCCTTGAAGTGCTTGGTCTTCACGAGGTGATCGGCCTTGAGCGTGGCGATGCGGGCCTCGTCCGTGCGCCGGATCTTGCCGCCGACGCTGTTGCCGTGCGTCGGGTCGTGGCCGAGGTTCTTGTCGTACTGCGAGCGCTTCGCGGGATCGTTCAGCGTCGACCAGGCGTCTTGCAGGCGCTTGAAGAGCGCGTCCGCTTGCTTGGCCGCGGTCTCGTCGTGCACGGTGCCCGCGATGTGATCGGGGTGAAGGGTCTTGGCGAGGCGCATGTACGCCGCCTTCACGCCATCGCGCGGCGCCGTCGGCTGCACCTCGAGGAACTCGTAGTGGTTCTGCTTGCCCATCTGCTTGTGACGCCGCGCGATGTCATCGATGAGCGCTTTCGCGTCGACGCTGGGGGCGGGCGCGGGAGGGAGCGTGACCGGCGCGGGCTTTGGCGCGGGCTTCTCTTCCGGCTTCGGCGGGGGCGACGCCGCGGCGGCGCTCGATGACGACGACGCTGCCGGCTCCGCGGCGGGCGCTGGCGTAGCAGAGATGTCCGGACGGTACACGCGGGCCTTGAGCGCAGAGCCGCCACGCGCCTTCTTCACCTCTTGCCCGCTCAGCGCCGTTTGCAGGCGCTTCACCTCGATGGGGACGATGGGCTTGGCTTCCCCCGCCTCCACCACGTCGAGCACGTCGGCGGCCGCCAGCGCGCGCAGGAAGCTCCGCGTCGCCTCCGCGGGGAGCACCCCCGCGTTCTCGACGTCCATGTACTTGCGCGGCAGCTTCAAGAGCCGCCACAAGACGCGCTCCTCGTCGCTGAGGGCGAACGCCTCCTCGAGATCGCCGGCGGCGGACGCGCCGGCCTTGACGGCTTGGCGCGCCATCTTCGAGGACCAGCCGAGGTTGCCTGCGGGATCGTTCGCGTCGCGGAACTTCCGGTACGTCGCGGCCTGGTCACTCATAGTGTGGACGAGTCCCCCTCCTTTGCGGCTCAGCCGCAGAAGCCCATGACGCCGTCAATGGAGTTGCAGGTCGGGAAGCTTGCGTCGCACGCGGGGTTTCCGCCGCCGACGCGGCAGATGCGCGCGCAGTAGCCGGCGTTCGCGCCTTCGGGCACGAAGCAGAAGGAGCCTGGCTGACAGTTGGTGGTCACGCCGTCGCAGGTGCCGCCGTGCGGGACGGTGCCCGCCAATATGCAGCCCATGTTCACCAGCACCTGCTCGTAGGGCTCGCAGCCCATGACGTCCTGCTGCCCGTCCCCGTCGACGTCGAAGAGCGGGCAGTCCGGGCATCCCGTCGTCGGATTGCACTCGAGCGGATCGCACGAGCTCGTGCACAGGCCGGAGCCGCTGCCGCCGGGATGAATGCCTGCGCCGTAACAGACGTTGGTCGCGCCATTGAGCGGGTTGGTGCCGCAATCGCTCGGCGCCTCGCAGACGCCGGCTTGACACCAGCCGGTGCCGGCGGCGTCGGGCCAACAGCGCTCGCCGGGCGCGCATTGCGTGACCGCGCCAGCCGGATCGCAGGTGCGCCGGCAGCGGAGCGTGCTGCCGTCGTCCGTGGCCCGGCCGAGCTCGCAGGAGATGTCGCCGCCGCACGAGGCGTCATCGTACACGTTCGTGCACACGAGGCCCTCGGCGCACTCCTCGTCGACGCTGCAGGTGTCGCCCGCTTCTGCGGCGGCGGCGGGCATGCAGACGTCGTCGACGCAGGTGTAGCCCACGAGGCACTGCTGCTGGCCCTCGGCGCAGGGCAGCCCGCCCGGGTCCTGCCAGATGGCGAACCAGATGGTGCACCCGCTCAGGCCGACGAGGGCCAACAACGCGCTGAACGCGAGGACGCGTGCGCTAGCGGTGGTCATGCTCGCCTCCCGCGACGACGATGATGGGTAGGGAAGGCAAGACCAGAGGAGCGCTCGCGAGCACGTCCTCGATCTCTTCTTCTTCGTTGGCGCCGAGCACCAGCAGCGTCACGCCGACGGCCGCCATGCCGGCGGCGACGACGTAACCGACGTCGGCGATGATGGAGGTGACGAGGAAGGAATTCCACACCTCCTCGCGGCTCGGATCGAGCTGGCTGCTGAGCGCCGGCTGGTCGAAGAGCTTGCCGCCGTTCTTGTACGCGTCCCAGGGGACGAGGGACGCGACGCCGAAGCCGATGCCGACGCCGAGCGGCAAGATGGCGCCGCCCGTCAGCACCCAGCCGAGGATGGTCATGCCGCTCGTGGGCGCCTCCGTCGGCGCGGTGGGCAGAAAGCCGCTGCCCTTCGGCGGGTCGCCGCCGCTCGTGCCGCTGTCGCCGAACGTGGGCGCTTGCACGCCCGCGCCCTTGCGGAAGGTCTGCGCGAACCAGAGCTCGAGGTCCGATCGGTATCGCGGCGACGTCGTCACGAAGGTCTTCGTGCCCTGCGCGAGCGCGCCGCCGCCTACGCCGTCGGTGAGCGTGGCCGTCACGGTGACGTCCTCGCCGGTGACCTCGGTGACGATCCAGAGGAGCTGAGCGACCTTGAGCATGCCGGCGAGCTCGGCCGCGGCTTGCGGGGAGCCGCCCTTCAAGCGGCTGGCGAGGTCGTCATACTCGGAGAAGCGCGCCGCCGGCCGCAGCGTGGCCTGCAAGGTCTCTTCGGCTCGGCGCTTGACCTCGACCGGCTGGCCGAAGGCCACGTAACCGTCGCGCGCCACGCGCACGTAGTGCCTGCCGGCGGGGAGGTTGTCGAGGCTGAGCGGCGCGGAGCCACGGAAGCGGCCGTCGACCCACACCTCGGCCGCGGGAGGCGCGGCGTACACCGTGAGCGTCCCCGTCGGCCCCTCCTCCACCTTCGCGCGGGCCTGCTCGAACAGCGTCGTCACCTCCTCGGGGAAGCCGGCCGCCGAGGCGCCGAGGTCGAGCACGAAGGCGCGCTCGAACGAGCGGCGGGCGTTCTTGCTGTCGCCGGAGAGCGCATAGGCCGCGCCCTGGTACTTGAGCGCCGTCACGAGCGGCCCGATGTCGGTCATGGCGGCGAGCGCCTGCTCGTAGCCGACCACGGCCTCGGCGAGGCTCTCGAGGGCGGGCGAGAGCTCGAGGGCGTCGAACGCCGAGCGCCCGCGCGCGAGCGCCGCGTCCGCCGTCGCGCGCCGTCGCTCCGCGGCCGAGGCCTCGCCGCTCTCGAGCACGCGCTCGGTGTCGAGGAGGTCGTACTTCGGGTTGCGCTCGAAGCCCTGCTTGGCGATGCGGCCGACGACGACGGCCTGTCCGGCGGACGGGCTGTCCTTGCCGACCGCGACCACGGCGATGCTGACACCATCGGCCTCTGCCAGCGAGGGCCCGGCCAGCAGCGCGACCACGAGCGACGCGAGGGAGACGCTCAGAGGAGCGGCAGCACGAGTCATGGCTCGTTGGTACCGCACGTAGCTCGAGCGCCGCAAGGTGCGGGCATGGCGCAAGGCCGTGTGTTCACAGTGCTTGGCGACACGCTCGGAGGGACCCGCCGGGGGCTCACGACGCTCCGGCCTCGAGCGCGGCCGCCACGGCCTGCTCGAGCTCCGGCCCGTTCAGGGGCTTGTCGAGGAAGGCGGACGCGCCGAGCTGCATGGCGCGCGCGCGCAGCTCGGCGTCGCCGAAGGCGGTGACGACGACCACCGGCACGCGCCAGCCGCTCTGGCGCACGCCCTCGAGCAGCTCGAGGCCGGTGACGCCGGGCATGCGCACGTCCGTGACGATGACGTCGGGAGCCTCCTGCCACTGCTTCAGGAGCAGCGCCGCGCCGAGGTGCTCGAGCACGGCGCCGCCGCTGTGCACCGCGACCACCTCGTACCCGGCGCGCGAGAGCAGGCGCTCGAGGGCGTAACGCACATCGTCGTCGTCCTCGGCGAGCAGCACGCGCGCGCGCCGGCTGTTCAGGGGCGAGCTGTCCGCCGGCTCCTCGAGCGAGTCCTTCAGGTAGCCCTGCTCGCGGTAGTCGCGCAGGCGGTACTGCAGCGTGCGCCGAGAGATGCCGAGCACCTCCGCGGCGCGCCGGATGCCGCCCGTGCTGCGCAGCGTCTCGAGGATGGCGACGCGCTCGAGATCCTTCAGCGCCATTCCGGGAGGGAGGTGCACGGCCGCTTCCGCGCTGGTGGCGCGCGCGCGGTGCAGCGCCGGCGGCAGGTGCATCGGCTCCACGACGTCATCGGCGAGGGTGACGGCGTGCTGCGCGGCGTTCGCGAGCTCGCGCACGTTGCCGGGCCACTCGTAGGCGAGCAGCGCGCTCGTCACCGCGGGCGAGCTGACCAGCGTCCCTCGTCGCCGCGCGCGGGCGGCGTCGTCGGTGAAGCGCTGCCAGAGGGGTAAGACGTCGTCCCTGCGCTCCCGCAGCGGCGGCAGGTGGAGCGAGAACACCTGCAGGCGGAACACGAGATCGGAGCGCACGCGCCCGGTGGCCGCCGCGGTGACGTCCCGGTTCGTG
>CAYLZW010000300.1:0-6820 GCA_964388085.1 uncultured Myxococcales bacterium | reverse complement strand
GTCGCGAACCACACCTCGCACCTCGACACCGGCCTCGTGAAGTTCGCCCTCGGCCGCTACGGCGCCGGGCTGACCCCGCTCGCGGCGCGCGACTATTTCTTCGCCGGCCACCCGCTCAAGGTCGCCTTCTTCGAGCACCTGACCAACCTGCGGCCCATCGATCGCGAGACCGGCTCGGGCAAGTCCTTCGAGCAAGCGGTGGACTCCGTCAGCGAGGGCAACGTGGTGCTGATCTTCCCCGAGGGCACCCGCCGCGAGGACGGCACCCTCGGCGCGTTCAAGCCGCTCGTCGGCAGGCTCTCGCTGCGCACCGGCGTCGATGTGCTGCCGCTGTACCTGGAGGGCGCGCACGACGCCTTCCCGAAGGGCGCGAGCGTGCCGCGGCCGGGCAAGCTCAGCGTGCGCATCGGTCCGCCGCTCGAGGCGCGCGAGCTCGCGCGCCTGACGGGGCATCTGTCGGCGGTGCAAGCGGCGCGCGCCTCGACGTCGCTCATCCGCCAGGCGGTCGTGGCGCTCAAGCAGGGCGGCGCGCTCGAGCTCGCGCGCGTCAGCCGCGTCGACGACGAGGGCAGACCCGTCAGCGTGCCAGCAGCGGCGGACGCCGGCGTCGCTACTCGCGCGTGAAGGGCACCTCTTCGAGGGTCTCCGGATCCGGCGTGCGCCCGAGCGTAGCCTCGTCGAGCCGCAGGCTCAGCACCTGCGCGAAGGTCCACAAGAACTTCACGCCGAGCGTCGGCTCTCGCCGCACCAGCTCCGCAAAGGCCGCGCGGTCCATGACCAGCAGGCGCGAGGGCTTCCTCGACGTCACCGTGGCCGAGCGCGGGCGCTGGTTCAAGAGCGCCATCTCGCCGAAGTGCGTGCCCGGCTTCAGCTCGGCGAGCAGGCTGCCGTTCTTCGTCACCTCGAGCTCGCCCGAGAGCACGACGTAGAGGCTGTCGCTGGCCTCGGCCTCGCGGATGATGACCTCGCCGGTGCCGCAGCTCTCGACGCGCAAGATCTCCATCACCGAGAGCAGCTCCTTCATGGTCAGGTGCCGAAAGAGCGAGATGTAGCGCAGCGTGTCCACGCGCAGGTTCACCTCGGTGGAGCGGTGCTCGTCGCTGGCGTTGCCCGCCTGCCGCTCGGCGCGCACGATGAGCACGGTGACGTTGTCGCGCCCGCCTCGTTCGTTGGCGACGTCGACGAGCTGCTGCGGCAGCGTCGTGAGCTCTGCGTCCGTCAGCGAGTGGGCGAGCTCGTCGTCGTCGAGCATATAGCGCGTGAGGCCGTCCGAGCAGAGCAGGTAGGTGTCCGTGGGCAGGATGTCGAACAGCAGCGTGTCGACCTGCACGCTCGCCTGGATGCCCACCGCGCGCGTGATGACGTTCGAGTAGGGGCTCTGCTCGGCCTTCTCCTTGGTCAGGTGGCCGCGCTTGATGAGCTCCGCGAGGTAGCTGTGGTCTTCGGAGAGCTGGTGCAGCGTGCCCTGCCGGACGAGGTAGAGGCGGCTGTCGCCGACGTGGCCCATGACGCCCTTGTCGCCGCACACGAGCATCATCGTCAGCGTCGTGCCCATGCCCGCGCGGCCCTCCTCCGAGGTGGCCACGCGATAGACCTCGCGCGAGGCGGCCTCGACGCTCTCGCGCACGAGCGTGAGCAGCGCCTCGCGCGCCGCCGGGCTGTCGTCGAAGCGCTCGAGCACGTGGCGCTGGCCGAGCACGAACTGCGTGATGGTGTCGACCGCGAGGCGTGAGGCCACCTCGCCCGCCGCGTGCCCGCCCATGCCGTCCGCGACGATGTAGAGGCCGAGATCCGAGCGAATGAGCAGGAAGTCCTCGTTGTGGGACCGCTTCCTACCGACGTCCGAGAGGCCGACAGCCTGTACGCGCATCCGCCCGAAGATGGTGCGCAATGCCTGCTCGCGTCAAACCGCGCGCTGTGACGCAGCCCGCCCCTCGGGAAACAAGAGCGGAGCGACCCAGGATGGGAGGGGCCCCAGGTCGCGCTGTGCCCGCCTGGGTGAGGGGCGCAGCCCCTCGGGAGCTCAGATGCCGTCGAGCACCGCCTGCGGGATCCCCGTGATGTAGATGTAGACGAGGCACATCTCGTCGGCGGTGCCCTCGCCCCAGCGCACGGCGCTGGAGGTGGGGTTGTCCCAGGTGCACTCGAGCACGAGGTCGCCGCCCGTCATGGGGTACCCCCCCGGCTCGCTGAAGAAGTACGCCTGCTGCCAATGGAAGTCCCACTCGGGGATGTCCACGAGGCAGAGCGGATCGGCGCCCTCGATGGCAAAGCGGATGCGCCGCCCGAGGTTGTGCATGTGCGGCAGCACGCCGTGCACGCGCGCGTTCGGCGCCACCGTCGGCAGCAGCGAGAGGTCGAGCGTCATGGCGTCGCTGTAGCCGAGGGTGCTCGGCGGGATCTCGAACGAGTCGTTCGGCAGCGGGAACATATTGGCCTCTTCGTCGACCTGCTCCTCGAGGCGGAAGAGCGCCTTGGTCTGATCGAAGGCGGCCGGCGCCGTGGCGAAGTTGTAGTGGACCTGCATGACGACGACCTCGCCCGCGACGAGCCGGACGCCCGTGCCCGCGGGGTACTCGCTCGGCGGGCTGCCCGGCGCCCAGGCGCCGAGGGTGCGCGGGTTGTCCGTGCCCGGGCCGCCGAAGCAGCGCCAGCCGGGCAGAGCGTCCTCGTCGTCGAGCGCGGCGGCCTCGGCGGCGTCGGCGGGGAAGAGCAGCACGTGGTGCACGATGGAGCGCTGCCCCGGGAGGATGTCGATGCCCGTGATGAAGCGGTCCTCGCTGAGGCCGGGATCGATCACGAAGCAGCGGTAGTCGTCGTCGCGCGCCACGTCGTCGGGCAGATAGGGCTCGCTCATCTCGATGCTGAGGTCGACGCGTGACAGGCCGGGGATGACCGTCGGCTCCTCGTGATCGGCGACGTCGCCCTCGAGCCTGCCGCGCGAGACCCAGGCGCTGATGGTGGCGATCTCGTCGTCCCGCAGCCGGCGCGAGCCCTCGAGCTCGGCGCAGTCGTCCGACGGCATCCACGGCGGCATGACGCGGCTCTCGACCGCGCTGGCGATGTCTTCGGCGTTCTCGACCGCATCGGCCCAGCTCGCGAGCGGGAAGGGCGCGATGCCGCCGGTGGTGTGGCAGCCAAGGCAGCTGCGCTGCACGATGGGCTCGACGTCGCCGTACCAGGTGGGGGCCGGGCCAGCGTCGTCGTCGTCGTTGTGCCCGGCGTCGTCCGCCGGATCGCCCGCGTCGGCCGGCGTGGCGTCCGGACCCGCGTCGGCGGGCGTGGTGCCGTCGGGGACGCAGGCGGCGGAGGTGACGACGAGCGCGGCGATGGAGAGCAGGGGTAGGGTACGCACGCGGGGAGTCTACCCCCCGACCACTCGCGTTGCTCCCCCCTCGCTCGGTCTTTCGCCCGCTGGCTGCGTTGCGTGCGAGGCACGACCAAAAGGTCGCGCCTCCGCTGCGCCTTGCCAGCGAACGAAATCCGCTTCGCGATCATGGGATTAACGCAAGCGATCGGGGGGGTAGCGCGTCTTTTCGGCAGCGCCGCCCGCCATCAGCGCTCCGGCAGGCCGAGCGAGACGGGGGCCGCCGTGCCGCGCAGCTCTTTCAGGTAGAACGCGAGCAGCGACAGCCCGCCCCAGCTGAGCCCGACCACGACGCCGCCGTCGACGATGGCGCGCCACGGCTGCGGCAGCATGCGCACGAGCAGGATGAGCCCGACGATGCCGAGCACCAGCAGCCAGTTGGTGACCAGCCTGCGCTTGCTGGCGTGCAGCAGCGCCATGCAGAACAACGGCGCACAGAGCTTGAGCCAGAGGGGCGCGTCCTGGCGATCGAGCCACACGGCGCGCGCCGCCGCCCGCGGCGAGAAGGCCTTCTGAAAGCCGCGGTAGCCCTCGACGAAGCCGAAGAAGACGACGGTGCCGAGGTAGGCGAGGCTCTCTTGCAAGCTGAGCGTACCCTCGAGCAGCGGGGTCACGGCCGGCCGGAACAGGCGCACGATCGCCTCCGCGAGCAGCGCGCTGACGCCGACGACACCCCACAGGCTTGGCCACGAAGGACGCACGAAGGTCTCCTTCCGCCCGGGCGTAGTAGCGTTTGCGGCTCGTTCTGTCCGCGTGCCTTTGCGCACAGTGAGCGATGGAACGGAGACGGAGCGCCGTCGCCGCTGCGCTCAGCATGACATCGCCCCCACGCAAGACGCGCCGCTCGGCGTCAGCGCACGTACACCTCCATGTCGAGGTCGATGCCCGTCACCCAATACCAGCGCGAGATGTCGTCGCTCAGGTGCAGGCCGGGCCCGTTACAAGCCCACCAGAGCTGCGGGTAGAAGCGCGTGGCGGTCTCGAAGGGCGGCAGGCCGCAGCTGTGCCACAAGAGGTCCGCCGAGAGCGCGTAGGGGCCCGTCCACTCGGTCACGGGAGCGGCGGCGCTGTACATGCCGGAGTTGACGTTCAGCACGTTCAGGGTGCGCAGGTTCTCGATGGCGGTCGTCTCGGGCAGGCTCGTGATCGACTGGAACTCTTCATTCTCGGCCGTGCGAATGTGCACCTGACTCGACACGCCCGGCGCGGCGAGCGCCTGCACGCGCACCGGCGCGAGATAGCTGCCCGAGTGTGGCCGCACGTCGCCGGCGGTCAGGTTGCCGTCTTCGAGTGCGTTCGTCGCCATGATCAGCGTCCAGCCGCCGCCGTCGAAGCTCATGTCGCAATAGACGTCGAAGGGCGCCTCACCGCTGTCGGCGCCGTCGGGATCGATGGTGTACACGCCGTCGTCCGAGCCTGGGCGCGCCGTGATGATCGCCTCGCAGCTCGGCAGGATCTCGTCGCTGCGGACGAACACGCGGTGCAGCGTCGCGCGCGAGGACCCGTAGCGATACTCATCGACCTCCCAGCGTGTGCCGCTGACGCCGCCAACGTTCCAGTGATAATTGCCGCCCAAAAAGAATGTGTGCTCGGTCAGCGCGCGATCGCCCTGGTCCGTATAGGCGTGGATGCCCGTGCCCGGCAGGAACGCGGTGTGCCCCGCCAGCGGCGTGAAGTCCGAGTGCACGGACCCGCAGTTGCCCGTCCCCGTCGTTACGTGAGCGAGGCAGTCAGGATCCTTCGTCTTGAAGTGCAGCTCGCGCTGGATGGCCGAGGAGCGCCCCTCGAAGCGGAGCTCGGTCGGCGCGAGCGCGGACGTCAACGCGTTGCTCGCGTGGCCCCAGGACGCGGTCGCGCTCTCGTCGACGCCGAGCCAGCCGAGACCCGCCAGGGGTAGATCGTCGCTGCGCAGGTCGAGGGCCGGCTCGGTAAAGCCGCGGTGCGAATAGTTGAGGATGAGCGTCCAGCCGCCGCCGTCCGTCTCCATGTCACAATAGGCCTGAAACGGCTCGAGCCCGTTGTTGGCGCCGTCGGGGTCGATCAGATAGACGCCGCTGCCGACCTCGGGATACATCGCGCGAATGCGCGTGCAGTTGGCGAGCGGCGCCGCGTTGGGCCCTTCGGCGACGTCACAGGCGGCGCCGCTCCAGCCGTCGGAGCACACCGTACAATCGACCCCGCCCATGCGCGGATCGCAGACGCAGCTGCCGTCCCCGTCGCGGCCATCGTTGCATTCGCCGCTGCCGCAGCTGCAGCTCTGCTCGCAGGAGGCGCCAAAGGTACCCGGCTCGCAAGCGGGCCTCACCCAGATGCGATGAACGGTGTCGTTGGCGTACTCGGGCGCCGTGGTGAGGGCGTCGTCGACCTCCCAGCGCCCATCGGCGCCGATGGCCCAGTGGGTCTCGCCGTAGCGATAGAAGGGCAAGCGCGTCATCGCTGCGCTGCCTTGATCGACGTGGCGGTTGTTCAGCGTCGCGGGGAGGCCGGCGCTATGCCCCGCGAGCGGCGTAGCCTTTACGTCGAGAGCGCTGCAGCCGCCGCTACCCGTCTTGAAGTAGGCGATGCAGCTCGCGTCGTCGCTGCGAAAGTGGATCTGCCGATCGTGAGCGGAGGACGCGCCGAAGAAGCGCAGCTCACCGACGTCGAGTCGCGCCAACATCGCCGGGCTCGTATGCCCCCAATGCTCACTGCCGCTGTCGTCGTCGCCGAGCACGCTCGCGCCCAGGATCGGCAGGTCGTCCGTGCGCACATCGAGCGCCGGGTTGGTCCCTCCCTTGTGCACGTAGTTCAGCACCAGCGTCCAGCCGCCGCCGTCGGTCGTCATGTCGCAGCTCGCGAAGATCGCGTCCGCGCCGACGCCGTTGCCGTCGGGATCGATGGGGTAGGTGCCGCTTGGCAGGTCCGGCGCGAGCTCGTGCAGATCGGCGCAGTCGAGGGCCGCCTCGTCGCAAGCGGCGCCGCTCCAGCCGGGCTCGCAGAGACATTGTCCGTTGCCGCCGATGCCCTCGTCACACAGGCCGTTCCCGCAGTCGCCGCAGGCTTGACACGTGGCGCCGAAATGTCCGCTGTCGCACGCGTCACACGCCGCACCGGCGAAGCCGTCCGCGCACACGCATGACCCGCTGGAGCAGTCGCCGTTCACGCAGGCGTTGTCATCGAAGCTCGGACACACGTCCACGCTGTCCAGCACGCCGTCGCCGTCCGCATCACCGTCGACGGGCGGACCCGCGTCATAGCCGGCGTCCACGTCGACCTCGCCCGCGTCGCTTTCGCCCGCGTCGCCCTCTGTTCCGGCGTCGTCGCCTGCGTCCGCCTCTGTTCCAGCGTCGTCGCCGGCGTCCGGCTCCGCTCCCGCGTCACCCTCACCCTCGCCTTCCCCTTCGCCTTCCCCTTCGCCCTCGCCCTCGCCTTCGCCTTCGCCCTCGCCTTCGCCTTCGCCCTCGCCTTCGCCTT
>CAYLZW010000299.1:0-6882 GCA_964388085.1 uncultured Myxococcales bacterium | reverse complement strand
CGATGTTCGAGACGATGGCCTCGTCCTTCATGGCCTTCATGTGCTCGCCGGTGATGACGTCACAGCAGCCCGTCGCGGTGACGAAGATGTCGCCGAGCGGCGCCGCCTCGTCCATGGTGACGACCTCGAAGCCCTCCATGGCAGCCTGCAGCGCGCAGATGGGATCGATCTCGGTCACCATGACGCGCGCGCCGAGGCCGCGGGCGGACTGCGCGCAGCCCTTGCCCACGTCGCCGTAGCCGGCGATGACGACGACCTTGCCAGCCACCATGACGTCGGTGGCGCGCTTGATGCCGTCCATGAGCGACTCGCGACAGCCGTAGAGGTTGTCGAACTTCGACTTGGTCACCGAGTCGTTCACGTTGAGCGCCGGGAAGAGCAGCGTGCCCTGCTTCGACATATCGTACAGGCGGTGCACGCCCGTGGTGGTCTCCTCGCTGACGCCCTTCACCGCGGCGGCGAGCTTCGTGAAGCGCGTCTTGTCCTCGGCGAGCGACTTCTTCAGCACGCTCAAGACCACGCGCATCTCTTCGTTCGTCGCCGTCTGCGGGTCGGGCGCGCTGCCCTTCTTCTCGAGCTCGACGCCCTTGTGCAAGAGCATGGTCAGGTCGCCGCCGTCGTCGAGCAGCATGTTCGGGCCCTGGCCGCCCTCGAAGGCGGTGAGCTGCAGCTGGATGTTCTGCCAATAGTCCTCGAGGGACTCGCCCTTCCACGCGAACACCGGCACGCCCGCGGCGGCGATGGCGGCGGCGGCGTGGTCCTGCGTCGAGTAGATGTTGCAGCTCGTCCAGGTGACCTCGGCGCCGAGCGCCTGCAGCGTCTCGATGAGCACCGCGGTCTGAATCGTCATGTGCAGGCAGCCGGCGACGCGCGCGCCCTTCAGCGGCTTGTCGGCGCCGTACTTGCTGCGCAGCGCCATGAGGCCCGGCATCTCCTTCTCGGCCATGCGGATCTCTTTGCGACCCCAGTCGGCGAGCGACATGTCGGCGATCTTGAAGGCGGGGAATTCGTTTCTCTCTTGCATCTCTCTCTCCTCAGCGTGCCCTGTGCTGGGCGGCTCATTTGCGGGACGTCGAACAGCGAATGGAAAAGGCGCAAATGTGAAATGGAAGCTACGCGCGGCTGACCGGACGGCGCGCCACGAGCGCCTGCCAATGAAGGTGGTGGTCGGGGCCGAGGGGGTGCCAGGCGTCGGGCACGCGCGTCTGTGCGAGCACCTCGAGGCCAGCCTCCTTGCACAGCTTCGTGAGCTCGTGCTCGGGGAAGCCGAGCCACACGTCGGCCACCTCGCGCAGGGCCTCGTCATCGTGCGGCAGGTAGTCGAGCAGCACGAGGTGCGCGCCCTCACGCAATAGACGCGAGAACGCCGACAGCGCCTGCGCCGGGCGAGAGGCGTGGTGCAAGACGCGGCTCGCGTACACGAGGTCGGCGCCGCCCTGCTCGTCCACCTGGCGATACAGCTCGGCGTCGTCGTAGCGGCCGTTCCACAGGCGCACGTGCGCGAGGGCGCGCTCGCGCACGCGACGGGCGGCGCGGGCGAGCTGCGCGGGGCTTCGGTCCACGGCGATGACGCGCTCGTATAGGGGCGCGAGCACGTCGAGCAGGAAGCCGTCGCCGCAGCCGACGTCGACGGCGAGCTTGCGGCTCGGCAGCAGGGGCGCGAGCGCGGCGAGGTGCGCGAGGAACGGGTTCGTGTCCTCGAGCGAGGGCGTGGCCGCGTCCGCCGCCGGCTCCTCGTCGTCGAAGAAGCGCTGGTTCGACTCCTCGCGCGCGGCCACGACGGCGGGCAGCTTCGCGAGGCTGCCGTCCTGCTCACAGAGGCGGCGGCCCTCGAGCAGGGCGTCCGCGAGCACGGCGTCGTCGTGCGCGGCGGCCTTCAGGTACGTGCGCGTGCCGTCCTTGCGCGCGAGCAGCAGCCCCATGTCGCGCAGCGGGGAGGAGCGCCGGCTGATCTGCGGCTGCGACTCGTCGAGGATGTCCGCGATCTCTCCCACCGAGAGCTCCTCGGCCGCGCACAGCGCGAGCAGCTTCAGCCGCCCGCTGTCACCGAGCAGGCGGTACAGCTCCACGCGCGGGAGCTCGGAGGCGGACGGCGAAGGGGAACCCACGCCTCAGTCTATACGTCCATGCGTATGAACGCAAGAACCGTCTGCGGGCTGGGCCTGATGACGGTGCGCGACGGGATCCCCACGAGGTGCGCGGATCGAGGCCCGGATCCGTCCGCTCGCTGGCGGATGCGACATGTCGGTCCCTCCGCCGGACGACCGAGCCCGACACACCCGCGGCGCCCCTACCCCGACACTCTTAGGCGCACACCGTCGCTTCCGGGGTACCCATGACCCACCGTCTGTTCTCCCTCGCCGCCCTCCTCACCGCGCTGCCCTTCGCTGCCTGCGAGTGCGAGGTCGACCGGCTCGATGAGTACGCGCTGCCGGGCGCGATCGCGGGCGTGGTGTGCGACACCGAGACCGGGCTGCCCCTCGGCGAGCGCACGGTGGGCTTCGATCCGACGGCGTCGACGGGCGTCACGAACGGGCTCACGGACGAGACCGGCGCCTTCCGCCTCGAGGACCTGCCCGCCGGCCCCGGCCGCCTGGTGGTGACGAGCGGCGAGCAGAACCGCGCCTTCGAGCTCGACGTGCTCGAGGGCGAGACCACGGTGTTCGAGGATCCGTCCTGCCGTCCGGCGCCCGGCGAGGGCGGCATCGGCGCGGTCGAAGGGCAGATCTGTAACCGCCACGTGGGCGACTATGTGCAAGCGGCCGCCGTGAAGCTGCGCCTGCCCGACGGCGCCGAGCTCAGCACCAGCACCGACGGCTCCGGCTTCTTCCACCTCGGCGACGTCCCGAGCGGCGAGCACGTGCTGCACGTCGTCGCCACCGGTTATCAGCGCAGCTTCCTCGTGCAGGTCAGCGACGCCGAGACCACCGTGCTCGAGGTCGGCGACGACTGCGCCGCCGTGGACCAGACGAGCGGCCTCCTCTCGGGCGCGCTCTGCGATCCGGCGGCCGACGGCGCTCCCCTCGCCGGCGCCGACGTGTACGTCACGGACGCGGCGGGCGACTGGTTCCAGGACGTGAGCGACCTCGAGGGCAGCTTCTTGGCCGGCCCCATGGCGCCGGGCCTCGCCGAGGTGCGCGTCGTGCGCGAGCCCGACGTGGACCTCACGGTGTCCGCCCAGGTGACCGCCGGCGGCGAGTCCGTCGCCGTGTTCGACGCCCTCTGCGGCGACCCGACCACCCCGCCCGATCCGACCGACCCGAGCGAGCCCGAAGACCCCACGAACCCGCCGGACCCCACAGACCCCACCGTGACGCCCGACGACACGGGCGACCTGGCCGGCCGCGTGTGCGCGCCCGACGGTGAGACCTGGCTCGGCGGCGCCCTCGTGTGGATCACCATCGACGGCGTCCGCTACGACACCACCGCCGACGGCGAGGGGCGCTGGCAGCTCACGGACGTGCCCGTCGGCACCTGGACGCTCAACATCCACAAGGGCAGCTTCTCCACCACGCTCACCGTCACCGTCGGCGCCGGCACCGTCGTCACGCTGCCCGAGGACGAGTGCGCCATCGGCCAGGAGGACCTGCTCATCGCCGTCGTGAACGGCAGCTACGACGACGTCTACAGCGTGCTCATCAACGTCGGCGTCGACGACGGCATCATCGACCAGTACCAGAACGGCTGGGCCGACACGCTGCTCGGCAACTACGCCCTGCTCGCCACCTACGACATCGTGCTCATCAACTGCGGCGCCGAGGAGTCGGACTTCTTCGACGACGACATCTACGCGCAGAACCTGCGTCAGTACGTGCAGAGCGGCGGCAGCCTGTACGCCTCCGACTGGGCCTACGACTTCGTCGAGGACGCCTTCCCGAGCTACATCGACTTCCTCGACGACGACACCGACCGGAACGACGCGCAGCGCGGGCTCGACATGGACGCGGTCAACGCCAACATCGTCGACGTGCCGCTCGCGGGCGCCATGGGGCAGTCGAGCCTCGAGATCCACTACCAGCTTCAGCAGTGGGCCGTGATGACCGACGTCTCCTCCGAGGTGCGCGTCTACCTGCGCGCGGACGCGGACATCGCGAGCGGCGGCTTCTTCGGCGGCAGCGACACGCTCGACGACGTGCCGCACACGGTCGGCTTCGAGTACGGGCAGGGCAAGGTCATCTACACGAGCTTCCACCAGGAGCCGGGCCTGAACGTCGATGCCGAGCGGCTCTTGCAGTTGCTCGTGTTCGAGCTCTGAGGGGGAGGGCCGCTGGCGCGCCAAAAGGCCCACGGACCGCCGATTGACCCCCATCACACGCACCCCCCTTTGAGGCGCCGGCCGATCATGTAGGTAACGCGCGTCCCTTCCGCTCGGGGGTCCCATGACGCGCCGCCTGCTCCCTTCCGCCTTGCTCCTCGCCGTCCTGCCGTTCGGCGCCTGCGACTGTGAGCTCGACCCGCTGCAGGAGTACGGGCCGCCGGGCGAGATCGCCGGCGTGGTCTGCGACGAGGCGACGGGCTTCCCCGTGCAGGAGCGGCCGGTGCGCTTCGAGTCCGAGATGGCGGACCGCTCGGTGAGCGCCGTGACCGACGAGTGGGGCGCGTTCTTCATGGCGGACGTGCCGGCCGGGCCGGGCAAGCTGAAGATCAGCGTCAACGGCGTCGGGCGCACGCAGAGCCTCGAGGTCGTGAGCGGCGCGACCACCGTGTTCACGGACGCGGCCTGTCGTCCCGGCGTCGCCGTGGGCGGCACGGGCGGGCTCGAGGGCACCATCTGTAACCGCCACGTCGGCGACCTCGTGCAGGACGCCACCGTCACGCTGCCGCTGCCCGACGGCACGGAGCTGACCACGACGACGGACGCGAACGGCTTCTTCTCGCTCTCCGAGGTGCCCGCGGGCGAGCGCCTCGTCATGGTCACGGCGACCGGCTACCAGCGCTCCTTCCTCGTCGTGGTAGAGGCCTCCAAGACCGCCGTGCTCGACGTCGGCGCCGACTGCGCGGCCATGGACGGCACGAACGGCCTCGTCTCGGGCGCGCTCTGCGACCCCACCTTCGAGGGCCCCCTCTCGGGCGCGCACGTCTACGCCATGGACAGCGCCGGCGAGGAGTACCACGACGTCACCGACGAGGAGGGCTACTTCCTCGTCGGTCCCATGGCGGTGGGCACGGCGGACATCCACATCTATCGCGAGCCCGATCTCGACGAGCACAAGGACGTCAGCGTCGTCGCCGGCGTGGAGACCGAGGTGGGCTTCGACTGGTCCTGCGGCAGCGGCGGCGGTGGTGGCGGCGGCGGCGGCGGTCCCCCGGGCGATCTCGCGGGGCGCGTGTGCGCTCCCGACGGTGAGACCTGGCTCTCGCACGCGACCGTCTGGCTCGATGCCGACGGCGCGCGCTACGAGACCGAGACCGACGCCGACGGCCGCTGGCAGCTCAGCGAGGTGCCGAGCGGCACCTGGACGCTGCACATCGAGAAGGGCAGCTTCTCGACCACGGTCGAGGTGACGGTGCAGGAGGACGGCCTCGTGACGCTGCCCGAGGAGGAGTGCGCCATCGGCCAGGACGACATGCTCATCGCCGTGGTCGACGGCGCGTATGACGACGTGTACAGCGTGCTCATCAACGTCGGCGTCGACGCCGGCATCATCGACACCTACGACTACGGCTGGGCCGGCACGCTGCTCGGCAACTACGATCTGCTCGCCAGCTACGACATCGTGCTCATCAACTGCGGCGCCGAAGAGTACGACTACCTCTCGAGCACGATCTACGCCTCGAACCTGAAGCAGTACGTGCAGAGCGGCGGCAGCGTGTACGCCTCGGATTGGGCCTACGACGTCGTCGAGGAGATGTTCTCGAGCCACATCGACTTCTACGATGACGATCTCGTGAACGACGCGGCGCAGATGGGCGCGACCATGTCGGCCGTCTATGCGGACATCAGCGACCTCTCGCTCGCGCAGGCCATGGGGCAAAACAGCATCGAGATCCATTACGCGCTGCCCGCCTGGGCCATCATGGAGTCGGTGTCCTCGAGCGTGCGCGTCTACCTGCGCGCCGACGCCGATGTCAGCGACCTCTATGGTTTCGCCATCGACACGCTCTACGACGTGCCGCACACGGTCGGCTTCAGCTACGGCGAGGGCAAGGTCATCTACACGAGCTTCCACCAGGAGCCGGGCCTGAACGTCGACGCCGAGCGGCTCTTGCAGTTGCTCGTGTTCGAGCTCTGAGGGCGCTCCAGGTGTCTCGAGGGGGCTTGCGTCCCCTCGCGTCTCGGGTCCCGGCTCCGAACGCTTCCCCCCATCCTCGGTCGCTCTACTCCCAGAGCACCGGCCTATCCCCCAAGGGACACGCCCTAGCGCGGGGGCTCGAGGTCGAGCTGCATGGGCGTCGAGCGGATACCGTTGTCGTCGTTCTCGGGGCCGGTCGCGTAAAAGCCGAGGCGCGGATAGATGCCCTTCGCGTACGGTGACGAGTTGAGCGTCACGGCGCGCAGCTCCGGGTCTCGTCGCCGGGCCCAGGCGACGGCGTTCTCGAGCAGCGCGCGCGCGATGCCGCGCTTGTGGTGCCGTGGCTCGACGAACAGGAGCGCGATGTGGCTCCGTCCGCGCATCTCGAGCACGCCGACGAGCTGTCCGCCGTCGAAGGCGCCGAAGGCGAGCTCTCCGCTCTCGAGCCGAAAGCGCACGGCCTCGGGCGCGGCGTAGCGACGAAACGCCTCACGGCCCTCGCGCGAGTACTCGGGCGCGATGAAGCGATCGAACGCGTCGAGCGCGAGCTGCGAGATCGCGGGGGCGACGCGGGCTGACAGCGGCAAGACCGGATAGATGCCTTCCACGGGGATGGGTCCGTAACGCGCCGACATTGTCGAAGCAACGC
>CAYLZW010000298.1:4805-6956 GCA_964388085.1 uncultured Myxococcales bacterium | reverse complement strand
TTCCGCCCGCCCGACCCTGAGCTTGGCGTCACGCTCGCCGTCATGCTGGACGCGCTCATGGCAGCCTTGCGCCGATGGCAGCGTAGCAAAGCCGTCGTGCAGGCATTTGCAGGCGGCTCTATCGACCTAGAGGCCACGCGCTCGACGCCAGAGACACGACAGGAACGCGCGCGCGAGTACGAAGCCAAGGCGCGCGAGCTGCGCGACGGTGTGCGCTTCCGTCGACGGGGAGAGTTGACGGTCGCACAGTATGAGGAGCAGGCCGCGCGGCTACATGCGTCGCTCTGGCGCGGCGAATGGTGGCACCCTCACGCGAACCTGCTGCTCGTCCCGTCGAGCTGGCGCGACCGTTCGCGCATCGATCCCGCAGAGCTGGCAGCGGTGCGCGAGGCGTGGCGGGCGTCTCTCCGTCGAGAGTGGGTAGCGCGAGGCTGGGACAGCGACGCGGGCGGCATGGTGCGCCTAGAGCAGCCGCGACGAGGGCTCGACGGTGCAGCGCGAGAGGTAGCGAAGTACGCCGTAAAGAGCACGGACCTCGACAGCCTCGACGACGGAGACTTGCGCGAGGCGTTGCTAGCGCTCGACGGCCGGCGCCTTTCGTCGTCGTTCGGCGTCGTGAAGGACTGGCGCCGCGAAGTGCGCGAGTGCGACGAGGCAGGCGAGCCCGCCTACGCTGGCGACGGCGAGGACGCGCTAGGCCACGACGACGAGGAAGGCGAGCGCATCGAAGACGAGGCCGGCCGCACCGGGAAGGACTGGATAGGACGGACCGCTAGAGGCACACTCGTAGCCCGTAGTCAAGCGCAATGGGTCGATATCTCGCGCGTAGCTTGGCAGGTTCATTGCGCCCATGCTGCAGCCCGGGGCGCATGGCTTGCGCGGGTTCGCTCGCCATCCTAGCCTCGCGGAATGTCTATTCAGCTTGACGACGAGGAGATCGGGAACCTCGCGCTGCAGTTGCTTCGCGACCGGCTCAAGCCGGCCAGCGCGGACGACGACGACAAGCGCGAGGCTCGCTACCTCGCAGAGCTGAAGGCTCGAAACGAGCTATGGCTAGGGCTGCTCGATAAGGTCGAGCGCGTGGCGGATAAGATACTGGACCGCCTGGAGCGTAAGGGCTCCGTCGAGGACGCGGCGCGCAAGCACCTGCCCCCGAAGCGCGAGGCGAAGGACGACGACGAGGACGAGGCGCCGGACCTCGGGCCAATGCTCGCCGCCATCGCCAAGCGTCCTCCCGTCGACGAGGCAGCACGCCTGCTGCTCGACAACGGCGTTACCGGGGAGGTGATAGACCTGCTCGTCGACAAGGTGAGGGGGAGCGCGCCCGAGTGGGCTGCGTTCTTCGACGATGACCCCGAATGGCTGACGGGCGTCGTCGAGGCAGTGAAGCGCGGGGGCGCGGATGACGCCGGCCGCTGAGCTGGACTCGCTCGAACGCCTCGCCGTCGAGCAAGCGCGCTCGGCGCCATCGCTGCAGGATGCGCTCAGCGACGTCGCAGCGATGCGCTACGACTTCCGCCCGAGCGACCTCCGTCATGTGAGCTGGGACGAGGCTCGACGACGCGGTTACGCCGCGTGCGGCGAAGCTGCGGCGTACCTCGCTGCAGCCGCGCTGCGCGACGGCCGCGACGTGCAGCTCTCGATCGTGACGGGCGACCCTGCAGAGTGCGGGCCGGGCTATCGGCACGCGGTGGCCGTCGTCGACGGCGTGCCGCTGGATGTGTACGCGGGGAGGGCATGTCCCTCGCCGCCTGTGCCGCTGGCTGTAGCGGCGTTGGAGGCTCAGATGGGGTGCGGGTGCGGCAACCGCTCGGCTGGGAGCGCGGACGCCTATCTGGGGGCCGTACAGGCCGTCTGCGGGGTGCCCGGGATGGCCGATGCCATGACGGCCGGCCGCACGCTGCTTAAGCTGATCCCGCTGCGTGAGGCGTCAGAGCTGAGCGTCGACCTCATCGAGCAGTTGGGGCTCAACGTCGACAGAAAGCCCATGCGCGCGGTCTGGGATGCCCTCGAGGGCTTGCTGGCGATGTGTGACCCGCGCGCGGCAGGCTGGGAGGGCGACACGCTACGCGTGACGGCTGGCGCCGTCGACGTCGTAGCGGCGGCCGGTCCAGCGCTGCACGTCGCGAGCGCGGCGATTGCCGGCGCGGG
>CAYLZW010000298.1:0-4705 GCA_964388085.1 uncultured Myxococcales bacterium | reverse complement strand
GCTTGCCTCGCGCTCGGCTATCCCGCCGACAACCGCAAGAACAAGTGCGGGCGCAACCTGTCGTCGTGCGTAAGCGCGAAGAGCAAGCACACCCTCACGCTCGGCAGCGGGAAGGTGCAGCCGGCGTACGCGCGCTATGACGCGTGCGAGCTGGAGAAGCCGCAGCCGGAAGCGGCCACGTCGGACGACTGGATTGCTTGGCTCGGCATCATCCTCACCGTGGGAGGTACCGCGCTGAGCTTCCTGAAGCGCTGAAGGGAGAGAGCTCATGGTGAGCAAGAGCGAGATTGCGGCCGGTCCGAAGAAAGCGAAGAACGGCCGCTATTACGTGAAGCTGAAGACAGGCCGCACACAGTTTCTGAGCGATGACGACGTGAAGCGGCTGCGCGAGGGCAAGAGCCCACGCGCCTCGTCGTCGAAGAAAGCGAAGGGAGGCAAGAGCAAGAGCAAGAGCAAGGGGGCGGGCGCGTCGTCGTCCTCGTCCTCGTCGTCGTCCTCAACCGGCCGCAAGAGCAAGCCCAAGCGCTATCTGGCCGACTACCTCTGAGGTTTCACCATGGCAGCACAAGCCAAGCGCTCGCGCGCGCTCACCATCGCCAAGGCGGCCGGTACCGCGGCAAAGGCAATTCTGCCGACGGCCGTTACCGGCCTCGGCTCCCTCGTCGGCACGCTCGCCGCCCGCTGGGCTGCAGCTCGCATCAGCCCGACGCGCTACGCGAAGAGCGCGGCCGTCCCGTTGCTCGCCGGCATCGGAGGTACCGTCGTCGGAGGCGCTATCCCGCTCGCGCTCATTACGTCGACGCGCACCAAGAGCCAGGCGGAGAAGGCGTACAAGGCGACCATCCCGCTCGGGCTCATCGGCATGAGCTTGGTTGCGCTGGCCACGTCGATCGGTCCCTACGTGTGGGGCTGGCTGAAGAGCAAGCTCCCGACGACGATGAACACCGCGAGCGCCACGCCCGCGAACCGGCAGCTCGTCGGCGCTGTCGTCGGCAGCAAGGCGCAGGCAAAGCAGCTCGCGGCGGCCGGCGCTACTGCGCCCGTCGCTAGCCGCGAGGCTGCGATATCGCGCGGGCTCGACCCTCGCCAATGGGACAGGCTGGAGCGGCGCGCGGCTGGCCTCCGTCCCTCACAACGTCGCGCGCTTGAGAGTGGTACGGCGCGGAAGGTCCGCTACGCCGTCTAACGGGAGGCAGCATGCAAGGTCTTGTGGAGGCGTTTGCGCGGGCGAGAGAGTTTCTCGCGGACGCGGACGCGAACGGCAAAGGTGAGTTCGCGCGCAACGTGCGAAGCGCCGACATCATCGCCGTGACGTCGGCTGCGCTGACGGGCGCGGTTGGCATCGGACGGCAAGCGACCACTTACTCGGGTGACGGGAGCTACAACGGCCCGCTCGACGCCAACGGCAACATGCCGAGCAACGCGGCCGGCATCATCATTGGGAGCGCCATCGTGCTCCCTCGTCGCTGGGTGGTCGCCGAAGAGGCGGGCATCGAGCAGAGCTATCAGGCGCTCGCGCAGGACTGCTCGCACGTCGTCACCGTCGGCGGTACGGATATCATCGCCAAGCACGGCGTTTTCTCGACGCAGTACGCGTCCGTCGGCGGGACCGGCATCGCGACCGGCCCCCTGTACGGAATCAACGACGCCAGCGCGTATCACGAGAGGCAGCCGGAGCCGCTTCTGTGGGTCGGTCCCGGTGAGCGCGTCACGCAGTCGCTGTATGTGCGTCGCGCGCTCGCGCTCGGCGCGAACAGCATCACGCCCGAGCTGGCGCTGCTGATGGTCGTCGCGGACCTCGGCGTGGACGCGGCCTGATGCGAACCACGACGGCGAGGACGGTTGTTCTGGAAGCGACGCTGGCCGTCCTCGTCGTCGTGGTGCTTGTCTTCTACGCGGCGGCCATGCAAAGGCTCGCCGACCACGATGCGCAGCGCGAGCGCTCCCACGACGAGGAACCCATGCAGAGGCTTTCAGGCTACGACCTAGAGAGCGCGGTGCGCGCGCTCATGGAAGAGATCGACGGGTGCGCACCGGCCCCGGCTATCTACACGTCGACGGGGACGCCGCCGACCATGGTTACGCTCTCACCCGACCGTCGCACGCAGCACGGCGTAGTCGTGTCGCTGGAGATGGAATTCGCGGGGGCAAGCGGCGATTCCTCGGAGTGGGCCGTCAACATCGTGAGAGGCTCTGAGGGGCTGTCTGAGGGCAACGCCGTAGCGGCGGCTGTGCTCGACCCCACGGGCGCGGAGCCGACGCTCCTAGCGCCTATCCGGCTATCGCCCCAAACGCCGCTCAAGCTCGAAGTGACGGCGCTACCGGGCGTCACGCCCGGCGCTGCAACCATCACAGCGCGCATGAGCGTGCTGTATGGCTCAGCCGAAGCCGTCGACTACGCGATCGAACAGCTCGGAGGGCAAGCGCGTTGGTGGGGGTTCTTTGCGCAGGCCGGCGGTACCGAGGAAACCGTGCCGCTCACCGTCGAGCGCGGCGGCCGGCCCACCTACGTGCGGGCGGCGAACAGCGGCAACGCATGGAGCGCTGATCTCACCCTCGACGGGCGGCGCATGACGGTGCCCGCCGTCGAGCTGGTCCAAGCGGGCATCCTCGGGCGCTCGTACCTCTCGCACGAAGTGGAGGCCGGCCAGATTTACAGCGCGGTGCTCGAGACAGGGGGCGCCGGCGCGAGCCGCTCTTACTGGGTCTGGCACGGTCCCGCGAGGTACTGATGCGCCGCGCCTCGACGACGCTGTTGACGACGACGAGGGCGGGTGAGCTGCTCCGCTGCGTCGTGCCCGGGCTGTACCAGATAGGCGGCACCGTCGACGTGGCGCTTTGGGAGATTGGCGGCACCCCGTCGTCGCAGTCGTCCGCGCTGCAGGCGGGCACCGTGCACTCGTTCTACCTTCGGCGCGATGATGTGGTATGGGTCGCGCCGTCGAGCGCGGCCACGGGCACGACGCAAATCGTGGCGTGGCTCGCGTGGCCCGACGACGAGTGAGCGGTGCGCCGTCGTCGTCGCTTGCCTCCGGCTGTCCTCGCTGCGCTGTTCGGTTCGCGCAGCGCGTTGCTACCGCCCGGGGCGCCGGCCATCTACTACGACGAGAGAAACATAGACGGCGCCGGCAATAGCACCCTCGTCGACGGTGCGACGATCGCGCGGTGGGTGAACCTCGGCAGCCTCGGAAGCACCGGCGATGCTGTGCAGCCGCTACTCCCGTCGAGGCCAGTCTATAGGGAGGCGCTCGGGCCGGGAGGCGGGCCAGCCGTCGTGTTCACCGTCGGGCAGAGCATGGTAGTGAGCGCCGCCGTCACGTTCTCGCAGCCGGCGCAAATCGCCTTCGTCGCTGCCCTCAACCCAGCGAACAGCACGCGAGTGGCCATCCGGAATGGCGGAGCGACGGTGTTTTCCGGCATCGTCAGCAACGCTTGGACGCTGCGCAGCGGGGGCGCGTTGTCCTCGGGGAGGGTTGGCGTAGCTGGCGCGTGGGAATCATTCGTGGGGACAGCTAACAGCCTCACTTCCAGTATTAACGTATCTGGGAGCATCGCGACGGGCGACGCTGGCGCGACGGGCTGGAGCAACATCGCGCTTCATGGAGGCGGCGATGGGGGAAGCTTCGGGACTATCCTTTTCTATGCCGCGCCCGTCGAGGATGAGGCGGTGGCGGCGTACTTTGAAGCACGCTACGGGGCTTTCCCGCAATGAGCGCACTAGAGCCCGAAGTGCTGCAGCTCCCTCCGCTCGACGCTGCGCCGTTGCCGCGCGATCCGTCGAGCGGCAGGCTGTACGTCGTAACCGACGACTACGGCACGCGTGGCGGGGCGCACGAGGGCATAGACCTCGCGACGCGGGACGCCTCGGGCAAACCGACGACGGGCATACCGGTGCATGCTGTGTGGCCGGCTGTGGTCGTCGAGGTGGAGCAGTCTCCGCGCGCCGGCCTATACGTGAAGCTGGAGCACGCGGACGAGCATCACGCGTTCTACGCGCACCTCAGCCGTGCT
Organism: uncultured Myxococcales bacterium; assembly: GCA_964388085.1. Classification (GTDB taxonomy): domain Bacteria; phylum Myxococcota; class UBA727; order UBA727; family CAYLZW01; genus CAYLZW01. The sequence continues at coordinate 694 of CAYLZW010000298.1, read as the reverse complement.
GACGTCGAGCCCGGGGACATAGTGATGCCGGGCGACGTCATAGGGCTGAGCGGCGCGAGCGGGAAGGTTAACGGCCCGCATCTGCACCTGGAGCTGCGCCCGTTCGGTGGCGATGGCATCGATCCCGAGCCCTACCTGCGCGAGCTGGAGCGCACGCAGGACGAGGGAGGGGACGCGCTCGTGCCCGTCGTGAGCTTCGCGATAGGGGGCAGCCTGCTCGCGTGGTTGTTCAGTTGGCTAAGAGGGAGGCGCAAGCGATGACGACGGTAGACGCGCTTTACGAGGCTATCGACGAGGCGGCGGAGGTGGCCTTTACCGTCGCTGACAAGGTGGCGATGCGCGCCGACGACTGGAGTTGCGTGCTCTCTCCCTCGACGTGCGAGGGGCAGCTATGGACCGCGAAACAGAACCTTCAGACGGTGTTGAGCTTGCGCGAGCGCGTCGACGATGCACTCTCGGCCGAGCCGGAGCGTGCGGCCGAAATCCTCGCGCAAGCCGCCGTCGTCGTCGAGCAGACGCAGGCTCAAACGAAGCGCCTTGCTGAGTGGGCTGACGACGGTTTCCTTGCCGGCGTCGTCGATGAAACGTGGTCCGTGCTCGTTACCCTCGTCGCGGACCTCGCATACGAGATTGCCGGCGCTATCCTCGTCGTAGGGAAGCAGGCCGCTAAGGGGCTCGGCTGGCTCGGCTGGCT
>CAYLZW010000297.1:0-7016 GCA_964388085.1 uncultured Myxococcales bacterium | reverse complement strand
TCTTGCTTTTGATGAAGTCGCGGTCCGAGTTGTACATGTCGCCGAGGCCGAGCTCGTCGCGCGCGAAGCTGAGCGTCTCCTTGACCTCGCTGAGCGAGAGCTTGTTCGGATCGCGGCCGTTCAGGTGCTTCATGAGCGCGGCGGCTTGCTCTTCGCTCACCTGGTTGATGATGACGACGCTGTTGCCGTCCGCCTTGGCGGCCTGCACGGCGTCGTCCTTGTCGTTGTGGAAGACCACGCCGCGCTCGCCGATGGGCTTACCCTGCCAATCGGTGACGGCTTGACCGGCCTTCTCGTGCCCCTTCGGATAGACGAGCGGCTCGCCGCCGCCGTCGAGCTTCGGCAGCGGCAGGATGAACTTCTGGGCGCTCGAGATGACGTCGGCCGCGTTGGCGAAGCTGACCTGCGACGGATCGAGGCGCTTGAGGGTGTCGACCTCGCCCATGCGCGCCGCGAGCTGCGCGTTCAGCGCGTTCATCCGCGGTGGCGTCGAGCCCAGCGCGGCGTTCGGCAGCGCACGCTTGTCGCCCAGCATGGCCATCGCGTCGCCGCCGCGTGCGTCGTTGGCCGCGCTCCAGAGCGCGACGAGCTGGTTCATCACCTCGGCGCGAGGAACGCCGGTCTCGGCCGATACGTCCGCGATGACCTGCCGCTGCTGCGTGGCGTCGAGCGAGCGGAGATCGACGTTGCGGGCCGTGGCCCAGGACTGCGCGGCCTGGCTGATCGGTTGCTGTGCTGCTCGCATGTCGCCTCCCCTCGCGCGGGCGCCAAGTGTAGCGGCAGACGGGACGACGTGGGCACCTGTTTGCCCTGGTTATGCGCTGCGTCACCCGGGCGGGAAGCCGAAGCTCATCTTTACGGCGTCGTACTCCGGGTGAACGGCGCCGCTGGCAGCACGGATGGTCAGCGCCGGCTCCTCGACGGGAGGACGCTGCCAGTCGTCGGGCAGGTCCTCGCGCCGCGCGGAGAGGTAGACGCGGATGCCGCTCTTGTCCTCGGAGACCCCCTCCTTGAAGCGCACCGGTCGCGTGCGGATGAGCACAAGGCCAGCGTCGTCGAGGGCGGCCCGTACGCGCGCGTCTTGCGAGGCCTGGAACACGCACGCGAACACGCCGCCGGGCGCGAGCACCCGAATGGCCGCCTCGGCATAGTCCGCGATGGTGCCGCGCGTCTCGAGGCGGGCGCCGACCGCTTGCTGGTGCGCGGGAGCGACCGCGTCCGTCGTCGCCCAGTAGGGGGGCGAGGCGGTGACGAGGTCGAAGGGCTCATACGTGGACAGGAGCGTGGTGTCGCGCAGGTCGCCCGACAGCGTCGTGAAGCGCGACTCGACGCCGTTGTAGCGGATGGACTTTCGCTGCAGGTACAGCGACTCCTCCTGGGCCTCCACGGTGACGACGTCACAGCCCGGTAGGCGCCAAGCAACCGTGAGCGCCACGGCGCCGATGCCGCTGCCGAGATCGCAGTAGCGGTCGACCCGCGGCGCCCACTGGCTCGCGTACCAGGCGCACACGACGTCGTCGGTCGAGAAGCGATGGCCGCCCGCGTACTGAAAGATGCGCCAGCGCCCGGCGAGGAAGTCGAGGGTCTCGCCCGGCTCGAGGTCGACGCCGCCGGGAGGCGTCGGGCCGGGGTGGGCCCAGCCGCGAAAGGTGGTCTTCACGCGCGCGCTCATGGCCTGCGCTATCGCGTGTTCTTTCGTCGTCGTCGAGGCCGGCTGTCGCCGAAGGTGCTACGAGAAGCCTATGACGAGCTTCCGTTCGCTCCCGCTCGATCCGGCGCTGTTGCGCGCGCTCGACGTGCTCGCGTTCCAGGACATGACGCCGGTGCAAGAGAGCGCGCTGCCGGCTGTGCTCGAGGGCAAGGACGTCATCGCGCAGGCGCGCACGGGCAGCGGCAAGACAGCGGCGTTTGGGCTCGGGCTGCTCTCCGCGCTCGACGTCAGCGAGGCGCGGACGCAGGCGCTGGTGCTCTGTCCGACGCGGGAGCTCGCGGATCAGGTCGGCGCCGAGATCCGCCGGCTCGGACGCTTCTTCCCGAACCTGCGCGTGGTGCTGCTCTGTGGCGGTGTCCCCGCGCGCGCGCAGCTCGGCAGCCTCGAGCACCCGCCACACGTCGTCGTGGGCACGCCGGGTCGCGTGCTCGATCACCTGCAGCGGCGGAGCCTGCGCCTCGGCGACGTGAAGGTGCTGGTGCTCGACGAGGCCGACCGCATGCTCGACATGGGCTTTCTGGGCAGCATCAAGGACGTCGTCAAGCAGACCTCGCGAAAGCGCCAGACGCTGCTGTTCTCGGCGAGCTACCCGGACGAGATCCGCAAGCTGAGCAAGAGCCTGCAGCGCGAGCCGGTGGAGGTCACCGTCGATGAGGTGCACGCCGCCGAGGAGATCGAGCAGACCTTCTATGAGGTCAGCGCCGAGGAGAAGCTGCACGCGCTCGTCGCGCTGCTCTACGAGCACAAGAGCGAGTCCGCGCTGGTGTTCTGCCACACGCGCGTCGACACGCGCGACGTCGCCACGCAGCTGGCCCGACGAGGCTTCAGCGCCCTCGCGCTGCACGGCGACCTCGAGCAGGGCGAGCGCGATCAGGTGCTGCTGCGCTTCGCCAACAAGAGCTGCACCGTGCTGGTCGCCACCGACGTCGCCGCGCGCGGGCTCGACATCGAGGGGCTCCCCGTCGTCATCGAGTGGGAGCTGCCGACCGATCCGCTCGTGCACGTACACCGCGTCGGGCGCACGGGGAGAGCGGGCAAGAAGGGCGTCGCGCTCAGCTTGTGCACCGAGAAGCAGCGTCCGCGCGCGGAGGCCATCGCGGCACAGGAAGGCAAGACGCTGCGCTGGGGGAAGCTCAACCTCGCGCACGCGGCCAGCATGAAGCCGCCGGCACCCGCCCCCATGGTCACCGTCGTCATCGAGGGCGGCAAGCGCGACAAGCTACGCCCGGGTGACATCCTCGGCGCGCTTACGGGCGACGTCGGGCTCGTGGCTGACGACGTGGGCAAGATCGACATCCTGCCGAACCGGGCGTATGTCGCCGTCCGACGGGAGCGTGCCGAGCGTGCCTTGGCGGGGCTGCGCGAGGGGAAGATCAAGAACCGGAGCTTCCGGGTTCGCTCGCTCGCCTGAGCGCCCGCGGTCACATCTTGATGCGCTCGTTCTTCGGGTCGTACAGCGGCCGCAGCGACGCGACCGCCGGGTAGCGTTTGCCGCCGATGTCGATCTCCCATGCGCCCGCGTCGATCCAGGCCTGGTTCAGCGGCTCACCTGCGTCGATCATCGCAAGCCCGACGGCGCCACCGAGCGTGAAGCCGTAGGACGCCGCGCGCACATAGCCGAGCGCCTTGCCGTCTCGGTACACGACCTCGGCGTGGAACATCAGCGGCTCAGGGTCTTTGACCAGCACCTGCAAGAGGCGCCTTTGCAGCGGGCTCTCGGCCTTCTTGGCGAGCACGGCCTCTTTGCCGAGGAAGCCGCCGGGCTTTTTCAGATCGACCGCGAAGCCGAGCCCGACCTCGAGCACGGAGTCGGTGTTGTCGATGTCGTGCCCGTAGTCGCGGTAGCCCTTCTCCATCCGCAGGCTCGCGAGAGCCTTCAGCCCCGCGTGACGAAGGCGGAATTGCTCTCCCCGCTCGACGAGGAGGTCATAGACGTGCGCGGCCTGCTCGGTGGGGATGTAGAGCTCGTAGCCGAGCTCGCCGAGGTAGGTGATGCGCAAGAGGAGCACGCGCGCGAAGCCAATGTCGATCTCGCGCGCCGTACGGAACGGAAAGGCGTCATTCGAGAGGTCCACGCTCGTCAGGCTCTGCAACAGCTCTCGGGAGCGTGGCCCCTGAATGTTGAGCTGCGCGTAACCGGAGGTCACGTCGGTGGCGAAGGCGTGCGCGTCGCGCGGAATGTGACGCGACAGCCAACTCTGTACGTGCCGGTGCGCGGTGTCGGAGGCGACCACGAGGAAGCGCTCGTCGTTCAGCTTGGTGACGGTGAGATCGGCCTCGAGCGTCCCCCCCTCATTGAGCCACTGCGTGTAGGTGACCGTCTCACTCGCGCCGTCGACGTCGTTGGCCGACACGTAGTTGAGCACGCGGCCGGCGTCACGCCCCTGGACGAGGAGCTTGGACATGAACGACATGTCCATGAGGATGACGCCGCTGCGCGCGGCCTCGTGCTCAGCCTGCCAGAAGGGGAACCAGCTCGGCCTGCCCCAGGTGAGCGGGCCGGCGTCGGGCGGGGAGCCGTCCGGCGTGTACCAGTCGGCGCCTTCCCAGCCGCTGACGTCGCGGAAGAACGCACCGCGCGCGACCAGTCGATCATGAATGGCCGCGCGCTTGGCGCCGCGAGCGGTCGTCATGGAGCGGGTCGGATAATGACATTGATAGACGAGCCCGAGGGACTCCACCGTGCGCGTGCGCCGGTATTCCGGGTTCGCCTGGTACGGGTGCAGGCGGTCGACGTGCACGCCGGTGACGTCGACGTCGGCCCGTCCGTGCAGCATCCAGTGCGCCATCATGCGGCCGACGCCGCCGCCGGTCAGGATGCCAATGGAGTTGAGCCCGGCCGCGACGAAATAGTTCTTCAGCTCGGGCGACTCACCGAGGCACGGCGCCAGGTCCGGCGTGAACGACTCGGGCCCGCAGAACAGCTTGCGCACGCCGGTGTCGAGGGTGATGGGCACGCGCGCCATGGCCTTCTCGATGTAGGGCGCCATGCGATCCCAGTCGGGCGGGATCTCGCCGAAGGCAAAGTCATCGGGCATGCCCTCGACCTTCCAGGGCGCGCACACGGTCTCGAACAGGCCGATCATGAGGCCGCCGCCCTCTTCGCGGATGTAGCCGTAGCTGCCCGGGTCCTCGAGGACGGGCCACGACTTCGACACCGCCGGGATCTCATCGGTGAGCAGGTAATAGTGCTCGGCCGCCTGCAGCGGCACATTGACGCCGGCCTGCAAGCCGAGCTGTCGCCCCCACGCGCCGCCGCAATTGATGACGAGCTCGGCCTGGATGTCGCCGTGCGAGGTCTTCACGCCGGTGACGACGTTGCCCTTCTTCAGCACGCCGGTGACCGACACGCCCTCGATGACGCGCGCGCCCTTCCGCTTGGCGCCTTTGGCCAGCGACATGGTGACGTCGATGGGATCGACGCGGCCGTCCTCCTTCACGTAGAAGCCGGCGAGCAGGTCGTCTGTGCGCGCGAGCGGGAACAGCTCCTTCACCTCGGCGGGCGAGATCTCCTGCACGTCGACGCCGCAGTGGCGGTTGAAGGCCGACACCCGCCGGTACTCCTCGAGCCGGTCCTTGTCCGCGGCGACCTCGATGAAGCCGATGGGCCGAAAGCCCGTGGCCTGCCCCGTCTCGGCCTCGAGCCGCGCGTACAGATCGCGCGTGTACTTGCGCAGCTCGGTCGACGTCTCCGAGGTGGACCCGAAGGTGACCATGAGGCCGGCCGAGTGCCACGTCGTGCCTGCCGTCAGCCGGTGTCGCTCGAGCAGCACGACGTCGCAGCCCATGTGCGCGAGGTGGTAGGCGACCGAACAGCCGATGACGCCGCCGCCGATGACGACGGCGCGGGCCTGCGTGGGTAGCGTGGGTTCTGCCATGGCGTCCCTTGTAGCCGAAGCGCCGGCCCGAGAGCTATGCGCACGAGGCTACCCGACGCTAGCGGGCGCTGCGTGTGAGGTGTCGTGATGCTATGTCCCTCCTCATGTCCGCCCCACACGACGCCCCTCAGAACGAGCCTGTCACCTCCCCGAGCACCGCCTCGGACGCCGCGCACGACGACGTCATCCTCGCCGTGCGACCGCTCGGCGGGCTGCATTGGGAGACGGTCGACCCGTTCTTGTTCTGCGCGCACCACGACGACGCGTACCCGAAGGGAAACGAGCAGCTCGGCCCCGCCGCGTCGCTGGCCGGCCGGAACATCGGCATGGACTTCGAGGGCAAGGACGGCTGGCGCATGTACCACGGCGACGTCGTGCCCGGCTTCCCGCAGCACCCGCACCGCGGCTTCGAGACGGTCACCCTCGTGCGGCGCGGCTTCATCGACCACTCGGACTCCCTCGGCGCCACGGCCCGCTTCGGGCACGGCGACGTACAGTGGATGACCGCCGGCCGCGGCATCGTGCACGCGGAGATGTTTCCCCTCGTCGAGCGCGAGCGGGATAACCCGGCCGAGCTCTTCCAGATCTGGCTGAACCTGCCGAGCAGCTCGAAGATGGTCGAGCCGCACTTCGCCATGCTGTGGAGCGAGGACATCCCGCGCGTGGAGCACGTCGACGACGCAGGCCGCCGCACGGAGGTGACGGTCATCGCCGGCAAGCTCGGCGACAAGAAGGCGCCGCCGCCGCCGCCGCACTCGTGGGCCGCCCACGACGAGGCTGACGTCGCCTTGTGGACGATCCGCATGGCGCCGGGCGCGAAGTGGACGCTCCCGCCCGCGGCTGCCGGAACGCACCGCATGCTCGCGTTCTTCGAGGGCAGCGGCCTGCGCGTCCTCGGCCGCGACGTCGGCTCATCGAGCGCCGTACACCTCCGCGGTGACGCCTCGGTCAGCCTCGTCGCCGGCGACGACGAGTGCGAGCTTCTGCTGCTGCAGGGACGTCCCATCGGCGAGCCGGTCGCGCAGCACGGCCCCTTCGTGATGAACACGCGCGCCGAGATCATCGAGACGGTGTTCGACTACCAGCGCACGGGCTTCGGCGGCTGGCCGTGGGACGGGAACGGCCCCGTGCATCCGCGCGACGCCGGGCGCTTCGCGAAGCACGCCGACGGGCGCGTGGAGAAGAAAGGCTCGCCCTCGTAGGCGAGCTGCGATCGGAACGATTTCACGCAAAGCGGCAAAGCCGCCAAGGGGAAGCACAGGCGTTCTCCTTGGCGGCTTCGCGGCTTTGCGTGAGAAATTCTTCTGATCGAAGCTCGGGCCAGCACGACGCGGATTCTTGGATCCCCGCTCGTCACGCCCGGGCGGCGCGCTTCTGGAAGCGCTCCTTCGCTTTGGCAGCCTCTTCCTCGCGGTCCTTGGGCGGGG
>CAYLZW010000296.1:0-7019 GCA_964388085.1 uncultured Myxococcales bacterium | reverse complement strand
GATGTCGCCCACGGGCCGCGCCCTCGTCGAGCTCGGGCAGATCCTCGAGATCGAGAGCGTCAAGGGCCGCGTGGCGCACGCCGTCCCCGAGAAGGGCCTCGAGCACGTCGCTGGCCTCTTGAAGAGCGCCGCCGGGCAGGACGCCATCACCAGCCGCGCCGACATCGACGCGCTCGGCGACCAGCTCTACAAGGAGGGCCGCGGCACCGAGGGCCTCGCGGTGCGCTACTTCGGCAGCTTCATCGACTACCGCGACCACAAGCCGGGCGCGCGCATCGGCGCCGGCGACATCGACAAGGCGGTGGCCTACGCCAAGGAGCACCTGCTCCAGAACAAGGACACCAACAAGAACGGCTACTCCGCGGCCGAGGTCGAGAAGATGTCGACCAGCGCCAAGGCGATGCTGCTCATCGGCCAGATGCTCGACGCCGGCATCATCACGGGCGGCGTGACGCTCCCCGTGGCCACGCCGAAGCTCGAGTCCCCCGCGCCCCAGGCCGACGTCGTCGACCCGAAGGCCGTGCTGAGCTGAGTCGCAACCTCGCTGCGACAAGACGAAAGACCCCGCTCAAGTGAGCGGGGTCTTTCTGTATCAGCAGAGGGAGTGTGGAGGCGCCGACCAGAATCGAACTGGTGTTCACGGTTTTGCAGACCGCTGCTTGACCACTCAGCCACGGCGCCGGGCAGAAGAGCACGGAGGACGTATCGCGCGTCCTCGGAGCGGTCAAGCGGCCGTAAGGCCTCTACCGCCTGTGGGAGGTCACTCGTCCAGCCGCAAGAGCGCGCGGACCGCGCACACACAGCGCCCTTCTCCTTCACACGCCCGGGCGCCGTCAGAGCCACCGGGGCCGGCTGTGACCCTCCGCACGACGGGGGGCGAACCCCCTGTCCGCGCACGCTTTGTCGTCGAGGCACGCGCTTTGCGATGGGCATGGGCATGAACGCCATCCCGCTCCTCGCGCTCTCCTTCGCGCTCGGAAACCCCGTGGCGCCCGCTCCCCTCGTCGTCACCGCAGCGGAGATCCCCGCTGCGCACGGCGACGCGACCGTCGAGACCGTGCATGTCGAGGCTGCGCCCGTCGAGGCTGCGCCCGTCGAGACGGGGCGGCCCCTCTCCATGAGGAGCGTCGTGCTCGCGGCCGGGGCGGGTGGCGTCGGGGTGGCCCTCGGCGTCCCGCTCATCTTCGGTCTTGCGGCGCTCGCGCCCCCGAACTTCTTCATCGGCGAGCCACTCCTGCTCCTTCCGTTCGCGCTTGTGCTGCCCGCGCCGCTCCTGGCGGGCGGCGCCGCGGCCATCGACGCGCACCTCGACGACCTCGCCCCGGCACACGCCACCGGACGCGTCTCGTTCAGCGCCGCGGGTGCGGGAGGCGTGGCGCTCCTCGGCACGGCCGTCGGGGGTTACATCGGCCTGGCGCAGCCCTGCAGCGGTTGGTTCTGCGGCCTCGGGAACGCGATGCTCGGCGGCCTCGGCGGCGCGCTCGTCGGTGGCGCCGTGGGCAGCGCGGGCGGGCTGCTCCTCGGGGACGCCCTCTTCTCGGGCTCCCGCGCACCGGAGGAGTGAGGGGCGCAGGAGTCGTCGAGCCACGTGCTATGCACCGCCTCGGTGAACGCGCTCCCGCCCGACTATCGCTCCGTGTGTCCGCGCTGCCGCGTGCGGCGCTGGGCGGATGACGACGTCCGCATCGGCGCCGACGGCGAGCACGTCGCACGACGCTGCGAGACTTGCGGCGGGCGCGCGATCCGAGGGGACGACGCCGTGGACGCGCTGCTCGAACCCCACGGCTTCGCCGCCGCGGACCTCCCGACGCGCGGCGAAGGCCCGCCCTGTCCGGACTGCTTCAAACCCTCGGCGAAGGCGCAGGTCGCCGGCGGCGTGCTCGCGTGGTGCGCGAGCTGCCGGGTCCTGTTCGTCGACGAGGAGACGTTCGCGGCGCTGCTCGCCTCACCGGGCGCGGCCCTCGAGCGCAGCTCACTGCCGGCGTGGCTCGCGAAGGCGTCGAGCCTGCAGGTCCTCCAGCGCGCGCGGATGCTCTCGGGCGGACCCTTCCGCCTCGAGCAGGAGTCGCCGCGTCGCCGCTACCAGCTCCGTACGGCCTTCGGCGAGGCCACCGCGACAGAGCAGGGCCTCGGCTGCACGTTCCTCGTCGGGCGCCTCCTGGGCCCGTCGTTCGACATCGCTGGCGACGACGGCCGCGCGTGGCTGCGCGTGAACCAGGCGCCGAGCTTCGCGGACGCGCTGCAGCGGACCAAGCGCATCAGCGACGGGGAGGGGCGCCTGCTCGGGACCTTGCGCGCGCCCAGGAGCGAGCAGGTGGCGGGGCTCGCGTGCCTCGCGCTCCTCGTTCTGCTGCCGCCGCTCGGCCTGCTCGCGCTGCTCGCGTACCCGTTGCTGTCCCGCAAGCTCGGCGCGGGCCTCGAGCTGCACCGCCCCGACGGCTCGCTCTTCGCGCGGGTGAAGCGGACCGGGTCCAGCAGCTTCGAGATCACGAGCGCCGACGGAGCGAGCGTCGGCACCCTCGAGAAGCGCTGGGGCGGCGTTACGCGCGAGCTCCTGACCGAAGGCGACGACTTCGATCTCAACCTCGAGGCCCACGCACCCTTCGACCTCGGCGAGCGCGCGGTGTTGTTGGCCGCCACGCTCGTCGTGGACAGCCGCTACTTCTCGAACGTGTGAGCGGCCGACGAGAGAGGGAGGCGCGCCGGTTGGGCGTGCCGACTATTGGCGTCGTGGGATCCATGATCCGTTCCGGTACTGCTCGTCGTCGTCACGGGCCGCCGTCGTCACAGACGACGCCTGCGTCAGCAGGGCATACTGTGTCGGGGTCGGCCTCATAGAAACATTGGAAACAGTCAGAGTCGTATTCTCGCACGATTACCAGCGCGACGTCGGTGGAGCGGGTGCCATCGCGGTTCTCCGTTTGGACGCGAATGTCGTGGCTCCCGGGGTCGGTCCACGGGCAATACTCATACCTTAGCGTCGCGACCTCGGCCGTAGATTGAGGCTCATCGTGTTCACTTCCCGGCTGAACCACCTCTCCCTCGATAACCAGAGCGTGCCGGGCGTACCAAGCGATGAGGAACTCACCGCAGGGCTCGGTGATCGGGTTCTCGAACAACGGCTCCACGACCGGCGGTAGGGGGGCGGCATCGTTGGGCATGAGCACGCAGCTCGACGGGCTCAGGGCGACCAGCGCTGCGAGGTTAATAGCCGCCGATTTCATACACCTTCTCATCTGGGAGCGCACTCCCAAACACGCCGATATCGGAGATGTGCCCGTGGAGCTCGCCTGACGTGTCGTCGCCACCGACCTTCCATGGGCGAAGTGGGAGGCCTCTGCTGGGCAGGCGCACGTTAGGATTGCGATGCAAAATTCCTCCCCTGACGGGAGAATACTCCTGCCAAGTGCGATGCAAACCCAGCCGCACCGCGCGCCCCGCGATCCGTTCCCACAGCGGAAAACGTCTGCTAGCCGCGCGGGAGAACGTCGGTTCGTTCGGAGGTGCGTATGGCTCGCAGGCGTCGTGTAGCGGTGGTCCCGGGGGACGGCATCGGGCAGGAGGTCATCCCCGAGGGTCGGTTGCTCCTCGAGGCGCTCAGCGAGCGACGGCAGCTCGGCATCCAGCTCGACGACAAGGACTGGGGCGCCGAGCGCTGGCTGCGCGAGAAGGTCGGGCTCCCGGCCGGTGCCCTCGACGAGCTGCGGCAGGAGTACGACGCCGTGTACTTCGGCGCGCTCGGCGATCCGCGCATCCCCGACATGGCGCATGGTCGCGAGATCCTCCTCGGCATGCGCCAGGGGCTCGACCTGTACGCGAACGTGCGGCCGGTGAAGGTCCTCGACGAGTCGCTCTGTCCGCTCAAGGGCAAGGGCCAGAAGGAGGTCGACTTCGTCGTCGTGCGCGAGAACACCGAGGACCTCTACGTGTCCATGGGCGGCCGCTTCAAGAAGGGCACCGCCGACGAGGTCGCCATCGACGAGAGCGTGAACACGCGCAAGGGAGTCGAGCGCGTCATCCGCTTCGCCTTCGACTACGCCGTGAGCGTCGGACGCAAAAAGGTCACCATGACCGACAAGTCGAACGCGGTGCGCTTCGGCGGCGGGCTCTGGCAGGACACGTTCCGGGACGTCGCCAAGGACTACCCTGGCATCGAGACGGACCACCTGTTCGTCGACGTCGCCGCCATGGAGATGGTGAAGCGGCCCGAGCGCTTCGACGTCATCGTCGGCAACAACCTGTTCGGCGACATCCTCTCGGATCTCGGCGCCGGCCTCGTCGGCAGCCTCGGGCTCGCGGGCAGCGCGAACCTGAACCCGGGCAGCATCGGCCTGTTCGAGCCCGTGCATGGCTCGGCGCCCGACATCGCCGGGCAGGGAACGGCGAACCCGCTGGCAGCGTTCCTCACAGCGGCCATGATGCTCGACTTCCTCGAGTGCCAGCCCGAAGCCCGCGCCATCGAAGAAGCCGTCTCAGCGGCGATTCAGGAGCGCGCTGTGACGCCTGATCTCGGCGGCACGCTGAGCACGAAGCAGGTGGGTGACTTCGTGCGCGCTCATGTGCTCGAGCGCGCGTAAGAAAGGCGCCTCTCGCGCAGAAAATACAGGATAAAAAAGGCGGCCCTATTGGGCCGTTTTTGCAGGTGATTTCGACCGGATACGGCGGGCGACCAACACTACAACGCGATGCAGCACCGACACCTCAGCCGAGGGAGGTTCCTGTGGTCGCTCGCACCGCCGATCCGGAGAAATCAGGCCGCGTCACCGCGCCCATCACCGATGAGATGCGCGAGGTCCTGACGCCCGCCGCGCTCGAATTCGTGAGCGAGCTCGTGCGGAGCTTCCGCCCGCGCGTGGACGAGCTGCTCGCGCGCCGCAAGGAGGCGCAAGCGCGCCGCGATCAGGGCGAGGCGCTCGACTTTCTCGACGAAACGAAGCACGTCCGCGAGGGCGACTGGCGCGTGGCGAAGCTGCCCGACGAGCTGCTCGATCGCCGCGTCGAGATCACCGGCCCCGTCGACGCCAAGATGATCATCAACGCGCTCAACTCGGGCGCACAGGTCTTCATGGCCGACTTCGAGGACTCGCTCGCGCCGACGTGGGAGAACGTCGTGCTCGGGCAGAAGCACCTGATGGCGGCGGTGCGAGGGACGCTGTCGAAAGAGGACGCCGCGCGGGGCAAGCGCTACACGCTGAACGACGAGCGCGCGCTGCTGATGGTCCGACCGCGCGGCTGGCACCTCGAGGAGAAGCACTTTGTCGTAGGACACAGCCTCGTCGACGAGCGGCGCGCGCCGGCGAGCCTGTTCGACTTCGGGCTGTGCTTCTTCCACAACGCGAGGGAGCAGGTCCGGCGCGGCACGCGTCCCTACTTCTACCTGCCGAAGCTCGAGAGCCACCTCGAGGCGCGGCTGTGGAACGACGTGTTCGTCCACGCGCAGCAGGCGCTCGGCATCAAGCCCGGCACCGTGAAAGCGACGGTGCTCATCGAGACGCTGCCGGCCGCGTTCGAGATGGACGAGATCCTCTTCGAGCTGAAGGAGCACGCGGCCGGCCTCAACTGCGGCCGCTGGGACTACATCTTCAGCTTCATCAAGTGCCACCGGAACGACGCTGACAGCGTGCTGCCCGATCGCGGGCAGGTGGGCATGACGCAGCCGAACATGCGCGCCTACACGCAGCTCGTCGTCAAGACCTGTCACCGGCGAGGCGCTTCGGCCGTCGGCGGCATGGCGGCGCAGATCCCCATCAAGTCGGACGCAGCGGCGAACGAGGCCGCGCTCGCCAAGGTGCGGGCCGACAAGGAGCGTGAGGTCAAGGACGGACACGACGGCACCTGGGTCGCACACCCGGGCCTCGTGGCGCTCGCGCGCGAGAGCTTCGAGCAGGTGCTCGCCGGCAAGCCGAACCAACTCGATGTGCTGCGTGACGACGTGCAGGTGCGCGCCGAGGATCTGCTGCGCGTCCCCGAGGGCACGCGCAGCGAACAGGGGCTGCGGGAGAACGTCCGCATCGGCGTGCAGTACCTCGAGGCCTGGCTCGGCGGGAACGGCTGCGTGCCGCTCTCCTCGCTGATGGAGGACGCGGCCACGGCCGAGATCTCGCGCACCCAGGTGTGGCAATGGCTGAAGCACGAGGCGCGGCTCGACGACGGCCGCGAGGTGACGCGCGAGCTCTTCGATCGCGTCGTCGCTGACGAGATGGCGCGCATCCGCATGGACGTCGGGGACGAGCGCTTCGAGGCGGGCGCGTACGAGGCGGCGAAGCAGCTCTTCGTCCGCCTCTCGACGGCGGACGAGTGCGAGGAGTTCCTCACGCTCTCCGCCTACGAGCAAATCTGAACAGGACGGCAGCAGGAACGGAAACCGGACGAGCCGCTCTCGGGAGCGCGCTCCGAGGGCAGGCGCCCTCTACACGCAGGGAGGAAGCAGCGATGAGCGCCGACAAGAAGGACGAACGAGCGAACGGCAGCAAGAACGGTCACGCGAACGGGCACGCGAACGGGCACACGAGCCCTCGAACGAAGGGAGCGGCGCGTACCGGCGCGCAGCGGGAACGCTTCGCCGGCATCCAGCGCCCGTGGACGCAAGCGGACGTCGACAAGCTGCGCGGCAGCGTGAAGGTCGAGCACACGTTGGCGCGACGAGGAGCCGAGAAGCTCTGGCGGCTGCTCACCGAGCAGGACGAGCCCGTGCGGGCGCTCGGCGCGCTCACCGGCAACCAGGCCGTGCAGCAGGTGCGGGCCGGCCTCCAGGCCATCTACCTGAGCGGCTGGCAGGTGGCGGCCGACGCCAACGTCGCCGGCCAGATGTATCCCGATCAGAGCCTCTACCCCGCGAACTCGGTCCCCGACGTCGTGCGGCGCATCAACCAGGCGCTCACGCGCGCGGATCAGGTGGAGCACGCCGAGGGCGGCGCGCAGCGGGACTGGTTCGCCCCCATCGTCGCCGACGCCGAGGCCGGCTTCGGCGGGCCGCTGAACGCCTTCGAGCTGATGAAGGGCATGATCGAGGCGGGCGC
>CAYLZW010000295.1:0-7028 GCA_964388085.1 uncultured Myxococcales bacterium | reverse complement strand
GTCAACTCCGGCGAGTACAAGGTCATGGGGCTCGCTCCCTATGGGGAGCCGAAATACACGGGCCTCATCTACGACAAGCTCATGGACCTGCGCCCGGACGGGTCGTTCAAGCTGAACCAGAAGTACTTCAACTACCTCTCGGGCTTCACCATGACGACGCCGGCGTTCGACGAGCTGTTCGGCGGCCCGCCGCGGCAGCCCGAGAGCCAGCTCACGCAGCGCGAGATGGATCTCGCGCGCTCGGTCCAGGAGGTGTGCGAGGACGTCATGCTCAAGATGGCGGCCACCGCGCACGAGCTGACGGGCTCTGCGAACCTCGTCATGGCGGGCGGCGTCGCGCTCAACTGCGTCGGCAACGGGCGCGTGCTGCGCGAGGGTCCGTTCGAGCGCATCTGGATTCAGCCGGCCGCGGGCGACGCCGGGGGGGCGCTCGGCGCCGCGCTGCTCGCCTGGCACAGACACCTGAAGCAGCCTCGGAAGGTGCACGCGCGCGACGCCATGAAGGGCAGCTACCTCGGCCCAGCCTTCGAGCCTGACGTCGTCGTGCAGCAGCTCGGACCGCTCGGCGCGGTGTACGAGCGGCTCGAGCACGACGCGCTGATCGAGCGCGTGGCCTCCGATCTCGCGAGCGAGAAGGTCATCGGCTGGATGAACGGCCGCATGGAGTTCGGCCCCCGCGCGCTCGGAGCGCGCAGCATCCTCGGCGATCCGCGCAGCGAGAAGATGCAGAAGGTGATGAACCTGAAGATCAAGTTCCGCGAGAGCTTCCGCCCCTTCGCGCCGAGCGTCCTCGAGGAGAAGGTGCAGGACTGGTTCGAGCTCGAGGCCGACTCGCCCTACATGCTGCTGGTCGCGCCCGTGAAGAAGGAGCGCTGCCGCGAGATGAGCGACGGCGACAAACAGCTCTGGGGCATCGAGAAGCTGAACGTGCCCCGCAGCGAGATCCCCGCCATCACGCACGTGGACTACAGCGCTCGTGTGCAGACCGTCTCGAAGGAGACGAACCCCGAGTACCACGCGCTCATCTCGCGGTTCGAGCAGAAGACCGGCTGTCCTGTCGTCGTCAACACGTCCTTCAACGTGCGCGGCGAGCCCATCGTGTGCTCCCCGCTCGACGCCTACCGCTGCTTCATGCGCACCGACATGGACACGCTCGTGGTCTGGCCCTTCGTGTTCTCGAAGAAGGATCAGCCCGCCTTTCAGGAAGAGAAGGACTGGCGCGAGGAATTCGCCCTCGATTGACGTCACGGAAAGCCTCATGTCGAGCACCGCCCTCACGCCCGCACAGAGCACCCCCTTCACCAAGAGGGAGGGCCGAAAGTTCGCCTTCCCCGTCGGTACCGCCTTCGGCGTGCTCGGGGGCATCGTCCTCTGGCGCGGCAACCCGCCGGCGGCCATCGCCTTCGGCTCGCTCGCGGGCACGCTGTGGCTGCTCGGCGTCGTCATGCCGGCGAAGCTCGGGCCGCTCTACCGCGCGTGGATGGCGCTCGCGCACGCGATCTCCAAGGTGACGACGCCGATCTTTCTCGGCGTCATGTGGCTCCTCGTCATCACCCCGTTCGCGCTCGTCGGCCGGCTGCTCGGGCACCAGCCGCTGCTGCACCCGCAGCGAGAGGGCTCCTATTGGCAGACGCGGGAGCACGCCCGCCGCCGCAGCGACCTCAAGAGACAGTTCTGACCGATAGTTTCTAACCTTTCGTATTCAGGAAGTGAGGGAGCCATGGGCGATTTGATGAACGAGCTGTGGGCCTACATGCAGGTGCGCAAGAAGTGGTGGCTGTTGCCCATCGTGCTGACGATGGTGCTCGTCGGAGCGCTCCTCGTGTTCGCCCAGGGCTCCGCGCTCGCGCCGTTCATCTACACCATCTTCTGAAGGGGTCCGCCATGCTCCGTCGGACCCTGCGGGCGACGCTGCGCAGCGCTCGAGCGCGACTGCCCGGCTCGCTCGATCCGTTCATTGAGCGCGCCAAGGACGTCGTCCACGACGTGCGTGGGCTCGCGGCGCTGTCGAGCTGGGTCTACGCCGTGCACCGGGGGCCGCTGCCCCACGGCGGCCCCGACCTCGAGGTGCACTACCTCGGGCGCGCGCTGCTCGAGGGGGACGCGCTGCTCGCCTACCGGCCGCACGCGGACGCCGGCGGCTGGAGGCGCGAGCTTCAGGAAGAGGGAGGGCTCGTCAGCTTCCTCGCCGCGCGACGGGACCCGACGACCGCTCACGGCCTGTCGCGGGGCAACCGAGCGCCGGTCCTGCTCGTGGACCCGCTGTTCGACTGGATCGGCGGCCTGGAGGGCGCCTTTCGCCACCCCGTCTTTCTGCGCGCCATGCTGCCGGTCTCGAGCTCCTTCGAGGAGCAGCTCGAGCAGGTGCGCTCGAAGCCGTACCGCCGCGTGCTGCGGCGCGCGCACAAGCAGGCGCCGCGCTGGAGGATCTCGCGTGACGTCGACGAGCTGCGCGACTTTCACGCGACGATGTACCAGCCGCTCGCGCACACGCGCTTCGGTGCCGCGGCCAGCGTCAGCTCGCTCGAGCGCCTGACGGAGACGCTGCAGGATCGCGGCGAGCTCCTGCTCGTCGAGCACGAGGGCAAGCCCGTCATCGGCTCGCTGCTGTACCGCTCACCGGCGGATCCGGGCACGCTGTTCAACTGGAAGTACGGCATCCGCGGCTGCGAGTCCCTCGACGCGCCTACGCAGCGCGAGCTGACGGCCAGGCTCGAGGTCGCGCTGTTCGAGCACGCGCTCAAAGAACGCGACACATCCATCGACTTCGGCCTCACGCACGCGGTGGCCAACGACGGCATCTACGTGCACAAGCGGCGGCTCGGCTGCAACTTCACGCCGCTGCCGCACGGTCCCGAGCTGCTGTGGCGCTTCGCCGAGGGAGCTGAGCCGGGCGTGCTCGAACGCAGCCCCGTGTTCGTGGTCGACGATTGCGGCCTGCGCTGCCTGACGGGATATACCGGCGCCAAGGGACGGGACGGAGATGCGTTCACCAAGGGCGTGTTGCGAGAGTGCACCTTCGAGGGCTGCAGCGCCGTGTCGCTGTTCGCGCTCGACGACGCCGAGGACGTGGCCGCCGAGGTCGGCTTCCCCGTCGAGATCACCGTGCGCGACCGGACGCCACGCCGCGCAGTCCCTACGAGCGAGATGCCACCGAGACCAGCGAGGCCGGAAGCTCGAGCGCGGGCCGCGGCGCACGGTGAGGGAGTCGTAGATGTCTGATGCGCTGACCGGGACGCACGGCGCCCTGCGCAGGAACCTGCTCCTGCTCGTCGTCGTCACCGGTGTGTGTCTGCTGTTCGCCGAGATGGCGCTGCGCGTCGCCCTGCCCTCGGGAGCCGGCGGCTGGGCGGCGGTGCCGCCGCTCGAGGATCGGGTGGAGGTGGTGACGCCGAAGCAGCCGGGGGAGTACCGCGTGCTCGCGCTCGGCGACTCCTTCACCGAGTACAAGGACGTCGGCGGCGACGACGGCGGCAGCAATTGGGCGCGCGTGCTCGAGGCCCGCGCCGTGGCGGGCGGCAAGGGGGTCACCCTCTACAACTTCGGGCAGATGGGTACCGGCCTGCCGCACTACCGGAAGAACCTCGAGGACTTCGGCGAGCGGGTGCGGCCCGATCTCGTCGTCATCGGCCTCTACCTCGGCAACGACGTGCTCGACTACGAGCTCGCGATCGAGAAAGAGGCGCGCGGCATGCCGGTCCCGGAGCCGGTGACGCTCGGTCGGGGGCCCTCCGGGGTGGCGGCCTTCGTGAAGCAACACAGCGTGCTCGCCGGGCTGCTCGCGCGCGTCGTCAGCGGCCTCGGCTCGGGGCCGACGACGTTCGATCACAACCTCGCGCACGCGGGCGAGATCTATCAGGTCTCCGCCGCGGAGCTGCACAAGCGCGTCGCCGCATACGATCCCACGATTGTAGAGATGGCGAAGCGTGAAGAGATAAACCCCTGGGACCTCGCCTTTGGCCTCGTTACTCCCTCGCGCTACGCGGATCTGCTCGCGGTGAAGGCCGGCTCCCGCGTGCCCGCCGCCATAGGGCGGCTCCTCGAGGACGTCACCCGCGTGGAGGCCGCCTGCGATCGTCTCGAGGCCACTTGCGCCTGGCTGATCCTGCCGGTGGGGCTGCAGATCGACGAGCGCTACCACGGGTACTTCGAGAAGGTCGGCTTCGAGACCGCCGCCTGGATGGCCCAGCCGACGCCGCTGATGGCGCAGCTTTTGCCTGCCATGAAGGCGAAGGGCGCGTTCGTGATTGACGCGCTCCCCCCGCTGCAGGCCGCGGGCGAGGCGGACCTCCTCTTGCCGAACGACACCCACCTCTCGGACGAGGGCCAGCGCATCGTCGGGGAGGCCGCCTACAAGGCGCTCCTCGAGGCCGGCGCGTTCGAAGGGCGGCTGCGACAGGGCGCGCCGACCGTCGCGGACGACTCCGCCGTTCGGGATCCACGGCTGGAGGCGCTGCTGAAGGGCAGCGCGCTCGAGGACGCCAGCGACGAGGAGCGACGCCTCGCGCTGAAGATCGCGGCGCTCCGCAAGCTGCGGGGAGAGATCCAAGGCATCCTGACGTCGCTGCCCGCGCAGAAGGCGGGCGCCGAGCGCATGCAGGCCGAGGTCGTTCAGCTCGAGAAGGGGCTCGAGCCGGCCGCGGTGAAGCGGGTGCTCGACGACGCCGCCGCGCGCCTACAGCGAGAGGGCCCCGACGAGGGCAGCGTGCTCGCGCGCGCGCACGGCATCGACATCGAGCTCGGGCGCCTGCTCGAGAAGGATCCCCCCGGCGCGTCCGACGCAGGGCTGATCGAGGCGCTCAAGGCCGAGCTCGCGAAGGAGCAGCACGAGACCGCCGCCCTCGGCGCCGGTGCGGCCGTGGCCTTCCGCGCGCTGCGGACGCTCGAGCAGATGAAGCTCGCGCTGCCGGAGCTTCGCAAGCTGCAGGCAGCGAAGGGCCAGTAACGCCGAGGCCGAGGGGGGTTTCCCAGCCGGCTCCATCGGCTACGCAGGGACGTCCGCACCGGGGGTCCCATGCACGCTCGCCTCTCGCTGGCCACGCTCCTCGTCTGCACCGTGGCGCTCGCCGCGCCCCCCTTCGCGCGCGCCGCCACCGGGACGCGCGCCACGACATCACCGCTCGCGGGCAACGGCCACAACGTCAGCTTCGACGGCCGCTTGTTCGTCGTGCGCCGCGGCAACGACGACGCAGCCGGCGGCTGGTTCGCGACCGTGCTGCGGCCGGAGGGCGTCGCGTATGACGACGAGGGCTTCCCCGATCTGCAGCAGGGGGCCTTCAGCGACTTCGCGCTCATCCAGCCCTTCGAGGCCGGGGAGAACGCGCTCGCGCTGTGTGAAGCGGACTCCTCCCGCGCCCCCTTCCGCTGTGACGAGGACGGCGACGCGAGCGAGGCAGGCAGCTACGACTGCTACGACCTCTACGTGATCGACTCGAACGCGTACGCGGGCGAGCACAACGGGCTCCGCCGTCGCCGCTTGATGCTGTGGGTCTCGAGCCCGCGCACGGCGACAGCCGCGGTTTACAAATGGCAGTGGCACGGCGCGCGGGAGCCGCTCAAGGCCGCCGGTGACGTCGACCTCCGCGGCATCGAGCCCACCGTCACCAAGGACGGCAAGCTGCTCGTCTGGCAGGGGCACCCGGACAACGACGGCCAGATCGACATCCTGATGTACGCCACCAATGACGCCCCCTGCGGCGCCACCGGCTGGGACGGCCCGCACGACTTCGCGCACATGGTCAATGACCCGCGTGTGAACGGCGTGTACGCGCTCGGCGAGCGACCGCTGCGCGCCACCGACGGGGAGGTCTTTCGCGATCGCCGGCCGCGCATGTTCGGCGACATCGAGCTCGGGGAGGAGCCCGCGGACGACTTCCACGGCGCCTACCCTTGGCTGTTCCCCGACGGCGAAGCGCTCATCTTCACGTCGGTGGTGGTGCCCTGTCGCGCCGAGAACGATCCGGGCGGCTGCGGCGCTCGCCGTGGCGGCATCTCGGTGCTTGGCTATCCGACCAACTGGGCGGTGGCGCACGTGGACGGCGCCGTGAACCCTTCGACCGACGATGAGGTCAGGCTGTTCTTCTCCTCCCCTGGCCCGCTCACCTTCGACCCGCTGCCCGTCACCGAGGGCGCCGACGTGTGGCCCTTCTTCGGCAGCAACACGCAGAATTACACGGAGATCGTCTTCGACGACGGGCTCGACGGGCAGTACGCGGGCGTGTGGCACATGAACGAGGCGGTCACGCGCGACGGGGTGCTCGACCGTACGAGGACACCCGACACCTCGGGCTACTTCAACACCGGCGTCGTGCACGGCGGCGCGTCGTTCCCCGCGGCCAACAACGGACCGAGCGGTAAAGCGCTCGTATTGAACGGCACCGACGCCTGGGTCGAGGTGCCGCACTCTTCGTCGCTGAACGCGGTGAACGGGCTGACGATCGAGATGACGCTCCGCCTCGACGCTCCCGTGGACTGCGACACCAACAACAACTACCGGCTGCTCCTCGGCAAGGGCAACCTCGGTGACGGCGCGTACGTCCTCGTGCTCGAGGACTCTCAGCAGCTCCACGCGCGCGTGCTCGTCGGGGGCGAGCAACGCTCTCTCGTATCGACGACGCCGCTCGTCGCCGGACAGTGGCACGAGGTGGCCTTCGCCTATGACGCGGCGTCCGGCGTGGCCCGCTTCGTCATCGACGGGGTCCCCGCCGGAGAGGCGACGTTCGCGCCCGGCGCGCTCGACGGCAGCTCGCATCCCCTGACCATCGGCGGTCCCGGCGGCGCCCGCGACGCATGCCCGACGAACGACGGCGCGGTCGCCGCGACGATCGAAGAGGTGCGCATTTCTCGCGTCGATCGCTTCGCGGCGCCACCGCCCTTGTTCGACGCCGGCGTCTCCGGCGACGACGCAGGCACGCTCGTCGACGCTGGCCCGAGCGAGGGGGAAGGGGAAGGGGAAGGTGAGGGTGAAGGGGAAGGTGAGGGTGAAGGGGAAGGTGAAGGGGAAGGTGAAGGGGAAGGGGAAGGGGAAG
>CAYLZW010000294.1:0-7033 GCA_964388085.1 uncultured Myxococcales bacterium | reverse complement strand
CGCTCAGGAAGTCCACGAGGCGCCCGTCCCGCTGCAGGATGGCCAGCACCTGCAGCGCCGCTGCGTGCGCGTCGACGGCGGGCGCTGTCTTCGCCGCGCCCTGCGCCGCCGGCTCCCCCGTCGTCGTGCGCTGCTGCAGCGACGAGACCTCCGCCTCGAGCTGACGAACGCGCTCGCTCGCGTCGCCCCCGAGCGCAAGCGACCCCTCCCGCGTGAGACGCGCGACCTGGGCCGCGAGCTGCCCGTCGACCAGCAAGCGGAAGGGCAAGACGAGCCCGAGAAGCAGGCGAGAAAAGAAGCTGAGGGACTCCGTGACCATGCGCTCTCCGCGGCAGCGTGACCGCGGCGGGATCTAGCACCGCATCCGCATCAGGTCGCGGGTGAAGCGCGCTCGCAAACGCTGCAGGAGGCGGGAGGAGCAGGAGAGGTGAGGGGGGCCGCGCGAGCCGTCCGCACCGGCCCGTCCACCGCCATGACGACGAGCACGACGAGATGGCCCCACGCCTCTCCCTCGTCCCGCGTCCTCGCGACCGCCAGCGCGACGTCCACCGCCGGCTTCAGGAGGAGGTCCGGCGGCACCTCGAGCTCTTCGAGCTCCCGCGTCGGCAGCACGAAGGCGATGACCGAGCGGTTCGTCGCCGCGCTGGCCATCCTCGAGAGCGCGGCGAGGGCCTCGCTCGTCGTCATGTCCTCGTCCTCGATGGCCTGCGCCAGCTCGAGCACGATGGGCTCCGCCTTCGTCAGCCGCCGCTGGGGATCCGCGCCCGCCGCGTCTCGCCGCTTGGCGAGCACGGAATAGGCGCGCGCGGCGTCCTCCTCGAAGGCGGTCGGCTGATACACCGAGTAGGTGCCGAACAGCGCCGCGACCGTGTCCTCTTTCGGGAGCATGACGACGCCGAGGGCCACCTGATCGGCGTCCGCGTCGAGGAGCGCCGCGCGAGCCGATGGGCTCTCGAGGCCGGCGGCCAGCAGCTCGGAGAGGTCGCGCGAACGTTGCAGCAGGCTCCACGCGATGGAGCCGCGCTGCACGATCCCGCGCACGTCCCAACCGGCCATCATGCCGAGCGCGACGCGCTCGCGGGTGCCCTGGTCTCTCGTCAGCAGCGCGCCGAAGAAATGGGGCGCGAGCCGCTTGGCGGTAGCGTGCTGCGCCGGCGCCAAGCGGACGGGGGCGAGGCCGGCGTCCTCGCGCACGCCGTTGAGCAGCTCGAGGAGGGCGTCGTCGGCGTGTGCGCTGTCCGAGGCGACGCGGGGCGGCGCGTAAGCGATGCGCTGGTAGCGCTCGCCGCTGCCGCCATCGGGCCGCGCGAGGAAGTCCGCGATGCGATCGCCGAGCAAGCGGCCCTCGACGTAGGCGCCGATCTCGATGCGCGCAAGCGCGTCGCTGACGGCGGTCGGGCACGAAAAGGCGAAGCGCGGCAGCTTCACCTCGGGATCGGCGGCGCACTCGACGGCCTCGAAGCGCCCTTGGGTGATGAGCGCGCTCACGCGATCGGCCCTCGTCAGGATCGTGCCGCGCACCTCGACGATGCCGTGCTCGTCCGGCACGAGCGGCAGCGGCTCGACGACGGCGCGGCGCAGGCCGGCGGCGGCGAGAACGACGACGCGGCTGCCTTCCCGGACGACCGCCACACCGAGCTCCTGCGCACCGCGCCCGATGACGGCGGCGATCATGGTCTGCACGTCCGGGTACCACTCTTCCGGCAACAGACGCTCGCCGCGAAAGCCGGTGAGGTCGCCGTTGATGCTGCGCCACTGCACTTGAATCGCCGTCGCGCCGCACCGGCCGACGATGAAGCTGCGCACGCGATCGCCCGGGTAGGCGTCGTGCGCGAGAAAGAAGCGCCCGACCTCGCGCGCCACGCAGTGCATGCCCTCGCTGAGCGCCACGTCCGCACGGCCTCCGGCGGCGGCCTCGAGCATCCGCTCCACGTCGTTGACGGGCTCGTGCGGCGTGAGCGCGACGCCGTCCGGCAGCGGACCCGTGAGCGTCCACGCCGACACGTCCCACTGGCCCTGTGCGTCCCCGAGCGCCGCCGGCGCGGGCCGCTCAGCGAGGGCGCGCAGCTCGTCGGAGCTCGGGAAGCGCGCGTCCGTGCCGCCCGTGCGCGGCCCCTTGGCCGCCCCGCTCGACGCGCAGGAGGCCGCCAGGGGGAGCAGGCAGCTCACAAGGACCACAACGAGCGCGCGCATGAGCGATCCTCTCGCGTCAAGGGGCCGTGAGCATAGCGCCGCCGCCGCCGTCAGGGTCTCCGTTCACGCTTCTCCCCCTCCGCGCGGGCGCTATGTTCGGCCCATGCCGCCCCGGAAGAAGCCCTCGAGCGTGCCGGTGATCGAGTCGTTCGACCTCGAGCCCGGGGACACGCTCGTGCGTCACTTCGAGGTCGTCGGCAAGCTCGGCGGCGGCTGGGAGGGCGAGGTCTACCGCGTGCGCGAGCACGGCACCGGCATCGATCGCGCGGCGAAGCTGTTCTTCCCGCACCGGAACGTGCGCAATCGAACGGCGCGCTTTTACGCGAAGAAGCTACATAAGCTGCGGGACTGTCCGATCCTGATTCAGTATTATTCGCAAGACGAGTTCATGCTGCGAGGTCATCCGATCACGGTCATGATCTCGGAGTACGTCGAGGGCGAGCCGCTGGCCCGCTTTCTCAAACGTCAGCCCGGCCGTCGATTGTCGCCCTTTCAGGCGCTCCATCTCTTGCACGAGCTGGCGGACGGCGTCGCGCGCATTCACCAATCGCGCGAATACCACGGCGACCTCCACTCCGAGAACGTGCTCGTCCGGCGCCGCGCGCTCGGCTTCGAGCTGAAGCTGCTCGATCTCTTCCACCTCGGGCCTTCATCGAGCGCGACCATCGCCGAGGACGTCATCGATCTCGTGCGCCTCCTCCACGAGGCCACGGGTGGCAAGCGGCACTACGCGAAGCAGCCGCCCGAGGTGAAGGAGATCGTCTGCGGCCTCAAGCGCAGCCTCATCCTGAAGAAGTTCCGCACGGCCGGCCAGCTGCGCGACTACCTGCGCAGCATGTGATCGCGCCGTGCCAGACGGGGGCTCTCGACATGACCGAGCTGTCGAATCTTTCGCTGAAGCGCCCTTTGCCACGAGCGCTCACCCAGCGCCTCGGCCTGTCGCTCCTGCTCGCGCTCGGCGGCGCGGCGGCGGCGGGCTGCGCGACCCAGCGCGCCTCGCAGGTAGAAGAGGAGCCAGCCGCCGCGGACAAGACACCGCGCAAAAAGCGCCCCCGCGTGAAGCGGAAGAGGCCGCCGCCAGCGCCCGTCATCGAGGAGACACCGGGCGTGATCGTGGGCCAGGCCGACCTCCAGAAGGGCGGCATCTCCTGGTACCACGACTCCCTCGCCGGCAACCTCACCGCCAATGGGGAGCGCTACGATCCGCGCGCGCGCACCTGTGCCCACAAGAAGCACAAGTTCGGCACGCGCCTGCGCGTCACCATTACCGACACCGGGGCGTCCGCGACGTGTCGTGTGAACGATCGGGGCCCGTTCGTCGCCGGCCGGGTGCTCGACGTCTCGCGCGCGCTCGCCGAGGAGCTCGGCATCGTCGATCGCGGCGTCGCCGACGGCACGGTCGTCCGCCTGATCGAGGCCGACGGCGACGGCTGAGCGCTCACGCGCGGCGGCCTCCCGCGGTACAGGCGCGGCAATCGCGGAGTGTCTCGTCTCGCGGTGGGCGCTTGGTGGCGGTTGACGAGCGGGGGGAACCGGGTGCTGAAAGACGCTGCCTCGCTCGCCGCGCGGTGCGAAGCCCTTCTGGCGTTTTAGCAGCCTGCTACCCCCCCCGATCGCTTGCGTTGGTCCCATGATCGCGAAGCGGATTTCGTTCGCTGGCAAGGCGCAGCGGAGGCGAGGGGGGATCACCGCGAGGGGTCGGGGGGGGTAAGCTGCGCCCAACCCAGGAGGAATGATGCCATCCAGGCTCGGTTTGATGCTCCCGCTCGTCGCAGCGCTCGCGCTGCCGGGTACCGCGCTCGCCACCCAATCGGACACGACCGGGACCGCCCCGAGCGACGTCGTCCAGCTCGCGCAAGGCAAGAGCGCCGATGCCAAGGGGAAGGCCAAGGCCAAAGCCAAGGCGAAAGCGGAGGCCAAGGCCAAGGCCAAGGGGAAAGCGAAGGGCGCTGAAAAGAAGGCGGAGAAGCAGGCCGAGAAGGAAGCCAAGAAGGCGGAGAAGGCGGCGGACAAGGCCGAGAAGCAGGCCGACAAGGAAGCCAAGAAGGCCGAGGACACCGACGAGGGGACGGCCGGCGCGGCGCACGACGACGCGCGTAAGAAGGAGATCGAGAAGCACGAGCGGCGCCTCGCGAAGATCGCGCGCCTCGATTCGCTCGCCAACAGCGGCAACAAGGACAAGCTCAAGGAGAAGGCGAGCCACCTGCGCGAGCTCGAGAATAAGCGCCACACCCGCGCGCTCGCTCGAATCGACAGCCGGGGCCAGAAAGCAGCGGACGCCGAGGAAGGCGCCGCCAAGGACGTGCCCGATGAGAAGAAGGCCTCGGCCGGGGACAAGCCCGCCAAGGACGACGCTGACAAGCCGACCCGCAAGCGCGCGAAGGGTAAGACCGACAAGGGAGGTACGCGATGACCATCGGAATCAAGCAGCTACTCGTGCCCGCGCTGTGCGCAATCGCATTGACGGCGTGTAGCGAGGCCAGCACCGAAGCCGCGCCTGCTACGGAGGCGGCTGCCGCCGAGCCGTCCGCGCCCGCGGCGCCGGCGGTCCCCGACTCTCCCTACGCCGCCGAGGCAGCGGCCGAGATCACCGACCAGAACGCCGAGGAGAAGGCCGCCGCGCTCGAGGCCGAGATCCAGGCGGAGCTCGGCGCGCTGGATGAATGATTCGCCCGCGCGCGACGCGATTGTAGCGACACAGTAGACGTACAATCATCTCGCGCAGAGCCGCAGAGCCGCAGAGCCGCAGAGCCGCAAAGCCGCGAAGGGGAACCAGAAGGCTGGTCCTCTTCTGCGGCCTTGCGACTTGCGCGAGCTTTTGTGCTCTGTGCTCTGTGCTCTGTGCTCTGCGCTCTGTCTTCTGTGTTGTAGGTGCGCTCAGTTCGCCGCGGCCTTGTTCAGCTCCTCGAAGCCGGGCAGGCCCGAGAGGTCCGGCACGACGACGATCTCGATGCGTCGGTTCGAGGCCTTGCCCTCCTTGCTGTCGTTCGCGGCCGCCGGCTTGTTCTCGCCGAACGACGCCGCGCTGACGCGCTCCGCGGGCATACCGGCCTCGATCATCGTCTTCACGACGGTGACCGAGCGCGCGGCGGCCAGCTCCCAATTCGAGGGGTATTGCGCGGTCTTGATGGGCACGTTGTCCGTGTGACCCTCGACCTGGAAGCTGCGGCCCTCGATCTCCTTGAGCACCGTCGCGACCTCCTGGATCGCGGCCGCTCCCTCCTTCGAGAGCTTGGCCGAGCCCGAGCCGAACAGCACGTCGGTGGCGAGCGCTACGACCATCCGGCCGTCGACGATCTTCACGCGCAGCTTGCCGGCGTCGATGAGCGACTTGAAGCGCTCGAGCAGACTCTTGAACTCGGCGATGCGCTGGTCCGCGGCCGCCTTGCGCTGCTTGAGCTCCTCGAGGGCCACCTTCATCTCCGCGACGGAGCTCTTGAGGCGAGACTTGTCCTTGACGACGTTGGCGAGCTCCGAGCGCAGGCCGTCGGCCTCACCAGCGACCGTGTCGCGCTCTTTGGTCATCGTGCTCAGCTCCCCCTCGAGCAGCGCGATGCGGCTATTGAGCTCTTTCGAGCGCTTCTGCTCGGCCGCGAGCTCCTCCTCGAGCTGGCCGCGCTTTTGCGTCTCCGCCTGGAGCGAGCTCTTCGTCGTGTTGTAGTCCTTCTGCAGCGCCTCGAAGTCTCCGGCGGACACACAGCCCAAGGGAGCGCCGAGCGCTAGGATGAGGGACAGAGCGAGCTTTCGCTGCATGTGTTTTATCTCCTCTGGATTCATGTCCGACCACGTCGCGAGTCGAGCGCGGGCGGCGGCTCCTCGCGAACGCGCGTCGCTCGCGAGGCAGTGATCAGTTAGCACGGGCCGCCTCGCAAGGAAGTCGTTTCTTCGCGGCGAAAGCCCTGTTAGCCGTCGTCATCAGGTAGGAGGTCCCATGGAACCCGGCTTCACGTTCGATCTCGACGAGCTCGCCGCGCTCGGCAGCGAGAACCTGCAGAGCGTCATCGCCATCGACTCGCACAGCGACGAGCGCAGCGAGACCATTCCCTCCACCGAGGGACAGCGCCATTTGTCCGCGCACCTGGCGCGCTTCTTTCAGGAGCTCGGCTTCGCCTCCGAGCAGGACGAGTACGCGAACCTCATCGTCGACGTCCCCGGCAACGTCGCTGGCGCGCCCGTGCTGGCACTCATGGTGCACATGGACACCTCCCGCGGCACCGAGGCGGTCGAGCGGCTCTGTACGCTGCCCGCGTGGGACGGCGGCCGCATCCCCTACCCACGCAATGACAAGCTGGAGGTCAGCGTCGAGCGCTATCCGGAGACGCGCGCGTGGCTCGGGCACGATCTGTTGTTCGGGCCCGGCGAGCGTCCGGTGGGCTTCGACGACAAGCTCGGCATGAGCGAGCTGATGACGATGGCGCAGGTGCTCGCGCGCGGGCAGGTGCCGCACGGGCCGCTCGTGTTGGTGTTTCGTCCCGATGAAGAGATTGGCCGAATGCAAGCCTTGCACGGTCTCGTGGGCGCATTGCAGCGGCGGGGCGTTCGCTTCGGCTTCACCGTGGACGGGCTGTCGCCTTTCGAGATCAACGTCGAGAACTTCAACGCCTCCCGCGCGTACGTGCGCGTCCCGGCGCAAGCGCTGACGCTGGCCCCGCTCGCGCGCGCGCGGCTCTTGCGCGTGAAGCTGCTCGGCGCCAAGTCACACGGCGCGACGGCGAAGGCGGAGGGGTACAAGAACGCGACGGTGCTGTTCGCGTCCGCGTTCGCGCCGCTGTCTCGTCGTCAGGACGTGCTGCCGATCGCGTTCGCGAGCGATCACGACGCCGAGACCGACGCCGAGCTG
>CAYLZW010000293.1:0-7042 GCA_964388085.1 uncultured Myxococcales bacterium | reverse complement strand
CATGCCATACTTCGCGGGGTCACCAGAAACGCGGGCTATTTCGCCTACGCGCTCGTCGGGAAACGCCTGCAAGAGCGCGCGCTCGATCTGCGTGCCGTAGCGCACCGACTCCTCGAGAGACACGCTCGCGAGGCGAATGGTGTTGATGGCCAGCGCGCCCTCCGAGAGCTGCGGAACGAACTCGCTGCCGAGCCGGCTGGCGACGAACAGGCCGTTGCCAGCGACGACGAGGGCGAGCACGAGCACGAGCGCACGGGCGTTCAGCGCGCGCTCGAGCAGCGGGCGGTAGAGGCGCCGAAGCTGCAGGACGATCCATGGATCGGAGCTGCCCTTCGCGTCGCCGTCGGCGAGTCCTCGCCCAGGAGGGCGCCGGCGGAGAAACAAGCGCGAGAGCGCCGGCATGAGCGTCACCGAGATGAGCAGCGAGCCGAGCAGCGCGAAGATGACCGTCAGCGCCATGGGGCGGAACATCTTCCCTTCGATGCCGGTGAGCGTGAGGATCGGCAGGTAGACGACGAGGATGATGAGCTCGCCGAACAGCGTCGGACGGCGCACCTCGAGGCAGGCGTCGCGCACGATGTCCGCGCGCGAGCGGCCGGAGCTGTCCTCCGCGAGGCGCTTGCTGCAGTTCTCCACCTGGATGACGGAGCTGTCGACGAGCAAACCGAAGTCGATGGCGCCGAGGCTCATGAGGCTGCCGGCCACGCCCGCGCGCAGCATGAGGTCGAAGGCGACCAGCATCGACAGCGGGATGGCGGACGCCACGATAAGGCCCGCGCGCACGTTGCCGAGGAACAGGAACAGGATTGCGATGACGAGCAGCGCGCCCTCGAACAGGTTCTTCTGCACGGTCTCGAGCACGTGGTCGATGAGCGCGGTGCGGTCGTAGACCACCTCCGCGCGCACACCGTCGGGCAGCGTCTTCTGCACAGCCGTGAGGCGGGCCCGCAGCGCTGTCGTGACGTCGCGGCTGTTCTCGCCGAGGAGCATGAAGCCGAGCCCGAGCACCGCCTCGCCAGCGCCGTCGGCGGTGACTGCGCCGCGCCGGATGTCATGTCCTTCCTCGACGCGGGCGACGTCCCGCAGCAGCAGCGGCACGCCGCCCTCCGAGCGCACCACGACGTGCTCGAGGTCGTCGGCGCTCTCGAGCAGGCCCATGCCGCGCACGAGCTGGGCCTCTCCGCCGCGCGAGAGCACGCCGCCGCCGGCGCTCTCGTTGTTCATCTCGATGGCCTCGATCAGCTCGGCGAGCGTGAGCCCGTGCTTCTCGAGCGCCAACGGATCGATGACGACGTGGACCTGGCGGGAGAAACCGCCCCAGCTGTTCACCTCGGCGACGCCTGGCACCGAGCGCAGCTGCGGTTTGATGACCCAGTCCTGCAGCGTCCGCAGCTCGCTGAGGCTCTTGCCCTCACCGCTGACGAGGTAGTGAAAGACCTCGCCGAGGCCGGTAGCGACGGGGCCGAGCGTCGGCGCGCTCGCTCCTTGCGGCAGGCGCAGCGACGAGAGCCGCTCCTGCACGACCTGGCGCGCGAGATAGATCTCGGTGTCGTCGTCGAACACCGCCACCACCTGCGAGAGGCCGAACTTCGAGATCGAGCGCACCTCCCGGAGGCCAGGCAGCCCCGAGATGGACTGCTCGACGGGCAACGTGAGCTGACGCTCCACCTCGAGGGGAGAGAGGGCCGGCGCCACGGTGTTCACCTGCACCTGCACGGGCGTCGTGTCGGGGAAGGCGTCGAGCGGTAGCTGCAGAAACGAGGCGACGCCGAGCACGGCGATCAGCGCCCACGCGCCGACGACGGCGAAGGGATGGCGAACGGAGAGCTCGATGACCTTCGCGAGCATTTGGATCCCTATTCGCAGCAACCGGCGCCGATGGCGCCCTTCAGGATCTCGGTCTTGAGCAGAAAGGCACCCGTGGTCGCGACCTCTTCTCCGGCCTCGAGCCCCATCTTGATCTCGGCCACCTCGTCGTCGACGAGGCCAAGCTCGATGCGCCTGGCCTCGAAATCGTCCACCTCGGTCCTCACGAACACGAACGCCTGGCCTTCGGCCCGCTGAACCGCACCGATGGGCACGACGACCGAGCCTTGCGCCGTGTCGAGAGCGATGAGGGCGCGTCCGAACATGTGCGCGCGCAAAAGCCCGTCTGCGTTGTCGAGGCGGACGCGCGCGAGCGCTGTCCTCGTGCGGGGATCGACCGCGGGAGAGATGAAGTCGATGACGCCGCCGAACGTACGCTCCGGTAGCGCGTCCACCGCGATGGTGGCGCGCTGTTCGGGCCGCACGTGGGCGAGGTCTTGCTCGAGCACCTCGATGTCGGCCCACATGGACGCGGGGTCGACCACCTCGAACAGCAGCTCGCTCGGCTGAACCGACTGCCCAATGGTGGCGAGGCGGCGCGTAACGACGCCGGCGAGCGGCGCGGTGATGCCATAACCGCCGGCTCCCTTCTCGCTGGCGCCGACCACGCTGAGCGCCCCTCGTGCGGCTTGTGCTTCTGCCTTGGCCGCGTCGCGTTCGGCTTCGGCAGCCTCGACGTCCCGCAGCGGCGAGATGCCCTTGTCGTGAAGCTCGCGCTCCCGTCGCAGGTTGGACTCTGCCGCGCGCAGGCGAGAGTCGGCAGCGACGAGCTGAGAGCGATCGGCCCCCACGCCGACGCTCGCGAGCACCGCGAGCACGTCCCCCTTCTCGACACGAGCGCCAACGTCGGCCTTGATGTTGCGCACGACGCCGGCCGAGGCCGCGCTGACGTGCGCCAGCTTGGTGGCGTCATATTGAATGCGGACCAGCGCCTCCACTTGCGGCGTGCGCTCGCCCTTCGTCGCCTTTACGGTCTCTATGCCAGCGAGCCGCGCGGTGTCCTTCCCCTTGAATCTCACCTTGGTGCCGTCGGCGGGCGCCTCGTCCTTGCTGACGTCGACGTTCGGGCGTCCGCCGCGCTCGGGATGACAGGTCGGACAGACGGACTCCGGAAAGCCGTGCTCCTCGCACCAGTCGCCCTTCGCCTTGAACACAGCGGCCACCGCCGGATGGCACTTCGGGCAAATGGCATCGAGAACGCCGTGCTGGCAGAGCCCTGCTTCGGTCGTCGCCGCCGACGGCAAACGCTGCTTGCCGCTCGTGCTCGCCTCGCTGACGTCGCTCTCGCACGACGTGACGAGCAGTAACGTGAGCAATGAGAGCATGCCCGGGAGGATCGTCTGACGCATGGCTCAGTCCTTTCGGACGCGGGTGCGGGAGCTCGCTTCAGGAGCCCTTCGCGGTGCGCTCGCTGACGAGGTCGGGGTGACACTTCTTGCAATGTGACTCGGGTAGCCCGTGCTCGGCGCACCAGTCGCCGGTCGCCTTGAAGGCGGCGATCAGATCGGAGTTGCATTGCGTGCATTGCGATTCCGGCACCGCGTGCTCGCCGCACCAGTCTTCGTGGCTGCCGGGCGTGACGCCTTCGGGCGCGTGCGCTTCGGCGCTGGCCTCGGCGCTTGGTGCCGCGTCTTTGCTCTCGGAGCAGGCGGTGGCGACGACGAAGAGCGAGACGAGGGACAAGAGCGCGAGCTTGGTCTTCATGGGTTTTCCTGGGTTCACGTGCATCACGCAGAACGATCTCGGCGGCGAACGCCGCGGCGAGCTGACGATTGGCGCTTGGAGGTCGAGCGGACGGGCCGCGTCCTCGCTCGGAGTGCGAAGGAGGGCCGCTCCCTAGCTAGGGAGCGAAGCCACGCTCGCTCAGGCTCTCGGGGGGCGCAGCAGCGCGTCGGCGGCCGGATCTTGCGGCGGCCCGACGACGCCCGGACGAGCGCTTACGAGCAGCTCAGCGGCGGCCGGGAGCGGCAGATGCCGCGCCACGCGCTCCACAATCGGTGCCACGCGCGCTCCTGGACCACAAAGGCAGTCGTCGCAGGAGGGCGAGCACGGCGCCGGCTCCGACGAGGACTCCCGCTCATCCGGACAGTCGCCGCAGGGATCTTCGTACACACCCGCGATGAGGGCGCCGACGCCTTGATCGAGGGCCGCCGTCAGAAACGGCACAAGACCAGACACCAACGCGATGAGCGCGAAGGTGACCAGCCTGCGTCCGAGCGACGGCGGGGCCAGCGGCAGCATGGCGACGAGCATACAAGTTGGCAGAGGCAACGCAAGACGACGCCCTGGGGCCCGAGAACGCCTCCTCCTCTGGCGAGCTCGTCTGGCAAGCTCGCACCGTCGCGAGCCGCGCGTCACCCCGCGGCTCGCGGTGAGCTCCTCACGGAGCGCCTCTGGCTTCGTCAGCGACGAGGTCTGCCGACAAACGGCCGGCGGCCAGCTCGAGATCGATCTCGGCGAGGCGCGCGTCGGCGATGGCGTCCAGGTAATCGGCGCGCGCGTCGAGCAGCGC
The DNA here is from genome assembly GCA_964388085.1 of uncultured Myxococcales bacterium. Lineage (GTDB taxonomy): Bacteria > Myxococcota > UBA727 > UBA727 > CAYLZW01 > CAYLZW01. The sequence goes on along the minus strand of CAYLZW010000293.1, from coordinate 2,664 downwards.
GCGTCGACGCAGGAGAAGATCAGTGATGCCAATCTTCCCTTCCGCGAAGGAGCGCTCCAGAAGCATCAGCGTCTCTTCGGTCGTGGCGACGACGCTCGACTCGAGCCCGCGCGCGGCGGCGAGCGCAGCCTTGAGCCGCGCGGACCGCGTCTCCACCTCCGCGGCCGCCTCCAATCGCGCGACCGCCCGGACCGCTTTGGCGCGGCTGAGCTGCGCCTGTGCCCTGGCAATGTCGCCTTGATTCCGCTCGAACAGCGGCAGCGGAATCGAGAGCTGTGCGCCGGCGAGGTAGTCCCCGCCGATCCCTTGCGGGCCGGGCGCGAGCTTCTCGGTGCCGAGATAGGCGCCGACGGCGATGTCCGGCCAGGCCCGCGCTCGCGAGAGCTGCACCGCGGCTTCGGCCGCGCGCACCTGGACCATCAGCCCCTTCAGATCACTTCGCTGCTCGACGTCGATGGCGCCCTTCGGCGGCTCGCTCGGCGGCTGCAGGGTGCCGCTCGGCACGGGTGGTCGTCGTGGATCGAGACCGACGAGCGAAGCCAACCGCGCGCGCGCGGCGACGGCCCCGCCCTCGAGCCGCAGCAAGCGCGAGCGGGCGCTGCCCAGCTCCACGCGCCAGAGGTTCACGTCGAGCTGGCTCGCGTCGCCGGCCTCGACCTGCCGCTCGGTCAGCGTGACGAGATCCTGCAGCAGCTTGCTCCGCTCGCGTTGGAGCCCGACGAGCGCCTCAGCATGCTGCGCTCGCACAAATGCGCGGCTCACCTCCGCGAGCAAGCTCTGGGTATCGAAGCGAAGCTGCGAGCGCTCGGCATCGAGCTGCGCTTCGGCGACGTCGACGGCGGCCCCCCAGCGGCCGAACAGCGGGATCGTCTGCGAGACGCCAAGCTCGGCGTCGAGACCCAGGTCCCCGCCGCCGAACCGGGGGCCGCTCGCGACGTCCAGGACCGGGTTCTCGGGGAACACCCTCGCGCCAAGGAGATCCGCCTCCGCCTCGGCGACGTCGGCGCGAAAGACCGACAGCCGGGGACTGTTCTCGAGCGCGAGAGACAGCGCTTGCTCGAGCGTGATGGCGGACGCGCCCGCGCCCTCCTCGGCCGGTTGTGCGCTCGAGGGCAAAGCAAACAGGAGCAAGAGAGAGACGATGACGACGACGAATGACATGAAAACGTCTCGGGGCAGGGCTGAACGGTAGGGGCCGCCGCGGCCACGGGCAAGCGCTCGAACCCCTCCCTTACAAGAGCCCGCTTCTGTGTTCTGTAGGCATCGTTACACTCATCCCGAGCCGAGCTGTAAGACGGGGCGCGCTCGTCCGTCTGCCTGTAGAGGGCCGCCGCAGCGTTCGTTGGCGTGCCGGAGGAGAGAGATGGCCAAGCCCACCCACGAGCACGATCACGAGCACGAGCAAGAGCACCCGTCGCACGAGCATCACGCGCACGCGCACTGCTCGCACGATCACTCCTCGCACGGACACGAGCACCACGCCCACGCGAAGCCCGCGCAAACGCACGGCTCCACGCGGGGCGGCTACACGTGCCCGATGCACCCCGAGGTGCAGAGCGACAAGCCCGGCTCGTGCCCGAAGTGCGGCATGGCGCTCGAGGCTGTCATGCCCGCGCTCGGCCAGACGCGCGTCGAATACACCTGCCCCATGCATCCGGAGGTCGTGCGCGACGGGCCCGGTTCCTGTCCGAAGTGCGGCATGGCGCTCGAGCCGCGCACCGTGACGCTCGATGACGAAGGCAACCCCGAGCTCGAAGACATGACGCGGCGCTTTTGGATCGGGGTGGCGCTGACGGTGCCGCTCCTGGCCATCGCCATGGGGCACATGCTGCCCGGCGTCGCCGACCTGTTGCCCTCGTGGTCGACGCCGTGGGGAGAGCTCGTGTTGGCCGCGCCGGTGGTGCTCTATTGCGGCTGGCCGTTCTTCGTCCGCGCCGGCGAGTCGCTGACCAACAAGAGCCTGAACATGTTCACGCTCATCGGGCTCGGGGTGCTCGTGGCCTTCAGCTACAGCCTGGTGGCGACGTTCTTCCCCGGCCTGTTCCCAGCCGCGTTTCACGACGAGCACGGCCGCGTCGGCGTCTATTACGAGGCGGCCGCGGCCATCGTCACCCTCGTGTTGCTCGGACAGGTCATGGAGCTGCGCGCGCGCTCGAGCACCAACGCCGCCGTCAAGGCGCTGCTCGGCCTCGCGCCCAAGACCGCACGTCGGCTGCTCGACGACGGCAGCGAAGCCGACGTGCCGCTCGACGAGGTGCAGCTCGGCGACCGGCTGCGCGTGCGCCCTGGCGAGAAGGTGCCCGTCGATGGCGTCGTGCTCGAGGGCACCAGCTCTGTCGACGAGTCCATGCTGACGGGCGAGCCCATCCCGGTGCAGAAGCTTGCTGGCGAGCGCTTGATTGGGGCCACGCTGAACACGACGGGCTCGCTCATCATGCGCGCCGAGCGCGTCGGCAAAGAGACGCTGCTGTCGCAGATCGTGCAAATGGTCGCCGAGGCACAACGTACACGCGCGCCCATTCAGCGCCTCGCCGATGTGGTGTCGTCGTATTTCGTGCCGGCCGTCATCGTCATCGCCATCGTCACGTTCTTCGTCTGGTGGGCAGTCGGGCCGGAGCCCTCGCTCACCTACGGCATCATCAACGCGGTGGCCGTGCTCATCAT
>CAYLZW010000292.1:0-7085 GCA_964388085.1 uncultured Myxococcales bacterium | reverse complement strand
CGACGTCGTCGAAGCTGAAGCACCCGAACACCATCACCGTGTTCGACTACGGCTCGGGTCTGCTCGACGACAGCCGGGTGTTCTGGATCGCGATGGAGCTGCTCGAGGGCGAGACGCTCTCGCGCGCGCTGGCGAAGGGCGGGCTGCCGCCGCTGCGCGCCGTGAACATCGCGCTGCAGATGTGCCGCTCGCTGCGCGAGGCCCACGCGAACGGCATCGTTCATCGCGATCTGAAGCCCGGTAACGTGATGCTCATCCGCCACGAGGACGCCGAGGACGGCGACGCCGACTTCGTGAAGGTGCTCGACTTCGGCCTCGCGAAGACGGTGCGCGGGCCGGCCGAGCCAGCGCTCACGCGCGCCGGCACCTTCCTCGGCTCGCCCCGCTACGTCGCGCCCGAGCAGGTGGAGGGCCGGCCCGTCGACGCGCGCACGGACATCTACGCGTTCGGCTGCGTGCTCTACCGCATGCTGACGGGCGTCGTGCCCTTCGACGGCAGCGCTCCCATCGAGATCATGATGAAGCACCTCGACGAGGTGCCGCCGCCGCTGACGAACCCCGAGATCCCCGACGACCTCTGCGAGCTCGTGCTGCAGTGCCTCGAGAAGAAGGCCGCGCACCGCCCCGAGAGCATGCAGGAGCTCATCGCGCGGCTGAAGCGCGTGCGGCAGCAGCTCGGCTACGGACAGAGCTGGGAGGAGCCGAGCGACGTCATGAGCCCCTCCGATCCCGGCCGGCCGAGGCCGGCGCTGCGCGAGGCCATCGCCGCGCCGCCCGCCGACCCCGTCGAGGACGACGTGGAGCCGGCGCAGCCACCGACGTTGATGCTCGCGCGTACCGACGCCGCGGACTGGGTCGGGCAGGTGCCGCTCGAGGAGACCCGCCCCTCGCGGCTCATCGTGAAGCGGCGCAGCTCGCTCGGCGCGTGGCTGTTGTTTCTCGTCGTAGCGCTCTCGGGGGTCGTCACCTTCGCCGCCGTAGGCCGGCACCTCGGCTGGTATGACGACGTCCCGTTGCCGAGCTGGGCGGAGCCCTGGCTGAAGGTAGCTCCGAGGTGAAGGCCATGGATGAATCCGAGCGCACGCGTCACGTCATCCTGCAGGAGCTCGACAAGACCGAGCGCGCCATCAGCGCTCGTCGAGCAGAGGGCGGCAACGAGCGCGAGCTGCGCGAGCTCGAGCAGCGCTGGCTTCATCTGCAGTCCGAGCTCGTGCGCAACCGAGCGCACCCCCGCCTGCCCTTCCTCGCCGAGGCCTGGCTGACGCTGCCGGACGGCACGCAGGTCCCCGCGCAGACGAAGGACGTCTCCATGGGCGGGGTCGCGCTGCGCACCATCCCCGGCTGCCTGGCGCGTGGTGACTCGGTCGCCATCGAGATGACGCTGCACGACGAGGACGACGCTGCGCAGACGCTGAGGCTCGACGGCGAGGTGGCCTGGACCACCGGTGACTGCGCCGGCATCAGCTTCAGCCTGGACGCGTCGCGCAGCGTGCTGCCGCTGTTGCACGCGGCCATGGCACGCGCGGTCTCGAGCCTCGAGGACGCCGGCGGGCGGCTCCAGAGCGCCGACGACTGACGATGAGGGCGCGCTCAGGTGCGCGAGCGGACGGCGTGCAGGAACGTCGCTTGCGCGGCGGCGTCGTCGTGAAAGGTGCCCGCGAAGGCCTGCGTGACCACGCGCTCGTCGCCCCTGCGGTTCTCGCCGAGCAAGAGGCAGAGCTGCTCGGCCTCGACCAGGCAGGCCGCGCCGCGCGCCTTGCCGTGCGTCACGAGCGCGTCCGCCACGTCACGCGTCATCCACTCCTGGTAGGTCAGCCGGTGCGCGATGGTGTCGACCAGGCGCGCGATGCGACCGAAGCCGTGCAGTCGACCCCCGGGCAGGTAGGCCACGTGCGCGACGCCGCGGAAGGGGACGAGGTGGTGCGGGCAGATGCCGTGCACGGCGATGCCGCGGATGACGACGAGATCCTGCCGCGGATCGGCGAAGCCGTCCCCGAGCACGCTCGCCGGATCCTCGCCGTAGCCGGACAGAAGTCGCTCCTGCCAGAGGGCCCGCACGCGCGCGCTCGTCTTCGACATGTGCGCGCTCTGCTCCTCGATGCCGCAGGCCGCGAGCAGCTCCGAGATGGCGGCCTCGAAGCGCGCCGCGTCGAACGGCGCGTCCGCGCGGATGCCGACTCCCAAGGGCGCAGCAGGTGCATGATGCACCTCGTCATCGCGATGCTCTGACACGGGGCCTCCACACGGTCGGCGAACGGGTTGGTCGCGCGAAGGAGAACCGTTAGGACTCCGCCACGCACATGCAAACCCGGTCCGCCCCGCGCGGGGGCACGATGGGTCCAGCGCGTCACCGGACGCCGCTGCTTCAGAGGCACGCCGCGAAGAGCACTGCGCTAAGGTTGGGCGCGCAAGAGGAGTACACATGCCGGAACAGGACGGCGCGGCCCGCGAGCTCGACGAACGCCTCGAGGCGCTGCCCCTGTTCCCGTTGCCGGGCACGGTGTTCTTCCCGCACACCTTGCTGCCGCTGCACGTGTTCGAGCCGCGCTATCGGCAGATGACCGAGCACGTGCTCGCGGGCGACGGCCTGATGGCGGTCGTGCTGCAGCGCGATGGTGACGAGGAGCGCGGCCTTTTGGATCTCTATCGCACCGCCGGCCTCGGCCGCGTCGTGCACCACGAGCGCTTGCCCGACGGGCGCTTTCACATCCTGCTGCAGGGCGTCGCGCGCGTGGCGCTCCTCGAGGAGCTGCCGCGCGACGGCGTCTCCTACCGGCGCGCGCGCGCGCGCGTCGTCTCTACGCCCGCTTACGACGAGGCGGAGATGGAGCGGGAGCTCTCGACGTTGAAGGCCTGCTACGCGCAGGTCATGGACCAGTGCCCGCTCGCGCGCGAGCGCCTCGGCGATCTCACCCGTCGCGTGGCTCATCCGGGTGTGCTGGCGGACGTGGTCTGTGCGAGTGTGCTCGAGGACCCCTGCACGAGGCAGGCGGCCCTTGAAGACACCTGCGTGGTCGGCCGTCTCAAGAAGGCCAATGACGCCCTGGCCACGCTGCTCCTCGGCAACCTGCCGTCGGACCTCGCCCTGGTGCACTGATGCTGAACGTCGCCATCGTCCTCCTGCTCGCGGCGCAGACCGCGCAAGCCCCCGCTGCACCCGCGCCGCCGGCGGAGCCCCCCGGCTTGGCGCTGGCCAAGCAGTGCTACCAGGAGGTCGAGCTCGCGGCGAACAGCGAGAAGAACATGCGCAAGGGCGCGGCCACGTGCGAGCGCGCGGCGAGCACGCCCGGCATCGACAAAGCGCGCGCGGTCGAGAGCTGGCTGAACGCTTCACGCGCGCGGCTGCGCATCGGCGACCTGCTGAAGGGCGACGCCGCCGTCAAGGAGTACGAGCTCGGGCGCGCCGCCGCCAAACGCGCGCAGAAGCTCGACGCCAAGAGCGCCGACGCGGTGTTCTGGGACGTCGCGAACCTGGCGAGCATCGGCAGCGCGAAGGGCGTCATGAACTCGCTGTTCATGGTGCCGGAGATCAAAGAGGGGCTCGCGAAGGCCCTCGCGCTCGACCCGAACCATCACTACGCGCGCGAGACGCTCGCCAAGGTCTATCACGAGCTGCCGGGGATCGTCGGCGGTGACGACGACAAGTCCGAGGAGCTCTTGCTCGAGGTGCTGAAGCGCGACCCGAAGTTCACGCCCGCCATGGTGACCCTCGGCAACCTCTACATCGATCAGAAGCGCTATCCCGAGGCGCGCAAGTGGCTGCAGAAGGTGTTGGATACGCCGACCAAGGCGTCGTCCATCCCGCAGGACCACTGGCGCTTCAACGTCCCCGACGCGAAGAAGGCCCTCGCGAGCATCGAGGGCAAGTAGCTTGCGCTCGTTCATCGTGCTGCTGCTGGCCGCGGGCGCGCCGTGCATGCCGTCTCTCGGCTGCGCGCACGCGAGCGCGCAGGAGCGAGCGCCCGAGGAGGCGCGAGCGCCGCCGCGCGCGGACGGCCGCAAGAGCCCCGCGCCCGCGGGCGGTGACGACGTCAGCCAGCGCCCGCCGTCGTCGGAGGCCTACCGCGCGGTGGTGCTCGCCGAGATCGAAGTGCAGCACGGCGATCCGAAGGCGGCCGAGGATCTCCTGCGTGAGGCGCTGTTGCACGATCCGGCGAGCGCGTGGCTGCGCATCCGCCTCTCGCAGGTGCAGCTGCAGCTCGGCGACGTCGAGGGCGCGCGCGAGAGCGTCGTGGCCGCCCTTGAGCGCTCGCCGGAGAACCTGGAGGCCCGCCGCGTGCTCGCCCTCACGCATGTGCTGAGCGGCGAGAAGCGGGCGGCCGAGAAGCTGCTGGTGGGGACGCTCGAGCTCAGCCCGGGGGATCGCCCGTCGTCGACCATGCTCGCCGAGCTGTATCTCGAGCAGGATCGCGTCAGCGACGCCGAGCGCGTCATCGACGCGCTCATGACGCGCGAGCCGAGCGCCATCGACGGCTGGCTGACGCTCTCGCGCCTGTTCGCCGACCGGGGCGACGTGGAGCGCGCGCTCTCCTACGCCGAGCGGGCGCTGCAGCGGAACGAGCACGCGCTGGACGCCCTCGAGCAGAAGGTGACGCTGCTGTACGCGCAGGGTCGCTTCCAGGACGCGCTCCCGGTCGCCGAGCACATCGCCGAGGAGCGCGGGGACTCCGCGCGCACACGCCAGCTCTACCTCACCTCGCTGCTGCTGGCGGACGAGCGCGATCAGGCGGAGGAGCTCGCGGGGCACTGGCTCTCCGACGACAAGAGTGAAGAGATGCTGCTCATCGTCTCGGGCGCCTTCGAGGAGGCCGGGCACACGACGCGCGCAAGGGAGCTGCTGCTCGCCGAGTCGGGCGGCGCGCCGACGAGGAGGATGGCGGTGTCGGCGGGCAGGCTCGCGCTCGCGGCGGGCGATCTCGCGGAGGCCTCACGGCTGCTCTGCAGCGTGAGCGCACAAGAAGGCGTCGACTGGTTCGCCTTCGCGCGCAGCCTGTGTGTCCGCTCGCGCTCCCTCGAGGGGAAGGGCGAGGAGGCAAAGCAGCTCGTGCTGGCGGCGCTCGCGGACCACCCCGCGTCCTGGCGCTTGCTGAACGCGCTCGTGCACGTGTCACGGCGCCATCCCGAGGCCGTACCGGCGAGCGACGCCCTCTTGCGCGTCACGCGCGCCCTCGAGGAGGAGCCGGAGGATCGCGAGCTGCTCGACGTCGCCGTGCGCGCCAAGGAGCAGCTCGAGTCACCCGCCGCCGCGCGCGCGCTCGTCGACGACGCCCTGCGCGAGAGCCCGGAGCACGCCGAGGTGCTCATGGTGCTGGCGCGCCTGCTCGAGCGCCAGGGAGACCCGGGCGCCGCGGTCCAGATCGCGGAGCGCGTGATGAACCGCAGCGACCGGCCGGACATCGATCTGCTGAACTTCCTCGCCTTCACGTTGGCGGACCACGACCTGCGTCCCGACGACGGAGAGCGCTACGCCTGGCAGGCGGTGCTGCGCGGCCCGCTGAACGGCTACGTGCTCGACACGCTCGGCTGGGCGCAGCTGCGGGCGGGGAAGCCGGCGCTCGCCAGGGCCACCCTCGAGCGCGCCGATCGGCTCTCGCCGAACGAGCCCGAGATCCTCTTTCACCTGGCGGTCGTACACCGCGCGCTGGCGGACGAGGAGCGCGCGCGCGCCGTGCTCGAGCGCGCGCGCAGGCTGCCGCAGGACGACGACGGGCTCACGGCGAAGCTCGACGCCTTGGCGCTCGAGCTCGGGCGAGGTGGCTCGTGAGGGGCGCTTTGCGCGCTCTCGTCGTGTCGTCGCTGGTCGTCGTCGCCGCCGGCTGTCCGAAGGCGCCGCTGCCCGAGGTCGAGCGGCTGACGAGCCCCGAGGTCGCCCGCCTTCGCCTCGAGAAGGAGGGCGCCCGCCGCGAGCGCATGAGCGGCCACGTGAAGGCGCGCATGGACGGTCTCCAGGGGCTGTTCGCCAGCGCCGACCTCGACGTGCTCATCGAGCGCCCGGCGCGGCTGCACATCGCGGTGCGCAGCTTCTTCCAGCAGCCGATGCTCGTGCTCGCCACCGACGGTGTCTTCTTGAGCGGCTTCGACGCCACCGGGCCCGCCGGACCGATCTTCCTGAAGGACGTCGTGGACGGGCGCACCTTCGAGCGGCTGGTCGGCGTGGAGATCTGGCCGCAGGACCTCGTGGCGCTGTTTCTCGGCGTGCCCCCGGCCGCCGGCGCCGAGGCGCGCCAGCTCGCCATCGACGAGAAGGCGGGCACCTATCAGGTGGGCCTCATCGAGCCCCAGGGCTTCGCCTCCGTCGTCACCGCGCGCCTCACGGACGACGCCATGGTGCGCTGGCAGCGCTATGACGCCGAGGGGCACGCGCTGTTCGACGCCCAGTACAGCGACTTCGAGTACAGCGACTTCGAGCACAGCGACTTCCAGCGCAGCGACTTACAGCCGCACGACCTCGAGGTACGCGGAGGTGTGCCTTTCGCGCACAAGCTGCGACTCGAGCTCCCCGGCTCGCGCGAGGACGCACCCCGGGCGGTGCGCTTCGAGGCGAAGGACATCGAGCTGAACGGCGCGCCCTTCGACGCTGCGGCGTTCCGGATCGAGCCGCCCCCGGGCGTGCAGCCTCGTCCGTTGTCCCGCTGAAGAGCGCGAGCGAGCGAGCGCATCCTCCGAGCACGAGGCGCCCGCACCGTGTCGCTCGGCCCGGTGCGCGTGGGCCCTCGCCGTGGCGCCGCGTCGTCCCCGTTCGGACACTCGGTCGGTTCTTCGCCATGCACGCTGCGCGCGGGTAGGATGCCGCGAATGGCCAGGACCATGCGCCTCGGTGATCTATTGCTGCGCGCGGGCGTCATCTCGCCCGAGCAGCTGCAGCAGGCCCTCGGCCAGCAAGAGCGCTGGGGCGGCAAGCTCGGCACGATCCTGGTGCGCATGGGCGCGCTCAGCGAGGACCTCCTCGTCAAAGCGCTGTCCCGCCAGCTCAACATCCCGCGCGCCGATCTCGGCAGCATCAGCATCCCGCCGCCGCTGCGCTCGCGCCTCACGAAAGAGGTCTGCGAGGAGTACAACGTGATCCCGCTGCGCTACGACGCCGA
>CAYLZW010000291.1:0-7097 GCA_964388085.1 uncultured Myxococcales bacterium | reverse complement strand
GCCAGCGGGCGAAAGACCGAGCGAGGGGGGATCAACGCGAGGGGTCGGGGGGGTAGGACATCAGCGCTCTCAAGGAGGCGTACATGAGCGGGTGGAGGCGGTGGTTCGCGGACGAGCGTTCGCTCGCCCCCGAGCGCGACGTCAGCGCGCTTCGGCCGGGCGCGGCGGCGCTGCTCGGCACCATCGAGGCGGAGCGCCCGCTCTCGTCACCGCTGCGCTCCCGCGCGTGCGCGGCGTTCTATTACAAGGCGACCTACCTCGCGAACAGCCGCCTGAAGGGGCACATCCGCCGAAAGCTCCTCGACACGTTGGTGTACGCCGAGGGCCTCAGCCTCCGCCTCGAGGCCGGCTCAGAGCGCATCACGCTGGTGCCTCCGGCCTGCGAGCCCTTCGTGCGCGAGCAGCACCTCGCGCTGAAGGCCCGCGGCTTTCACGGCTTCGACGCCCGCGAGCAGGTCATTCGCCAAGGCGCCGAGGCCATCGTGCGGGGCCGCCTCCGCCGCGCGGATGACGGATGGACCCTCGCGATCTCCTCGCTCGAGCTGCCGAAGGAGCCGAGCGCCTGAGCCGAGCGCCCCCGTCGCTCAGGAGCGACGACGCAGGCCGACGACGCCGAGCGAGCCGAGCAGCAAGAGCGCGAAGAACGGCAGCCCGCGGCTCACCTCCGTCGACGAGCACATCGTGTACACGGCCGAACCGGACACGAGGCCGGGCGGCGGCGGCTCCGGCTCCGCGCCCGCGTCCAGGATCGGCAGGGTGCCGGCGTCGCCCGGCTCGACGAGGCCGCCGTCCGTGCCCTCGGGCAGGTCGTCGCTCGGATCGTGCGGGTCGGTGCCGCGGCCGTCCTCGACGCCGTCGGTGACGCCGCCGTCGTCGGTGTCCGCGTCGGCCGGGTCGGTCTCGCCCGGGTCCACGCTGCCGTTGTTGTTGCTGTCCTCGCCCGGGCGGCACTCGAGGGGCACGTTGCCGGAGCCGTCGCACAGCCCGTCGGCGTCGGTGTCGGGCGAGAGCGGATCGGTCGGGTTCTGGCCGTTCACCTCGGTGCCGTCCTGAATGCCGTCGCCGTCCGTGTCCGGATCGAGCGGATCGGTGCCGAGCTCGGCCTCCTCGTCGTCATCGAGGCCGTCGTCGTCGGTGTCCTGCGGAGGCGCGGGCTCGTCGTCGTCGAACACGGTCGGGTCCGTCTCCGTGCCGCTGGTGCTGCCGTCCGCGTTGGCGTCCTCGCTTCCGCTGCAGGCGCCCGCGATGGCCGCCGTGGCGTTGCCGTCGCACAGCCCGTCACCGTCGGTGTCGGGGTTCAGCGGATCGGTGCTGCCGTTCGCGTAGTTGCCGCCGTTCACCTCGAGCCCGTCCGGCAGATCGTCGTCGTCGCTGTCGGCGTCCGTCGGATCGGTCTCGCTCGCGCCCTGCGCGCCGTCGCTGTCGGCGTCCTCGCCGCCGCTGCACGCGCCCGAGGCCGCCGCGGCGGGGGCGTCGCACAGCCCGTCGTCGTCGCTGTCGACCTCGTTCGGGTTCGTCTCACCGCCGTCGGGGAAGCCGTTGCCGTTGTCGTCCTCGCCGCCCGTGCAGCCGACGGGAGCGGCGCTGCTGTTGCCGTCGCACAGGCCGTCGCCGTCGGTGTCGGTGTCGAGCGGATCGGTGGGGTTGCCGCCGTTCACCTCGACGCCGTCGGAGATGCCGTCGTCGTCCGTGTCGGGATCGTTGGGATCGGTGCCGATGGTGGTCTCGGTGTTGTTGTCGAGGCCGTCCCCGTCGTCGTCGTTGAGCAGGCCGTTGTCGTCGGCCGGGAAGTCCACCGGGTCGCGCGCGTTGTCGCGCTCGGAGCCGTCGCCCTCGCCGCCGCCGTCGGTGTCGAACACGGTCGGGTCGGTCTCGTTTCGCGCCGCTTCCCAGACGCCGTTGAAGTTCGTGTCCTCGCCGCCGCTGCAGCCGACGACGCCCACCTGTCCGGTGCCGTCGCACAGCCCGTCGTCATCACTGTCGGGATCGAGCGGCGAGGTGGCGCCGTTCGCGTAGCTCGAGTGCAGCACCTCCTGTCCGTCGCTGAGGCCGTCCTTGTCTGTGTCGAACAGCTTGGGGCTCGTCTCGTTCGCGTCGATGACGCCGTCGCCGTCGGTGTCCTCGCCGCCCGCGCAGCTGACGCCGCCGAGCCCCGCGTTCACCGAGGCCGCGCCGTCGCAGAGGCCGTCGTTGTCGCTGTCGGGATCGAGCGGGTTCGTGCCCGTGGCGCCCGTGAGCTCGACGCCGTCCTTCACGCCGTCCGCGTCCGTGTCGGCCAGGGTCGGATCGGTCTCGTTCGCGGCCGTGAACGTGCCCGGCTCGAAGCTGCCGTCGCGGTCCTTGTCCTCGCCGCCGGAGCACACGCCGACGATGGGGGTGGTCACGTTGCCGTCGCACAGGCCGTCGTCGTCGCTGTCAGGGTCGAGCGGGTCCGTCTTGCGGCCGCCGTAGTTGCCGTCGACCTTCTCGACCTTGTCGCTCAGGCCGTCACCGTCGCTGTCGAGGCGCGCGGGATCGGTCTCGCCCACGTCGAGCAGGCCGTCGCCGTCCTGGTCCTCGCCGGCGCTGCCGCCCGCGCAGACGTTCGTCACCGTCAGGGTGCCGTCGCACAGCCCGTCGCTGTCGGTGTCGGGGTTCAGCGGATCGGTCGGGTTCGAGGCCGGGTCGGCCGGGTTTCCGCCGAAGACCTCGGTGCCGTCCTTGATGCCGTCGTCGTCCGAGTCGGGATCGTTCGGATCGGTCAGGTAGACGTCCTCCTCCTCGATGTTCGAGAGGCCGTCCGCGTCGGCGTCGTAGTCCTGCACCTCGACGACCACGAGCGTCTGCAGCACGAGGTCCCGGCCGGTCTGCACGCCGAGCCGCAGGTTCGCGTACTCGGTGCCGACGCTGAGCCCGAGGCCGGTGAGATCGAAGCGATCGATGTCGAGCGCGTTTCGCTGCGAGGCCGCCTCGCTGGCGTTCGACTCGTTGAACACGTTGCCGAGCGCGTTCTGCGCGTTCACGAGCGGAGCGAAGCGGTTCACCGCCGCGCCGCAGGTGCCGTTGCACAGCCAGACGAAGTCGCACTCCGGGTTGCTCGTGAGCGGGTTCGTCGGGCACTCGAGCGCGCTCGGGATCTCCTGATCGCCCTCCATGGCGACGATGGAGACCGAGCCGCCCTGCGGCCCCCAGCGGAACGGCAGGAGCTGCGTGACGTCGCCGAGCGCGTACTGCGTGAGCGCCAGGCCATGCAGCAGCTGCACCTGACGCGGGTAGAGGTCGGCGGGGTCGACGTACAAGAGCGCGAGCGCCCAGCTCCCGGCGAAGATGTGCTCGGCGTTGTTGTTGCCCTGGTAGAGGAAACCCGTGTCCGCGCTCAGCCCGCTCATCGCGTAGCTGCCGCTCAGCGTGGGCAGCGCCGCCAGCTCGTCGGTGACGTCGCGCCAGCAGTTCCAGAAGCCGATGTCGCGCGCGGGATCGAGCTCGTCCTCCAGCACACCGACGATGCAGCCCTCGCTCGCTGCCGTGCTCTCCGGATCGACGGTGATGGTCTGCGCCGTGCCGCCCGGCGGCGTGAACGTGACCTGCGTGTCCGGGGTGAGCCCCGAGCCTTGCCAGACGAGGCGCGCGAAGCCCGCGGTGGCGCCCGCCGGCAGCGTCGTCTGGGCCGTCGCCGGCAGCTGCACGGTCCCGGCGGGTTGCAGGAAGGAGGCGCCGATCACCCGGTGCTGGAACGGTCCGCGCGCCTCGATGATGGCGTCGAGGACGTTCACCTGCTGAGCGGAGGCGGGCAGCGCCACCGACCCGGCCGCGATCATCGCGCTCGCGAGCCAGACCCGCCTCTTGTTGCTGCCGTTCCGCATGACGTCACCCTCCTCGAACCATGGCGCTCCGTCCGAGCGCTCGAGCACAGCCTGTCGGGCGCGCGCGCGCTCCACAACGGGGCGCGCCCGAGCCTGTGACGGCGCTCGCACCTCGACCTACATGTCGGGCTACTCGAAGCCGTCCTCTTCCCATTCATCATCGGCGGGCTCGGCCGGAGCGTCTTCGCCCTCGTCCTCGCCGGCCGGCAGATCATCGCCCTCGCCCTCGTCCTCGTCCTCGTCCGCGTCGCCTGGCGCGTCCGCCTCGGCCTCCACGATCTTGAACTCCACGCGGCGGTTCTTCGCCTTGCCGGCCTCGCTGGCGTTCGACTCGATGGGCGCGCTCTCGCCGAAGCCCTCCGCGAGGAGGCGTTCGGGCTCGACGCCGGCCGCGATGAGGTAGCGCATGACGCTCTTGGCGCGGCGGTCGGACAAGGTCAGGTTGTAGGCGGCGGGGCCGTCCGCGTCCGTGTGGCCCTCGACGAGGATCTTGGGGATCTCGGTGTGCTCGACGATGACCTGAGCGACCTTGTCGAGCAGCGCGTAGCTCTTCGGCAGGATGCGATCGGAGTCGAAGGCGAAGAACACCTTGTCGAGGATCTCCACCTTGTCGCGCTTGACGATGACGACGACCTTCTCGGCGTCGTCCGGGCGCGAGTCGGGGCAGCCGTCCTCGTCCTCGTGCTCGTTGTAGACCTCGGGATCGTTCGGGCACTCGTCGACGTCGTCGAGGATCTGGTCCTCGTCGTTGTCCGGGTCGGGGCAGCCGTCGGCGTCCTCCCAGCGATCGCGGTCCTCGGGGTCGTCCGGGCAGGAGTCGTCGATGTCGAGGATGCCGTCCTCGTCGTTGTCCACGTCGGGGCAGCCGTCCTTGTCCTCGAAGCCGTCGATGTCCTCCGGCGCGTCCGGGCAGGCGTCGGCCTTGTCGAGGATGCCGTCGCTGTCGCGATCGCTCGGCCCCTCGAGCGCGGGCTCTTCTTCCTTCTCGGGCAGCGGGTAGTAGCCGATGCCGGCGAACACGCGCGCGTCCGGGGCGCCGTAGTCGGCGATGAGCCCGGCGCCGACGCCGCCGAGCAGCACCACGGGGCCGAGGAAGAGCTTGCCCGCCACGACGCCCTCGAGCGGAAACTGATCGCGCGTGCCGAGCAGGAACGCGGGCGCGGCCTTGCCGAACAGGTCGAGGTCCACGAAGAACGTGCTCGGCACCACCGTGATCTCGGTGGCGAGGCCGTAGTTGATGGCCTGGCCGACGACGAGGTCGCCCACGGGCGCGGGCTCCCGGAAGGTCATGCCGAGATCGACGCCGACCTTGAACCACTCGCTCGTGTAGCCGGCGGTCAGCGCGGGCGTGAAGTTCGGGAAGCGGCGCTCGCCGGCGAAGGGACCCGCCTCTTGGTTGAACTGCGCGAGGGGAATATCGGTCGCGACGCGCAGGGACGCGACCACGCCCTCGTTCCAGGGGGTGAGCAGCACCTTGGCGAACACGCGCGGGTCGGCGACCGAGAGCGTGTTGACGCCGTTCGGGTCGAAGCTGCCGCAGCGCACGGACGGGTTCGGCGGGGCCTTCGGGCCGTTCAACCACACGCCCGGGATCGCGGCCCCCACCTCGAAGCGGTCGAACAGGCCCCAGGCCGCGGCCAGGTCCGCGTTCACCTGATGCTCGACGATGGAGTACGCCTCCTCGCCGCTCTCATCCCGGCACACGAGCGAGTCGTGCGCGTAGCTCGTGAGCAGCCACGAGCTCAGTGTCATATGGCGCAGCACCGCGGGGTGGTTCGTGACCACGTAATTGTGCGGCCCCGCCGCGGCCTGGAAGTGGTTGATGCCAGCAGCCTGCGTGCCCACGGCAAACAGACAAGTGAACGTCAGGGCCGCGAGCAGGATCGCGGCGCCCGAGGGCCCGGATTGTAGGGGTCTGCGCATGACTTGCCTCGCTGGATTAGGCCTTTAGAGGCGCCTGATCCATCGGTCAACGCGCGGAGCGCCGCCCACACCGCGCGTTTGAGCAAGCCTGCGGAAAAAGCACGTTCAAGAATCGTGTCAAGACCCGCGACAAGGCTGTCAGCGCGGGTGGCACGTCCTTATACTCCGCATAGCCGGGCATCGCTCGGACCACGCGCTCGGCAACGAGCGAAGGGAGACGGAGTCTCATGGCGATGGAGCTAAAGCTCGTACCGAAGCTCTCGCAGCAGCTGGTGATGACGCCTCAGCTGAAGATGGCGATCAAGCTGCTGACGCTGAATCACCTGGAGCTGCAGGACGCCGTCTCGGCCGAGCTCGTGGAGAACCCGGTGCTCGAGGAGGGCTTTGAGGAGCCCCGCATCGACGGCCACGAGAGCGAGGCGCCTCAGGCGGACGCGACGGCGCAGAAAGAGAACGCCCAGGAGGTGGCGTTCGAGTCGGTGGGGACCGAGAAGCAGAAGGACAACACCGCCGACATCGACTGGGAGAACTACGCCGACTCCTACAGCTACCTCCCTCCCGCGGCCGGCAGCGGTCGCGACACGAACTACGACGACCTGCCCGGCTACGACCAGACGCTGACCCGCGCCGAGACGCTCGAGGAGCACCTCATCTGGCAGGTGCGCATGAGCGACATGAACCCGCTCGAGTGCGAGATCGCGGTGCGGCTCATCGGCGAGATGAACGACGACGGCTTCCTCGACAAGGGGCCGGTGAAGGTGCCGCCGCCCCCCGGCGCGGCCAAGGACGGCAAGGACACCCCAAACGGCAAGGCGCACGCCGCGCTGAACGGCCAGCCGGGCGGCGCGAGCGGGCTGCTCGCGGACGGTCCGCCGCGCGCAGACGCGCGCGTCACGGACAGCCGCTACCCGAACGGCACCTGGGACCGCGGTGAAGCCGGGGAGGACGCGAGCGCCCACGACGCGCGAGAGCACGCGAGCAACGGGCACGCCGAGAACGGACACGCCGGCAGCGGGCATGACGAGGCCGGGCTGCTCATGGACGGCGCCCTCGGCGACGTGGACCCCATCGCGCTCCTCGGCGACGGCCCGGACGACGACGTCCCTTCCGACGAGCTCGACGCGGACGGCGCGGGCGAAGCGCTGCTCATGGACGGCCCCGCGGATACGAGCGTCGATCCCATCCAGGTGGTGAGCGACGACCTCGACGTCCCCGTGGAGTGGG
Organism: uncultured Myxococcales bacterium; assembly: GCA_964388085.1. GTDB lineage: Bacteria > Myxococcota > UBA727 > UBA727 > CAYLZW01 > CAYLZW01. The sequence goes on along the minus strand of CAYLZW010000291.1, from coordinate 108 downwards.
TCGAGAACGTGCGCCGGCGCGTCATGACGCTCGATCCCGTGGGCTGCCTCGCCCGCGACCTGCGCGAGTGCCTGCTCGTGCAGCTCGAGATCTGGGGCTACGACGACG
>CAYLZW010000290.1:0-7171 GCA_964388085.1 uncultured Myxococcales bacterium | reverse complement strand
GCTCGTACATGCCGTAGCGGCACGGCTTCATGCCGAGGCGCTCGTAGGTCGCGCGGGCGCCGTGGTTCTCCACCTCGACGTAGAGGCGGACGCCGCAGGCCTCGCCGCTCGCCCTGGCGAGCTCGACGACCCGCTCATGCAGCGCGCGGTAGACGCCGCTGCGCCGCGCCGACGGGGCGGTGTAGACGGACTGGATCCACCAGAAGAGGCCGTCGCGCCAGTCGCTCCACTCGAAGGTGATCATGAGCTGGCCGACGACCTGCCCGTCGCGCTCAGCGACGAGATAGCGACCCTTTTGCCGGTCCTCGAGGACGGCGCGGACGCCGCGCGCGAGCGTCTCCTCGTCGAGGCGGCGGCCCTCGCTCTCTTCGGCCATGCGCTGGTTGAAGGCGCAGAGCACCGCGTGGTCCTCGCGGCGGGCCTCGCGCACGACGAGTGAAGGGGATGATGCGCGCGTCATGGCGCTCTTCTGCCAGACCGGACGCGGGGCGTGAAGCCGCCCTCGTCCCCGCGCTGGGCGGCCGGAGAGCCCATCACTGCATGCAGCGGCTGAGGCACGCGTCCACCTTGGCCCAGAACACGCGGGCGTCGTCGACGCGCATCTCGCGGAAGGCGCGGACGAGCTCGGCGGCGCAAGGCGCCTTCTGGCGACACGAGCTGTGCAGGTAGCTGATCTTCCGCTCCGGCTTGGCGGCCGGCCCCGGCGCCTTCGGCACGCGCGGCTTACTACGATATTTTTGCACTTTTCGAACTTTGCGCTGGACCGACGCGCCCTCGCGCCGCGCGGCGCCGGCCCGCGTGGCGCGGTCCTGCTCGGCGCCGGCCTGCTCGGCGCCGGCCTTCGGGCTCGCGAGGTCTGCGGGGAGCGTGCTCGTCGTCGTGATCGAGACGGCCAGGGGCGCGGCCGCCGCGGCGCTCAGCGGCGGCGGCGCTGGCTCCGGCGGGCTCGGCCGCGGGTCCGGCGCGTCGACGATCCACTCGGCGGCGGGCTGCGCCGCGACAGGGCGCCGCGCGGGCTCGGGCGCTCTCGTCACGAGCAGAAACAGGCCGGCGCCGGCGATCAGCAGCGTCGCCGCGCCGAGGCGCCAGCCGGGGCGAGCCGAGCGGCGGCCCCCGCTCGCCAGGCGGGCCGCGTCTCCCGCTGGAGGGCTGCCGTCGTCGAGGCCGGTGGGCACAACCCCGTCGGCGCGCGCGCCCGGCGTCGGCTCGGCGTCCGCGCGCCCTGGGAGACCGAGCCGCTCGAGCAGCGCGGGCCGCGGCGTGCCCGGCTTCACCTCTTCGGGCTTGGCCTTCGCGAGCTTCACGCGGCCCACGGGCGTGCTCGGCTCCGAGATCTCGAAGTCGAAGCTCTCGAAGGTGTCGAAGTCGCTCGGCAGCTCGCCCTCGTCGACCGCCGGCGCAGCGGGTGGCGGCGGCGCGGCGGCGGGCTTGGTCGCCGGCGCGCTGGCCGCGACCTCCGCGAACCCGTGCGGGCCGCGCACATCGGCGAAGCGCGCGAGCAGGTTTCGTCCGCGCTCGCGCTCCTCGGGGAAGAGCGCCTCCATGAGCTCGCGCAGCTCGCGCGCCCCGGCGCTGATCCGCCGCGTCACGGCGTAGCGGTTGAGCTGTTCTCGCAGCTCCGCGCAGTCGGGCGTGCGCAGCGCGACGCTGCGCTGCAAGGCGCCGCGCAGCACGGCGCCGAGCTCCTCGTCGAGCGCCTGCAGCTTCGGCGGCACGTAGCTGCCGGTCGACGCCGCCAACACGATGCCGCCGTCGAGGAGGTCGCCGTAAAAGCGCTCCCCCGCGAGCAGCTCGTAGAGCATGACGCCGGCGGCGAAGAGGTCCGTGCGCCGGTCGAGGGGCTCCGCGGCCAGCTGCTCGGGCGCCATGTAGGCGATCTTGCCCATGATCATATGCGGCTCGGTGCGCTGCTGCTTCTGGCGCGAGAGCGCGAGCCCGAAGTCGATGAGCTTCACCTCGCCCTCGACGCTGACCATGACGTTCGCCGGCGAGACGTCGCGGTGCACGAGGTGGAGCGGCTCCCCCGTGGTCGGGTGCGTGAAGCGGTGCGCGTAGTCGAGCGCCTCGAGCACCTCGCCGACGAGGTGCAGCGCCATGGGCGTCGAGATGGCCACCTGCTTTTCGCGCGCGCGCTGCACGACCGCGCGCAGATCGCGTCCGGCCACGTGCTCCATGGCGAGGTAATAGCGCTCGTCCGCGCGCCCGACGTCGAACACCGAGCAGATGTTCCGGTGGGCCAGGTTCACGACGACGCGCGCCTCGTCCATGAAGCGGCGCACCGACTCGTCGTCCTCGAGCGCCCCGCGCTTCAGCGTCTTGACGACGCAATACTTCTCGATGCCCGCGAGCCCCCCGTGCTTGGCGAGGTGCACCTCTCCCATGCCGCCCTTGGCCAGGCGGTGTAAGAGGAGGTAGGGACCGAGCGGGAGCGGATAGCCGGCTTCGCCGACGTCGCCGCTCCCGAGCTTGTCCTCGACGGGCAAGAGCGCTCCTCACGCTGGGTCGCTGTGTTCACGTTAGCGAGCCCCCGGCGTGACGGAACGCACGCCGCCGCAGTGTGTCGGTTTGATGCGCCTTCCGTACGCAAACCCAGCACAGTTGCTCCCCGCTCGCGGGCGGGGGCGGGCGACGACGACCCACCGAACCCCGAGCGACGCTTTTTTTGGAGCACCGGCGCATCGGTGGGACAACTGCGTCCATGAGAACCATGTTCCGCCGGCTGTACGAAGGGGCCTCCGCCCGTCGCGCGCCGGCCCCGGGAGGCTCCATGCGCCGCGTCGTCCTGTCCGCTTGTCTGTGCTCCGTCATCGCCCTGCTCGGCTGCAAGACCGCCGACAAGCGCGGCGATCCCGCGCTCGCGAGCATCACCTTCGACGACGCCCGCGGCGAGCAGCTGGCCGCGCACGCCCCGTCCACCGGGCCGCTCTATTTCGCTTTCGACCAGCACGCGCTCAGCCGCGACGCGCAAGACAGCCTGCAAGAGGTCGCCCGCTACATGAAGAGCGACGAGGCCGTGCGGCTGACCATCGAGGGGCACTGTGACGAGCTCGGCACGAGCGAATACAACCTCGCCCTCGGGCACAGCCGCGCGCTCGCGGCCAAGCGCTACCTGACGGCGCTCGGCGTCGAGGAGGAGCGCGTCAAGGTCCTCTCCTTCGGCGAAGAGCGGCCGGTCTTGAACGGCAGCGACGACGAGGCGCGCGCCCGAAACCGCCGCGATGAGCTGGCGTTCCATTCGAGCGCCGAAGCCCAGCTGGCGCTGAACGACGCCGGCACGGCGCTCGACGTCGTGCTCGCGTGGAGCGCGAGCGAACGCTGACGCGCGCTCAGCGAGCGCTGAGCGTCGGCGCGCGCCCTTGCACGAGGTGGAAGCGGTGCCCGGCGGGCAGCGTGAAGGTCTCGCTGCTGCCGTCCTCGTCGGGCCAGCGCACCGTGACCTGCGCCTCGCAGGCGCTGCCGAGACCGAAGTGGCTGACGAGGTCGTCCTGCGCGCCGTAGTGGCCGTAGCCGCCGCCGACCTCCTTCGTCTGCGTGACGCCGCCTGCCGTCACCGTCACGCGCGCGCCGATGGCCGCGCGGTTGCTGCCGCCCGCTCCCTCGAGGGCGAGCTGCACGAAGTTGCCGTCGCCGAGCACGTTCTCGAACAGCCGCACCTGCGCCGTCGGGTAGCAGTCGCTGGCGCCGCCGCAGCGCGCGGTGGAGTGCCCGACGACGACGTCGAGGTCGCCGTCGCGATCGAAGTCCGCCACCGCGACGCCGTGCGAGCGCGTGTGATCGATGCCGTCGGCCACGTCCACGAGCGCGAACGAGAGCGCGCTCTCCTGGTGGAACAGCAGGCCGCGGTTGCCGGGATAGTCCGAGCCGCCGATGTACACGTCGAGCCAGCCGTCGTTGTCGAAGTCGAGCAGCGCGGCGGTCATATGACCCTCGTCCCACGACGGGCCCGCGTGCGGGATGACGAGGCCCATGCTCTCGCGACCGGGTCGAAGGAAGCGCACCTGCTCTTCGCCGCTGTTCAGGAGCAGCTCGCCGCCGTCCGCGCCGGCGCCGGCCCACCAGTGCTTGATCTCGCTGGTCAGCAGATCGATGTCACCGTCATTGTCGACGTCACCGCAGACGACGGCGCCGCTGTTGCCGCCGAGGCGGAAGGGCTCGCGATCCTGATCGTGGCTCCAGTTGTCCTGGCAGCTGATGACGGGGGCGGGCACGCCGGCGCAGTCCTCGGCGCCGGGGTTCGCCTGACAGAAGCAGCGCGCGAACTGATTGTCTTGCCAGCTGAAATTGTCGTCGTACGCGAAACCCGACGCGAGCGAGCGGTTCGCGTACGTGACGCCGCCGTCGCTCGGCTGTGCCTGCCAGAGGTGGTTCGGCGAGCGGCCGTACGACGGCGACAAGAGCTCGGCCACGCCGTCGCCGTTCAGGTCGCAGGCCGCCGCGGCCCAAGCGCGGGTGTGCGCTCTCGCTTCATTCAGCGCGTCGAGGCTGACCCAGTCCTCCGTGACGATGCCGAGCCCGGCGCCCACCTCGGTGAAGCTGCCGTCGCCGTTGCCGCGGTAGAGACGGTCGGGGAAGAGCGCGAAGGCGTCCGTGTTGTGCTGCGTGACCCAGAGGTCGAGCACGCCGTCGCGGTCATAGTCGAGGAAGGACGCGCCCGCGGGCATGTCGACCTCGCCCTCGCGTCGCAGTCCGCTCTCGCGCGGGCCGAGCACGAACTGGAAGTCACCTTCATTGAGCATGACCTCGCTGGTCTCGCCCGCGGTCTTCGCCACGTCCTGCGTGTACACGCCCGTGTAGACGTCGAGGTCGCCGTCGTTGTCGACGTCACCGAGGGCCCAGACCTCCCCCGGCCGGCCCTTACCGTCATCCGCCACGCGCGTCGCGAGCAGGCCCGAGGACGCCGTCACGTCGACGAAGCCCTTGCCGGCGTCGTTCTTCAGCACCCAGGTGGAGCGCGCGTCCGCTTCGTCGCGCAAGAGGCCGCCGCGGCGCACGATCAGATCCGCGTAGCCGTCGCCGTCGAGGTCTGCGGCGCTCAGGCGCACGCCCTCCACCGCCAGCGCGTCGAGGCCGAAGTCGCTGGTGGCTTCGCGAAACGCCTCGGTGCCGGGCGAAAAGCGCGTGCCGTCGGTGCAGATGGCCTCCGGCAGCCCCCCGTCGGGCGAGGGCTCGACCGGCGGGCAGCCCGCGAGCAGCGCAAAGCCAGCGAGCAGGACGAGCAGCGACGGCGATCGGAGGTGCGAGGTGGACATACCTCTAGCGTGGCAGGCGCGCCCGCCCGCGCAAGGGAGGTCGGTCGCTCCCGAGCGCCAATTCATAAGCTACCTTGCGGCCAGCCCATGAAACATCGCGTCTATCTCGTCCCCGGCTTCTTCGGCTTCGCCAACCTGGGCGACTTCTACTACTTCGGTCATCTAGCGGACCTCCTCGTCGAGGCCTTCAAAGACCAGGGCCACGAGCTCGACGTCGTGCGCATCAACACGCACCCGACGGCGTCGGTGCGCACGCGCGCGCAGCGCCTGCTCGTCGCCATGAAGGAGACCGCGGCGGATGACGCCGTGCTGCACATCATCGGTCACTCCACGGGGGGCCTCGACGCGCGCCTGCTGCTCGCGCCCGACGTGAACCTCGGCGACGGCAGCGACCCGAGCGCCATAGCCGCCCGCGTGAGGACGCTGCTCAGCGTCGCGACGCCACACCGCGGCACTCCGCTGGCGACGTTCTTCAACACCGTGCTCGGCTCGCAGCTCTTGAAGCTGCTCTCGCTCGCCACGCTCTACACGCTGCGCTTCGGGCACCTGCCGCTCTCGTTCCTCTTGCGCTTCGGCACGCTGCTCACCAAGGTCGACGACGTCGTCGGCTGGGGCGGCACCCTCGTCGACCAGCTGTTCAGCGAGCTGCTCGGCGACTTCTCGCCCGAGCGGCGGCAGGCGGTCCAGGAGTTCTTCACGGACGTGGGCGGCGATCAGGCGCTCATCCTGCAGCTCACGCCCGACGCCATGGATCTGTTCAACGCCAGCACCGGCGATCGTCCGAGCGTGCGCTATGGCTCCTTGCTCACCTGCGGCCGCGAGCCGAGCCTCGGCTCCGTCGTCGACGTCGGCCTGAACCCCTACGCGCAAGCGACCCGCACCATCTATTCGCTGCTGCACGGCCTGTCGGGCAGCGCGCCCATCGATCCGAAGAAGCTGCCCACCGAGCACACCGATCGCATCCGCGTCATCTTCGGCAAGCTGCCCGAACCGAACGCCAACGACGGCGTGGTGCCGACATTGTCCCAGACCTGGGGGCAGGTGCTCGGCGTGGTCAACGCCGATCATCTGGACGTGATTGGCCACTTCTCGGACAAGGAGCACGAGCCGCCGCACATCGATTGGCTGAGCTCGGGTACTGGATTTTCACGGCCGGTGTTCGAGGAGCTGTGGCGCAATGCGGCGGCTTGGATGATCAGGAACAGCAGCGACGAGCTGGTGGAGAAGTGATGTGCGACTCGGACGCGTTCGTGAAGCAGGCGCCGTACGCCATCCAAGTCACCTTCCCGAAGGCGCACGCCCAGATAGGGCACGTGCGAGAGGAGTCGAAGGCGGCGGCGAGCTCGTCGAGAAGGGCGGAACCAGGCGAGCCGGACTTCAACCGGCCCACTCCAAGACGACCTTGCCCGCCTTGCCCGATGCCACCGCGTCGAACGCTTCCTGAAAGCGCGAGGCCGGAATGTGATGCGTCAGCACAGGCGACACGTCGAGGCCGCTCTGCAGCATCGAGCGCATCTTGTACCAGGTCTCGAACATCTCGCGGCCGTAGATGCCCTTCAGCACAAGCCCCTTGAAGATGACCTGGTTCCAGTCGATGGCGATGGGCTCGGGCGGGATGCCGAGCAGCGCGACCTTGCCGCCGTGGTTCATGACGTCGAGCATCATGCGGAAGGCGTCTTTGTTGCCGCTCATCTCGAGGCCGACGTCGAAGCCCTCCGTCATGCCGAGCTCGTTCATGGCGTCGCGCGCGCTCTCGTGGCTGACGTTGACGACGCGGTCGGCGCCGCACTTGCGCGCGAGCTCGAGGCGGAAATCGTTCACGTCGGTGATGACCACGTAGCGCGCGCCGACGTGCTTGCAGATGGCGGCGGCCATGATGCCGATGGGGCCGGCGCCGGTGATGAGCACGTCCTCGCCGACGA
>CAYLZW010000289.1:0-7263 GCA_964388085.1 uncultured Myxococcales bacterium | reverse complement strand
TTGCCGCGCAGGCAGCCGGGGCTCGGATCCTGCGGCTTGAAGGGGGAGCGCACGACGTGGAGGAAGCCGTCCCCCGCGAAGGTGGCGGTGATGTTGAGCCGCTGGAAGGCGCCCGTGTTGTTGACGATGGCGAAGCCGTCGAAGGGGTGACCGGCCGAGCCGCTCGGCTGACAGCTCTCGAGCGGACGCTCCCAGGTCGGGTCACCCTGCTCGATGACGCCGTTCAGCGTGATGCTCGCGCCGGGCGCCTCGATGGGCGTGGCGACGAGCGCGTTACAGCCGCTGACCTCGAAATCCGTACAGGTGTCTTTGCAGGCCATGTTGCCGCCGGCGAAGCCGAGATCGCGACAGGTCTTGTCGTCGAGATCGGTGCCGTCGCAGGGCTCGGGGCTCTCGACGCGGTCGTTGCCGCAGAGGGCGTTGCCTTCGCCTTCGCCTTCTCCCTCGCCTTCACCTTCGCCTTCGCCTTCGCCCTCGCCCTCGCCCTCGCCTTCTCCCTCACCTTCCCCCTCGCCTTCGCCTTCGCCGCCGTGACCGGCGTCGCGAACGACCGGGAGCAGGCCGCCGTCGTTGCGTCCAGCGTCCGGGCCGCCGTCCACGGGCTGCGCGCAGCCCTCACAGCCGGCAGAGAAAGCGAGCAAAAGCGCTGAGATGGCGGCGAGTACGAGCGGCTTCGCGAGCATGACGGACCTCATTGCGGGAGCAGCCAGGGGGGACAGGTGCGACACCCCCGCACATGTTTCGGCACGCGCCCGCCGATCGTGCAGTGGATCTCGATCGGCCGCCTCGCGGAGCGCTTGTGGGAGCGCACGGCGACCCTTCCCGGCGGGCCCGCGCGGGAGCGAACGGCAGAATTTTTGGAGCGCGGATCGACCGGCCGTACGGTGGAGCACGCCGGCGCCACATGGCGCCGCGCGGAACCAGGAGGCTCCCCATGGTCCAGCTCTTCACCCGCATCTCCCTGAAGAAGGTCGCGCGTCCCGCCCCGCCGCCCGAGACCGTGCGCGCCTCGAGCTCGCTGGCGTCGCTCGAGCAGGTCGAGGCCGACTTCTTCACCCACTTTCGCGCCTGAAGCGCGTCACCGTCCGGAGGCCGTCATGCGTGCTTCGCTGCCCGTCCAGGCACTCGCGTCCCTCTTCGCCGCCGCGGCGCTCGGCACCTTCGCGCCCGGCTGCTCCCTCGGCGTCGAGCCGCTGCTCGAGAACGAGGAGCTCGTGGAGCTGCCGCCGCTGCTCGAGTTCGAGACGCCGCGCGCCGACCTCGTCTACAGCGCCATCGACGACGAGCGCCCCGACGTGCCGGGCCTGAACCTGCTCGTGCGCGTGCGCGTGAACGACCTCGAGAACGGCGTCTGGCTCGAGGACATCGCGCTCGGCACGGCTCACGTCGAGGGTGGCGAGCTGCAGCGCGCCGCGATCCATGAAGACTGGCGCGGTGTCCGCTATGCCGAGATCCCGCTCTCGCTCGTGCCGGGCGAGCAGACCCGACGGGTCAAGCTGATCGCGTCGGCCGGCGAAGGCCTCGGTGAATTCGCGCAGGAGATCGTCGTCGGCGCAGCCGCCCCCTGAGCGCCGCGGCTACGAACCTACAGGTTCTTGATCTCGTTCGTGATCGCCACCAGCGACTTCTTGGCGTCACCGAACACGAGGCCGGTGTTGTCGGCGGTGAACAGCGGGTTCTCGACGCCGGCGAAGCCCTTGCCGCGGCCGCGCTTCAGCACGATGACCGTCTGGGCCTTGTCGCAGTTCAGGATGGGCATGCCGAACAGCGGGCTGCCCTTGTCGTCGCGCGCCGAGGGGTTGATGACGTCGTTGGCGCCGATGACGACCGCGACGTCCGAGTTCTCGAACTCGGAGTTGATCTCCTCGAGGTCGTAGAGCTGCTCGTAGGGGACGTTCGCCTCCGCGAGCAGCACGTTCATGTGCCCGGGCATGCGGCCGGCCACGGGATGGATGGCGTACTTCACGGTCACGCCCTGCGCCTCGAGCATGTCGGCGAGCTCGCGGACGTTCTGCTGCGCCTGCGAGACCGCGAGGCCATAGCCCGGCACGAACACCACCTGGTTCGCGTTCGTGAGCAGCATGGCCGCGTCCGTCGGCATGAACTCCTTCATGGGCTTGTCGTCGCCCTTGGCGCCGCCTGACGTCGTCGCTCCGAAGGCGCCGAAGATGACGTTGGCGAGCGAGCGGTTCATCGCCTTGCACATGAGGCGCGTCAGGATGATGCCGGACGCGCCGACGAGCGCGCCGGAGACGATCAGCACCTTCGAGTGCACGACGAAGCCGGCCGCGCAGGCCGCGAGGCCCGAGTAGGAGTTCAAGAGCGAGATGACGACGGGCATGTCGGCGCCGCCGATGGGGATGACCAGCATGACGCCGAGGATGGCGGCCGCGAGGGTCATGCCCCAGAACAGGCCCTGATCCTCGGGCTGCGTCCACATGACGACGATGGCGCCGATGATGCCGAGGAAGAACAGCGCGCTGACGATCTTCTGGCCGGGGTAGGTGATGGCGGAGCCGGCCATCAGCTCCTGCAGCTTCGCGTAGGCGATGAGGGAGCCGGTGAGGGTGACCGCGCCGATGATGACGCTGAGGCCGCCCGTGACGGTGAACATGTGCGACGCGACCACGTCGGGCTTGTTCACGTACTGCTCGAACTCGGCCGCGGCGACGAGCACCGAGGCGAGGCCGCCGAGGCCGTTCAGCAGCGCCACCATCTGCGGCATGGAGGTCATCTGCACGACGCGCGCGGCGACCACGCCGCCGATGGTGCCGACCACGATGGCGCCGAAGATGCCGGCGTAGTCCCACACACCGGGCAGCGCGATGGTGACGAGGGTGCCGAGCGCCATGGCGCCGGCGCCGAAGAAGTTGCCCATGCGCGCCGTGCGCGGGTGGCTCATCAGCTTGAGGCCGATGATGAAGCCGCTGGCGGCCAGCAGGTAGAGGATGTCGACGACGAACTTGCCGGCGGGGGTACCGAGCGCTTCCATCAGCGCCTCCCTTCGGGGGCGCGCTGCTTCTTCTTGAACATGCCCAGCATGCGGTCGGTGACGACGAAGCCGCCGACGATGTTCACGGTGGCGAGCGCCACCGCGCCGAGCGACAACCAGCGCGCGATGCCGTCGGGGGCGGTGTTCGCGCTCACCAGGATGGCGCCGATGATGATGACGCCCGAGATCGCGTTCGACCCGCTCATGAGCGGCGTGTGCAGCGTCGTCGGCACCTTCGAGATGACCTCGAAGCCGATGAACGAGGCGAGCACGAGGACGAAGAGCGCGACGCTCAACTCCGAGAACATTTGCGCTTCCATGGAGACGCCCTTTCCCGACGAGAGCGCAGGGTTACGGCCGCGCAAGGGATGCTGTCAACCCGACGCGCCCTTTCGGAGGACGCCGCGGCACCCTTTCGTGGCTGACGTCTGAGGCTGCTCGACCTTTCTTCCAGGCGCGCGCCGACGCTATGGTCTGCCGATCCGGGAGATCACGACGTCGGTCGGATGGAGGCGGCTCTTGCCACCCGTTAACGCGCGCGCCCGTTACTCGGCCCTTCGGGCGGCCGGGCGCGTGGTGTCCGTCGCCGCCATCGCCCTAGGCTCGCTCGCGCTGTCCCCGGCCGCCTTGGCGCAGGTCACCTCGCCGCTCATCGTGCCGCCGAGCGAGGCGCCCCCCGTCGTGCGCGAGATCGTCGTGGAGGGCGCGCCCCAGCAGGCGGAGGCCGACTCCGCGCGCGCCATCTTCGGCGTGACGCCGGGGGATCGCTTCGACGCCGGCGACGTGCGGCTCGGCATCCGGCGCGTGTTCCTGACCGGCCCCTGGGCGGACGTGCAGGTGTTCTCCGAGCCGGTGCCCGGCGGCGTTCGCCTCGTGCTCGCGCTCGTGCCGGACCTCCTCGTTGGAGACGTCGTGGTCGAGAGCGGCGCGCTGCCGGCCGGCAGGCTGCGCGCGGCGGTCGGGCTGCAGGCGGGCGATCGCTTCCGGCCCGAGGCCGTCGAGGAGGCGCGCCTCGCCGTCACCCGGGCCGCCTCCGAGCTCGGCTATCCGCGCGCGGAGGTGTCGGCGACGGTGGAGCCGCTGCTCGCCAATGAGCACCGCGTGCGCATCGTCGTCGATGAGGGCGAGCCGACGCTCATCGACAGCGTCGTGCTGCGGGGCCGGCCGTGGCTCTCCGAGGACGAGGTGCTCGGCATGCTCGGCGTCCGCCCGGGCCGACCCTTCGACCGCCTGCGCCTCGAGGAAGGCCTCGCCAAGCTGCGCGCGCTCCTCGTGGAGCGCCGCCACCTGCGCGCGCGCACGGACATCCTCGATGTCTCCTACGGCCCCTCGCGCAAGACGGTCTCCCTGCGCCTGCTCATCGACGCCGGCCCGCGCTATCGCGTCGACTTCGTCGGCAACGAGATCATGCCGCACGCGACCCTCAAGACGGTGATGCACGAGCGCGAGCTCGGCGCCATCGACCGCGCCTCGCTGCCGCGCGCCAAGGACACCCTCGAGTCCTACTACCGCAAGAACGGCTACGCGCGCGCCGTGGTGCGCTGGGACGACGTGCCGGCCTACGCGCCCTGGGACAAGGACGCCGAGCGCGTGCTGCGCTTCCACATCGACGAGGGGCCGCGCGTGGAGGTGCGGCAGATCATCGTCGAGGGCACCACCGCGCGCGACGGCCGCGCCATCGCCGCCGACCTGTGGGCGTTTCTCCTCGCGGAGACGCCGGACGGTGGCCTCGTGCAGCGCATGGACACCGGTGACCTCGAGGACTTCCTCGGGCGCGGGCCGGGCAAGCACGAGCTCGACCGGCCCGTCGAGGAGCCGGACCTCATCCTGAGGCCCATCACGCTGCCGTTCCTCGTGCCGGGCCTCGAGCGTAAGCCCGTCTACACGGCGCAGCTCTTCGAGGCCGCCCGGCAGCGCATCGTCGATCGCTACCGCAAGGACGGCTTCCTCTCCGCCACCGTGCTCGGGCCCGAGCCCATCTGGCTCGACGGGGGTGCGGCCGTGCGCGTGCGCTTCCGTGTCTCCGAGGGCACGCAGGTGCGGGTCTCCGGTGTGCGCTTCGTGCCCGCGCCGACGCTGCCGCTCTCCGAGCTGCTCACCGAGGTGCCGCTCGAGCCGGGGCAGCCCGCGGACATGTACGCCATCGAGGAGACCCGCCTCGTCGTCGAACGCAACCTGCGCGAGCGGGGCTTCCCCTTCGCCGAGGTCAAAGAGCAGCTCGTGCGCCTCGAGCCCGGCCTCGTCGAGGTGCAGTACCGCATCGTCGAAGGGCCGCGCGTGAAGATCGGCCAGGTGCGCGTCAGCGGCAACCGCATGACGCAGGACTTCGTCATCATCGATCGCGTGCGCCAGAAGAGCGGCGACTGGTACTCGGCCTCCGCCATCGAGGAGAGCCGCCAGCGGCTCTTGCGCACGGGCCTGTTCACGTCGGTGTCGGTGGGCTTCCTCGATGACAAGCCCGGCGCCGAGCAGCGCGATCTGCTCGTGCAGGTGGTGGAGCGCCCGCGCTACTCCGTCGAGGCCGGCGGGGGCGGCTCCCTCGAGGACGGGCCGCGCGCCTTCACCTCCGTCGAGGTGCGCAACATCCTCGGGCTCGGCGTCGGCCTGCGCGGGCGGGGGCAGGTGAACTACCCGCGCGCGCTCTACAACCTCTACTACGGCGAGAACGACCCCGCCTCGCCGCTACGGCGCTTCGACGACGCCCCCGAGGCCTATCGCTGGCTGCTCTTCACCGAGGGGCAGTTCCTCGCCACCGCCGAGATCCCGAAGCTCTACGGCGTGCCCTTCGACGTGCGCGTCCACGTCGACACGGTCGGCCTCCGGGAGATCCGGCCCGCGTTTACGCTCATGAAGGGCTCGCTGCTCGGCGGCGTCGACCTGAACCCGACCCCGTGGCTGCACCTCGGGCCGCAGGTGGAGCTCGAGACCTCCGACTTCGACTGCCCGACGCTGACGCTCGGCAAGAGCTGCGGCGAAGGCTCCGCCGGCCTCACGCGGCGCGTCGACGCCGGCACCATCGGACAGCTCACGCTGCGGCTGCTCTCGAGCCTCGACCTGAGGGACGAACCCTTTCGGCCGCACCAGGGCTTCTACTCGTCGCTGAGCGCGGATCTCGCCTTCGGCGCCGGCGAGCTGCGCGCAAGCGATCGCGGCGAGGGCGGCCCCGTGGAGTCGAGCTTCTTCAAGGTCGCCGGCGTGGTGAGCGGCTACGTGCCGCTCGCCCCCGACGCCACCCTCGCGCTCACGGTGCGCGCGGGAAACATCTTCGGCCTGCCGACGTCGGGTGCGCAGGTGGGCAACTATGTCCCGCTCTTCAAGCGCTTCTACCTCGGCGGCACGAGCTCCATCCGGGGCTTCAACTTCGACGCGCTGCTGCCGAGCGACGACGACAACTGGCCCGCCACGGAGCCTTGTCCGCCTTCCCCCGTCCCGGGTGAGGGGGCCGTGTGCCCGGAGCAGCCGCCCATCAGCCTCGGCGGCAACTTCTTCGTCAACGGCCGCGTGGAGCTGCGCAAGACGCTGGTCGGCGATCTCGAGTTCGGCCTCTTCGTCGACGGTGGTCAGCTCGCGCAAGACGTCGCGAACGTCTCGCTCGCGGGCTTCGCCATGGGAGGCGGCTTCGGCCTCCGCTACAACACGCCGGTGGGCCCCTTCGTGCTCGATCTCGGCACCAAGATCATCGACGGCCAGCGCCGCCTGCCCGCCTTCGACGACCTCTCGCGCTACAACGTGCACATCAGCATCGGCTACTTCTGAGTTTCCGAGGGGCTGCCGGCGGCGATCGGTGCGTCCGGCTCACGGCCTTGGCCAACGATCCGGCGGCAGACAGGTCAAGCGCTCTGTCTTCGCGTCCTTCTGCGCCGATCGGGGGCGAAGTGGGGGAAAAGTTGCTGGCCTTGGCTAGCGTTCGGAATAATCATCCCGCCGTCTGGACCGGCGCCCTGGGTGGCTGCGAAAAGCACACAGGGAACGGACCCTTAGACGCACGTCGCCTCGGGAGGCGACCACGACGAGGCCTCGGTGGCTGCTGAGATGTACAACATCGTCATCCAGGAGAAGAACGGCCCCCGCCGGGTGGAGACCTTCGATCAAAACGAGGTCACCATCGGGCGCGTGCAAGGCAACGACATCGTCTTGCCGAAGGGGAACATCTCCAAGCGCCACAGCCGCATCGTGCTGCGCGACGGCAAGTTCATCATCGTCGACCTCAAGTCGACGAACGGCACCTACGTCAACGGCAAGCGCATCAACTCGCCGCAGGTGCTGAAGGA
>CAYLZW010000288.1:0-7335 GCA_964388085.1 uncultured Myxococcales bacterium | reverse complement strand
GTCGAGCTTCGCCTGCAGCACCTTGCCGTCGTCGTCGTTGCCGGGATAACCGCCGAGCGGCGTCAGCGCGTCGGGCGCGAGCGCCAGGAACCCTTCGGCCGCCGCCCGGCGCGCCACGTCCTCGATGTAGGGGTTGAGCCCGCGGTTCTCGTGCACGATCAAGACCGCGGGGAAGGGCCCCTCGCCCGTGGGCTTGACGAGGTAGCCGCGCATCTCAGCGCCGTTCCCTCCAGGTGACTTGTACGTCACGTAGCGCGCCTGGATGCGCGGATCCGTGAACGAGATGGTGTGCGCACGCGCGTAGCTCGGCAGCAGCGCGAGACCCATCAGCAGGCCGCCGGCGGTAAGTCCCGCGGCGCGGCGAAGGAAGTCCCGTCGCTCCATCTGCGAGTGGCAGTACTTGTCGTAGAGCTCGTAGATCTCGGGTGCGATGGCGTCCGGCGAGAGGGCGCGCGGCGTGCCCGCGTCCTCGGCCAGGAGCTGCGTGTGCTTGCTCATACGTGACGATCGCGCCGTACGCGCGCGCGCACAAGCCCGCGTCGCGTTCGGTCCGCCCCCGCTTACCGTGTAAACGCAAAGATCACGTAGCCATGGCCATTATTGTGGCCCTGGGTGTGCGTGACCGCGTCGCAACGGTCGGGGTCCGTGTAGCTGCTGCCGCCTCCTCCTCCGCTATGGTCGGTGCCTCCGCCTCCGCCGTAATAGCCGCCCCCGCCGGGGGAGCCGTCGGTGCCACCGGAGTTGCCGCGGTTGCCGCCCGATCCGAGCGCACCGTTGCCCCCGCATCCACTCGGGCCGAACCAACAGCCGCGCGCGCCGCCGCTCGTCTGGGAGCCACCTTTGCCGGCCTTGCCGGCGCCCGGTCCGCCTTCGGTGAACCCGCCGTTCTCGCCCGTGAGGCCGCCTCCGTCGCCGGAGCTCACGCTCACGTGATTGACGCCGCCTCCGCCGCCCCCGGCGACCAGGACGCGGTCATCGAGCTCCTCTCCCCCGCTCCGCACGTCGGTGCCGCCGCCGCCTCCGCCCCAATAGGAGAGGGTTCCGTGGTGCGGACCGCCGCCGCCGTTCCAGCCGCCGCCGCCGCCGCCGCAGGGATAACAAGGAGATTTGGCTTCGCCGCGGCCTCCTACATAGACGTGGAGGAGCTCGCCGTCGGTCACCTCGAGAGTGGCCTCGACTCGCCCTCCGCGGCCATGAGAGCTGCCGATTCCCGCGCCTCCGGCGGCGCCCGCCAAATCGACCGCGAGGCTGTCGACTCCCTCTGGGACGACCCAGGACTGGGGCGCGCCGGTGAAATCGAAGCTGACCTCGAAGCTACCGGCCGTCAGCCCGGCCGAGGGGCGGACCTCGTTGGAAGGAGACGAAGCGGCTGAATCGCCGACCAGCGTGGTGCCCACGACCGTGAAAGTATAATCGGTGCCATTGGTCAGCCCCGTCACCCGAACGCTCCGATCGCCGCCGGTTGCCTGCGCGCCTCCTGGCTGGGCGGTCACCGTAAAGGAGGTAAAGGGGGACGCAGGGTCGTCCGGCGCCACAAAGCTGACGAGAGCCTCGCCGTTGCCCGCGGCGGCGGAGACGTAGAGCGGCGCCTCGGGGAGCGCGAGGCACGAGCCGTCGGGCGCTCGGCCGTAGCCGGGCTCGCACTCGGAGCAATCGGCGCCGTGGTAGCCGAGCTCGCAGGCGCACTGCGCGGTGCCGCTCTCGTCGGCGCACGCGCCGTGTGTCCCGCAGTCGAGGCCGCTGGTGGAGCAGGACAACTGACAAGTACCGTCGCCGTCATGGTCCTGATAGCCGGCGGCGCAGGCGGAACAATCGAAGCCGTCGCCGGCATATTCGGGCAGGCACTCGCAGAGATAGTCGCCGGGTACGCTCGTGCAGGTGGCGTTCTCGTGACAGTCGTTGAGGGCGTCCGAGGCACAGAGATCGCCTCCCCACTTGGCGGCGAGGTATCGCTCGACCTCCTGTCGCTCGGACAAAGACAGCGCGCGGTCGTAGACGATGAGCTCGGCAATGCCGCCGATGAGCCCGATGCTGGTCGTGGTGCGGAAATCGCCGCCGACTCGCCAGGTGGATCCGAACGTCTGGTTCGTGCCTTCCGAGGGGGCCGCTCCATCCAGCTCGCCGTTGATGTACGACTCGAGCCGATCGAGCGCGGCGTTGCGGTAGAAGGTGACGACGGTGGGGGTCCCCACGCGGACGTCAGCGGAGCCGAAGCTGTCCGGTACGCCATTGTTCCAGAACCATCGCGTGCGACCATTTTTGTGCAGCTCCACGTTGTAGCTGGGTGACTGGCCGTAGTTGCCCCAGACATTGCCCACGCGGGTGGTGTCCGGCACATCGCTCGGGATGACCACGACCGCGAAGATGGCGGGCCCGTCGCCGGGCGCGTGACTCGTCCCGAGATCGATCTCGAGGTGACGCGCGTCGCTCCGGTCCTGTGACTGGGCGAACGCGACCATCGGCAGCCCGTTGGCCGCGCTGGCCTCGAGCCTCGGCTGCGTGTTGGCCGTGTCGTTCCGGGCGTGGTTCCCATTGCCGCTCGCGTCGGGCCACAGGGCCACGGGCGCGCCGTCCACGAGGTCCAGGTGCTCGGCGCTCAGCCAGACGAGCGCGCCGGCAGGGCCGGGTCCACAGCGCGCGGTCCCGGCGGCGTCGCTGCACGCGCTGCCGGCGCCGCAGGTGAGCGCGCTGGTGGCGCAGGTGGGCGTGCAGGAGCCGTCGGCGTCGTTGTCCTGGTAGCCGCTGTCGCAGCTACAGACGGGCGCGCCGCTGTCGTCGCTGCAGGAGCCGTGGCCGCCGCAGTCGAGGCCGCTCTCGGCGCAGGTCGCCGTGCAGGTGCCGTCGCCGTCGTTGTCCTGGTAGCCGACGTCGCAGGCGTCGCACAGGGCGCCCGCGTAGCCGTCGTCGCAGGCGCAGTGGGCAGCGCCGCTGTCGTCGCTGCAGGCGCCGTTGCCACCGCAGTCGAGGCCGCTCTCGGCGCAGGTCGCTTTACAGGAGCCGTCGGCGTCATTGTCCTGGAAGCCGACGTCACAGGCGTCGCACAGGGCGCCCGCGTAGCCGTCGTCGCAGGCGCAGTGGGCAGCGCCGCTGTCGTCGCTGCAGGCGCCGTTGCCACCGCAGTCGAGGCCGCTCTCGGCGCAGGTCGCTGCACAGGAGGCGTCGGCGTCATTGTCCTGGTAGCCGACGTCACAGGCGTCGCACAGGGCGCCCGCGTACCCGTCGTCGCAGGCGCAGTGGGCAGCGCCGCTGTCGTCGCTGCAGGCGCCGTTGCCACCGCAGTCGAGGCCGCTCTCGGCGCAGGTCGCTGCACAGGAGGCGTCGGCGTCATTGTCCTGGTAGCCGACGTCACAGGCGTCGCACAGGGCGCCCGCGTACCCGACGTCGCAGGTGCACAAGGGCGAGCCGCTGACGTCGCTGCAGGAGCCATGGGGAGCGCAAGCGAGCCCGCTGAGGAGGCAGCTCAACTGGCAGGCGTCGTCGCCGTCGTTGTCCTGGTAGCCGACGTCACAGGCGTCGCACACGGCGCCGGCGTATCCGACGTCGCAGGCACAAAGGGCAGCGCCGCTGTCGTCGCTGCAGGAGCCGTTGGCGCCGCAGTCGAGCCCGCTGGTCACGCAGCTCGGGGCGCAGACGCCGTCGCCGTCGTTGTCCTGGTAGCCGGCGTCGCACCCATTACAATATTCGCCCGCGTAGCCGAGCTCACATTGGCAGCGGGCCGATCCGGCGCTGTCGTCGCACGCGCCATGGGCGCCGCACTCGAGCTGGGCGGTGCTGCAGTCGGCGACGCAGCCGCCGAGGCCATCCGCGATCCAGCCTTGATCGCAGCTCTCGCAATTGGCGCCGGTATAGCCGACGTCGCAGAGACATTCGGCCTCGCCGCTCATGTGGCTGCACTCCGCGTTGGGCCCGCAGTCGAGCGCCGCCGTCACGCAGGTGGGCAGGCACGTCCCGTCCTGGTCCACGTCCTGGTGGCCGGGCACACAACGATCACAGACCTCGCCGGCATGGCCCTCGTCGCAAACGCACCCGGCGCTGCCCGAGCTGTCGCTGCAGGCGCCAAAGTCTCCGCAGTCGAGCGCGCCGCTCTCGCAGGAGGGGCTGCAGGTCCCGTCGAGGTCGTGGTCTTGAGACCCCGGCGCGCAGGACCCGCCGTCGGGCTCGCCACCCGCGTCGGCAGAAAGCTCCTCGCCCGCGTCGGGGCTCGGCTGCTCTCCCGCGTCGGGGCTCGGCTGCTCCCCCGCGTCGGGGCTCGGCTGCTCCCCCGCGTCGGGGCTCGGCTGCTCCCCAGCGTCGGGGCTCGGCTGCTCTCCCGCGTCGGGATCGGGATCTTCACCCGCGTCGAGCGCGGGTGGCTCGCCGGCGTCGACCTCGACGTGCGCTCCGCTGTCCCGCGGGATGTCGAGGCCAGCGTCCCCGGAGGAGCCTGGCGCGCACGCGCCGACCCAGAGGGCGAGGAGCGGCATCAGGGCGAGCCTGGTCGTCGGGCGTCGGGCACGAGTCATGGTGAGCTCCGTTCGAAATCCGCGCAGATTGTTGCGCGGCTCGCACGACGGAACCATTGGATGGACGGCCAGTGCACCTCGGACGATGATCCAAGCTCCTGCTCCGCCCCCGTCGGCATTGGCGCCTGGCCCCGCGCTCGACGTACGATGCACCCCGATGCTGCGCGCGCTGATCGTCGATGACCACGCCATCACCCGCGACGGGATGGTGCTGCTGCTGCGTCGCATCTCCCCCGACGTCGAGACTCGCGAAGCCGGCACTGCGCGGGCGGCGCTCGAGGCCTTGGCAGGAGACCCGTTCGGGCTCGTGCTGCTCGACTATTTCCTCCCGGACGCCGCTGGCGACGACGCCTTCGAGCAGGTCCTCGCCGCCGCGCAGGGCGCGCCCGTCGTCATCCTGAGCGGCGACGACGATCCGGGCCGCAGCCGCCGCCTGCTGAAGGCCGGCGCCCGCGGCTACGTGCCGAAGTCGTGCGACGCCGCCGTCGTGCAAGCCGCCATCGAGCTGGTGCTCGGAGGCGGCACGTATCTCCCCGAGTCGGTGCTCATCGGCCCTGAAGAGCGCGCCGCGCGCCTCGGCCTCACGCCGCGCCAGCAACAGGTCCTCCGCCTGCTCGTCGACGGGCTCTCGAACAAGGAGATCGCGGCCGCGCTCGGCACCTCGCTCTCGACGGCGCGCGCGCACGTGACCGCCGTCTTCCTAGCGCTCGGCGTCGACAACCGCACCCGCGCGGCGCAGGCCGCCACCGCCCAACGGCTCGTGTGAGCCGGCGGGGAGGAGCCCTCCGAGCGTGGCGTGCAAGAGCGCCGGCGTGACGGGCTTGTGGAGCAGCGGGTAGCCGGTCTGCTCGGCCTCTCGCAGCCGCTCCGGCGCCGTGTCGCCGGTGACGATGGCGGCGGGCACCTGCCGCCCGAGGGCGCGCTCGATGGCGACGAGGACGTCGTAGCCCGTTACGTGCTGGCGCAAGCGGTAGTCGACGAGGATGGCGTCGAGCCGCGGCGCGCTGGCGGCGAGCGCGGCCGCCTCCTCGAGCGCCGACGCGGCGAGCACGCGGCAGCCCCACGAAGACAGCAGCGAGCGCAGCGCGTCGCGTCCGAGCACGTCGTCGTCGACGATGAGCACGGTCGAGCCGGGCAGCGCGGGCAAGGGAGCCTCCGCCGGCGCGGCGGTGAGCAACGCAGGCGGCGCGGCGGGCTCGATGGCCGCCGAGAAGCAGGAGCCCACGCCGGGCCGCGAGCGCACCTCGAGCGGGTGATCGAGCAGATCCGCGAGCCGCCGCACGATGGCCAAGCCGAGGCCGAGGCCCTTGTCGCGATCACGCTCGGGGTTCTCGAGCTGACGGAACTCGAGGAACACCTCCTCGGTGAGGTGCGCGGGGATGCCGACGCCGGTGTCGTAGACGCAAAGGCGCAGCGAGCGCCCGCGCCGGCAGCCGATCAGCACCTTCCCGGACGAGGTGTAGCGGATGGCGTTGGCGACCAGGTTTCGCAGGATGCGCTCGAGCATCTCCGGATCGGTCTTGCCCCACGACGAGCACGGCGCGACGCGGAGCTCGAGCCCCTTCTGCGCGGCAGGGCCGGCGAGCTCGGCGGCGACCTTCTCCATGATGGGCTGCAGGGGCACCGCGACGGGCCTCGGCGCGACGATGCCGGCGTCGAGGCGCGAGATGTCGAGCAGCCCGTCGAGCAGACCCTTGAGCGCCAGCACCAGGGTCTCGAAGCGGTCGGCGATGAACGCGAGCTCCCCGCTGCGCCCGCCGTGCGGCCGCAGGGCACCGACGAAGAGCGACATGGCGTGTACGGGCTGACGGAGGTCATGGCTCGCCGCCGCCAAGAACTGCGACTTCGCCTGCACCGCGTCGGCCGCGCGCTCGTGCGCCGCCGTGGCGCGATCGCGTTGCTCGGTGAGCTGCTGCACGAGGCTCTCGTTCTTGAAGCGCAGCCGAATGGCCTCGAGCATCGTCCGATGCGCGACGCGGCCGAAGCTGAACGCCGCGAAGAGGTAGGGAGCCGTCATGAAGGCGACGGCCCAACCCACCACGCCGCCATAGGCTGCCGAGCGCACCGCCGCGGGCACGAGCGTGAGCGACAAGAACGCGTACAGCGCCGGCGGGTACGAGATGAGCGAGCCGATGGCTCCCGACGCTGTGCCACCGAGCGCGAGCACGCAGAGCATGAACAGCGTCGGGTGCCCAGGATCCATGTACAGCAGCGCCGCCGCGCCCCAGCCCGCGCCGGAGCCGGCGGCGAGGCCCGTGTAGATCCACAGGCGGCGGCGCGTCTCGTCGTCGGAGGCGCGGCGCCGGCGACACCACACGGCGAAGACGACCCGCCCGGCCCCCGCCGCGGCGATGGAGGAGTACCAGAGCAGGAGCGTGTCTCGCGCGACGCCCTCGGTGAAGAGCGCGAGCGCCAAGACACCGGCGATGAGCAGCGTAGCGATGACGGCGACGGGCACCTGCTTGACCAGCACCTCGAGCTGCGAGCGAGCGACCAGGTGATCGATGGCCGGCTCGTCGACGATGGGGTCGACGGGAGCGGGCTCGAGGGCGGATTCGTCGGCCCTCGCACGGGGGCGATCGGCTGATTGCATTCTTCTGGTTCCCCGCGCGTCCGGGCGGCCGGACGAGAGTGTGTCTCTCGGTGTTGATGGCGCTCATGTCAATCGCGGTGCCCGCGTCACGTCCGCGCCGGCGTCGTCGCGACGATGCGGAACGGCGGCGCCATCGCGTTCCGGCGGACCTCCGACGACGGAAGCGCGTGGGAGCCGCTCTGGACCAACGCCGCGGCGCCCTCGAGCGACCAGCTGCGCTCCGGCGGCGCGCCGTCCCTT
>CAYLZW010000287.1:0-7397 GCA_964388085.1 uncultured Myxococcales bacterium | reverse complement strand
CTTCGGGTCCTTCTCGGCCGTCACGCGCACGGTCTTGCCGTCGACGGAGAACGAGCCGTCGCTCACCTTCACCTCGCCGCCGAAGCGGCCGTGCACCGAGTCGTACTTGAGCAGATGGGCCAGGGTCTCGGTGTCGGTGAGGTCGTTGACCGCCACCACCTCGAGGTCGGTCAAACCGGCCTTCCGGCGCTCATGGATGATGCGGTAGGCGACCCGTCCGATGCGACCGAAACCGTTGATGGCGATGCGCTTGGTCATGTCCTGAGGCTCCTTCTTCGGCTCCGCGCGATCCGTCGTGGGAGGGCGCGAGGACACTACCGCCGGCCGGGGGGGTGTCAACGCTGGAAGACGCGGGCACTACAGCAGGGATTGCGTCTCGTGGGCGAGCGCGCAGGCGGCGGGTTTTGCGTGCGCTGCTCGCGGACGCGGACGCCTCAGTCCTCACACACGAACGGATACGTGTGGTCGCAGGGGTTATCCCGCCAGCCGGCCTGCATCATGCGGTGGCAGTTGCCCTCGTCGTCGCCCGGCTCTCCCGGGCCCCAGGCGGTGAAGCCGCTGAGCGGCGTGTTGTCGACCCAGCGGTGGCCGCCGTTGGCGTCGTCGTCCGTGAGGCCGATGTAGGCCTGGCCGACGCCCATGTGGTCGAGCTGGCGGCCGAGGAAGTCGTCCTCGGCGCGGGAGGTGATGACGACGAGGTCACCGCCCGCGGCGTAGCCCTGGCAGCGCGTACGGGCGGTGCTGCGGATCGTGCCGTTCGTGCAGAAGCGGTAGTGGCTGCCTTCGAACGTGCGCAGCGTGCAGGTGCAGCCTGTCTGCACCTGAGCGTCGTCGTCATTGCAGTCGTCTTGTTGACTCTGAGCGCGCTGCCATCCGGCGGGGAGCGTGTCGCCGCCGCACACCCACTCGACGGGGCCGGCCGTCGTGCTGTCGCCGTCCGCGTTCGCGTATGCCGCGTACAGATGCCATTTGCCGATGTCCGCGTCGTCACAATCGGGACCTCGCGCGCAGCCCGGCCCTCGGCCGTCGCCGTCGTCGTCGACGCAGGGCGCCTCGAGATCGCGTAAGCTCGGGTCAGCCTCACAGATGTATGGCCGCTTCGACGCGCAGGGCGAGTCATTCCACCCATTCGGATGAAACTCGCCGCAGTCTTCCTCCCCGCCGCCGTATGAATTGGGCTCGCCGGAGGCCCAGTCGGTGAAAGGCCCTACCGACGTGCTGCCGGTGGAGACGTGGGTGCCGTCGATCCAATGGAAATCGTTCTCCGAGTCGAGGTCGCTGAGGCCAATCCACCAATGGGTCTCGTCCGTGGCCTCCTTTACGCCGTGGATGAAGTCCGCTTCGGCCTGGTCGTCGACGATGACCAGCCGGTAGGACCCGAGGGACGCGCAGAATTCCCGCGCCGTGGCCCAGCTGCGGCGGGCGTTGCAGAAGAGGTACGGGTGTAGCCCTCCTCCTTCGGCGGAGGTCGAGATGGGACAGGGGCAGACGGCACCGTCGTCGGCGATCTCGTTGCAGTCGTTGTCGACGCCGTCACAGCTCTCCGCGAAGCCGGAGGCTCGAAGAGGGTCCGCGTCGTCGCAGTCGGCTCCGAGCGCACAGTCCTGCCCGTAGCCGTCTCCGTCGAGATCGAGGCAGAGAGGGCCCGCGTCCCAGCCGGCGTCCCAACCGGCGTCCGCGCCTGCGTCGTCGCCGGCGTCCGAAGCGCCGCTGTCCGCGGGGCCGGCGTCGGGGACGCCCGCATCGGGGGAAGATCCCGCGTCTGGCTCGACCTCGCCCTCGCCTTCCCCCTCGCCTTCCCCTTCCCCCTCGCCTTCGCCTTCGCCCTCGCCCTCGCCCTCCCCTTCCCCCTCACCCTCGCGGCCGGCGTCTGTGAGCGCGCCGCCGATAGCGACCCTCGTGCACAGCCTGTCGACGCAGCGATAGCCCGCGCTCAGGGCGCAGTCGTCGTCGGAGGCGCAAGGAAAGTCGAGTCCCGCGCCGGGCGGCCGCACGCACGCGGCCAGGGCGCAGAGCCAGGCCACCAGCACGAGCGAGCGGAAGGTCGTGGGCGCCATCCGCCCACGTTACCACTGCCGCTGCATCATGTGCCGGATGCCGCGTCCACATCGTCGCGAGCGCCGGCCGCGCGGGCCATCTCGAGCATCGCGGCCCGCGTCTCTCGCATCAGCGCCGGGATGTCGTCGGTCGTCTTGCCCTCGGTCGGGATGGGCTCGCCGTACGAGACCGTCACCGTCTGGCCGGTCACCGAGCCCCACTGGTCGGGAGGGATGACGTCGAGGGTGCCCTGGATCCATACCGGCACGATGGGCGCGCCGAGCGAGATGGCGACGTGAAAGCCGCCCTTCTTGAACGGATAGAGCCGTCCGTCGCGCGAGCGCGTTCCCTCGGCCGCCACCCAGAGCGAGACGCCGCGCCCGACGAGCGCCTTGGCCGCCTCGAGCTGATCGATGGCGCGCGAGAGGTTCTTTCGGTCCACGAAGACGACGCCGATCTTCTCCATGGCGGCGCCGAACACGGGCACGGAGCGGAGCTCGATCTTGGACAAGAAGCGCAGCACGCCCGGGAAGGTGCCGAGCACGCACGGCGTGTCGAGCAGCGAGACATGGTTCGACAAGAGGACGTAGGCGCGGCCCCGCTCGAGCCGCTCCCGACCGCGCGCGCGCAGCGTGACCTTGGCGACCGCGAAGATCCCGTCCGCCCAGCGCTGCATGATGGTCTCGGCGCGCTCGGGCGAGAGCCGGCCGGAGAGCGACCTGACGACGACGGCGGCGGAGCTCCGCAAGGTATGCGCGAGCACGAGGTAGGTGCGCCACGACGTGCGCACCGCGCGCGCCCCTTGGTGATCCACGACGGTTTGCTCTTCGGCCACGCCGCTCCTCCCGACAAGCTCTCCGCCGATCGGCGGTAACCGGTGGAAACCTGCGCCGAGGGGGATGCGCAACCGGTGCTAACGCGCGAGAATCCATCACGTGCCCGTCCGCCGCTACCTCGTTCTCGCGCTTTCGCTGCTGACCCTCGTGTTTGGCAGCGGAGGGATCTGCTCTCTCCCCCCCGACGCCGCCTACGGCCGCCCTTGCGACCTCGACGCTGACTGTGCCGACGAGACCTACGTGTGTGGCGTCCACGGGACGTGCGTCCCGAAGGACGGCGCCGGGCTCCTCGACGGCGGACACGGCGGCGAGGGCGAGGGCGAGGGAGAGGGTGAAGGCGAGGGAGAGGGTGAAGGCGAGGGAGAGGGAGAGGGTGAAGGCGAGGGTGAGGGTGAGGGCGAAGGAGAGGGCGAGCTCGACGGCGGGGCTCTCGACGGCGGCGACGGCGACGGGGGCGAGCCCGACGCGGGCGTCGACGCCGGCCCCGTGCTCGCGACGCCGATCACCGTCGAGCCCGCCTACGCCGCCGCGCCGGCCTGGAGCGCGTATGTGCTGAACGACGGCACCTCGCTGCTCGACGCTACCGGCGCGGTGTGCTCCCAAGGCGACGTCGGGCTCTACGGCAAGGCCTGCCTGCACGCCGGTGAGCTGCGCCGCGCGGCGTTGCCCGGCCTGACGACGTGCGACGCCTTCTCGGCGAGCGACGCGCTCGACGCGTTCGAGTGGCGCTGCGCGGTGCTCGAGGGCGTCGTCTACGCCTACAGCGCCCGTCTTCGGGCCGAGCGACGGCTGTACGACCTGCTCGACGCGGCGAGCGAGCCCTACGGCTGGCGGCCGAACCGCCTCACGGTGACGACGCCCACGGCCGTGTTCGAGAGCGACGCCGCCGCCTGGTGGCCAAACGACGTGCTGGCTCCGACGTCATCGCTGCTGAACCAGCAGGGCGCCGTCTACGTGAGCGGCAACGGCGGCGTTCCGCTCGACGTGCGCGCAGCCGGGATCTCCGTCGTCTTGCGGCCGCAGGAGAGCATCTCCGGGGCCGGCACGCTGCTCTTCGCGCGCCAGAACGCGAGCTTTTTGTGGCTCGAGGGCGCGTTCGTGTCGACGCCGGGCGGCAACAACGCGACGGTCCGGCTGGAGCAGATGCGCAGCTCGCGCGTGCGCCACCTGAGCGTCACCGGCCAACCGAGCGCGTCCGCCATCGACATGAAGGAGCTGACCGGCAACCTCTTCGAGGACGTCGTCGTCCAGGGCGGGGCCAACGGCTTGGCGCTCGAGCAGGTCACGCGCACCGTGTTCGAGCGCGTGCGCATCGCCGCGAGCACCGAGGGCATCGACATGACGAACAGCCACGAGAACGTGTTCTCGACGCTCGTCGTGTCGGGCACCGGCAACGGCTCGGACGACAACGACGGCATCGAGGTCAACGGCTCGGACCGCAACACGTTCGTGTTCTTGAGCGCCGTGGGCAACGACGACAGCGGCATCGTCTTCCAGAGCGGCTCGGATCACAACGTGCTGCTGCACTCGAGCTTCATCAACAACGGCAACGCCGGCGTGCGCATGGCGGGCGGCGTGTCGAATTACCTCGAGGGCATCCTGGCGCTGAACAACCAGTACGGCTTCCGGATGAACGACGCGCCCGGCACGTTGTTCGCCGACATCACCGTCGTCGCGAACGGGCTCGGCATCGACCTCGACAACATGGACTCCATGCAGGTGCTCGGCACCGTGCGCGTCGGCGAGAACGGCACCGGCTGCGCGCAGAGCGACTCGACGCCGCCTCCCTTCAGCGCGCCGAACTGCTCGCCGTCGTCGGCGGACGTCACGCACGTGACCAACGTCTCGAGCGCGGGCCTCATCTACGGCGGGGTGCTGAACGACGCGAACGTCAGCCCGACGCAGGCCGAGGCCCAGACCATCGTCGAGTGGGCGCGCTTCGAGACGCCCACGCGCGCGTTCGTCCGCGCCAACGCGGACCTCACGTCGTCGGACGCCCGGGGACGCTGTCAGGGGGCGCAGCTGTGTCAGCTCATCGAGACCGCGCAGCCGGCCGCGGGCGCGTCCGCCGCGCGCGAGGTGAACGTCATCGGGCCGGAGGTGGTGCTCTACCAGCACACGTTCGCGGGGGCGCCGCCGCTCCTGGCCACGGTCGTGGCCCACGCGGTCGAGCGCGAGGGCGATGGAGACCGGCTCTGCGAGGTGGACGAGGTCTGCTTGCTGCAGCCGAACAGCGGGGCCTATGCCGGCCACGGCGCGCTCGCGCCGGTGGATGTCGTTGGTGTCCCGCTGTGGCGGTACTCCACGAACGGCTACTGAGACAGCGCCGCCGTAGCCGCGGCCCGTGGTCGTCGTCTGTCGCTACTGCGCAGCAGCGAGCGCATGGAGGCGCTTCAGGTGCATGTGGATCCGCTCGTCGACGAGCTCCTGCACCTGCAGCTCCGCGACCGTCGCCTCGGCGGACAGCGCGGCGCTCGCCGGCACCTGCTTGACCGGTCCCATGGCGGTGGCGAGCGCGAACGTCGCCGAGAACATACAGAACGCGAGGATGGCGCTCATGGCGAAGCGGCCCTCGAGGTGTGACGTGACGCGGCGGACGAAGCGGGGCATAAGGTCTCCTTCTGGTTCCCTCTGGAGACCGTAGGCGCCATGTCGCGTACCTCCAAAAAAGTGACCCCCAAAAAGCGCGTTCAGGGGGAAGCGGCACACGCCGCGCGTCCGTTCACCGACCTCGACGACACCGGCGCGCGGCTCGCGCAGGCCGGCTACTTGAGCGATCGCGGCATCGCCACGGCGGCCCTCCTGTGCGCGCGCCTCGAGAAGCCGCTGCTCGTCGAGGGCCCGGCCGGCGTCGGCAAGACGCACCTCGCGCTCGCCATGGCCGAGGCGCAGGGCCTGAAGCTCGTGCGGCTGCAGTGCTACGAGGGGCTCGATGAGACGCGCGCGCTGTACGAGTGGGAGTACGGCAAGCAGCTCCTCTACACCCAGATCCTGCGCGACAAGATCGGCTCCATCATCGACGAGCGCGGCAGCCTCGACGAGGCCATCGAGCAGCTCGGGCGAGAGGGCAGCGCGTTCTTCTCCGAGCGCTTCCTCCTGCCCCGCCCGCTGCTGCACGCCATCCGCTCCGAGGTGCCGTGCTTGTTGCTGCTCGACGAGGTGGACAAGGCCGACCCCGAGTTCGAGGCCTTCCTGCTCGAGGTGCTGGCGGACTTTCAGGTGACCATCCCCGAGCTCGGCACGTTGACGGCCCGCCACAAGCCGCAGGTGATCCTGACGAGCAACAACGCCCGTGAGCTGTCGGACGCGCTGAAGCGTCGCTGTCTGCACCTGACCGTGCCGTTCCCGGACAAGGAGCGCGAGCTCGCCATCCTGCGCGCGCACGTGCCCGACCTCGACGAGAAGCTCGCCGCCGCGGTGGTCGGGGCGGCCCACAAGCTGCGCTCCCTCGACCTTCGCAAGCCCCCCAGCATCAGCGAGGTCATCGACTGGGCGCGCGCGCTCAAGCTGCTCGGCCGCGGCGCCGTCGACGTGCGGGTGCTCGAGGAGACCGTCGGCGTGCTGCTCAAGCACAGCGAGGACGTGTCGCTCGCGCTCGACAAGAAGCACGACGTGGTCGCGGCGTCCACCTCGAGCGGCGGGTAGTAGCAGCCAGGAGCGGAGCGCTCAGCGGGGGGCGAACAGCAGCCAGCCGATGGCGACGCCGAGCGCGATGGTCACGGCCAACAGCATCCCGACGAGGCCGAGGCTAAGCCCCGCCTGGCGAGGAGCGGGCGGCAGCGGGCGGTCGTTCGCGGGAGCGCGCGGCGGCGGCGGCGCGGGCACGTCCTGGACGAGCTCGAGCGTGATGCCCTCTTCCGAGAAGAAGCGGCGGGCCTCGTCGAGGAACTGATCGTAGTCGTGGCGCGGCAGGTCGAGGTTTCGGCCACCGAAGCGCTGGCGGTGGATCTCCGCGAGCACCGGGTACGCGCGCAGCTCCGCGTGGTTCTCGGCCACGTTCATCCAGCCGATGACGAGCGTGCTGCCCTGCACCCCGGCGGCGGGCACGAGCGAGATGGGCTCGCGCGCGCGCTTGCCGCCGCCGGTGGACTCCTCCGGCGCCTCCACGCGAACGATGCGTGCGATATCGCCCGCAAACGAGCGCCGGCCGAACTTGACCATGAACATCTCGGACAGCTCGAGCGCCTTCGAAGCGAACGCGGTGCGAGCGTCTCTCTCGTAGGCCATGCGTGGAAACCCCCGTCGACGGTGGGCAAGGATAACCCCTGTCAAACGCGCCGGCGAGTGGTATGCGCGGTCGGGTAAAGCCCACGAGGCGGGCAGCGGAGGCCAACGTGCTGGACGGTATCGAGCTCATCAAGAACCTCTACGCCACCATGCAGGCCAAGCACGACGAGGCGCGCGCTCACTTCGGGCGGCCTTTGACGTTGACCGAGAAGATCCTCAGCGCGCACATGAAGAAGGTGTGTGACGAGGACGGCAACAAGCTCGAGCGCCGGAAGTCCTACGCGAACCTCTACCCCG
>CAYLZW010000286.1:0-7402 GCA_964388085.1 uncultured Myxococcales bacterium | reverse complement strand
CTCGATGACGGCGCGCTTGCCGGGGAAGTCGAGGCGCGAGAGCGGCACCTTCTCGACGCTGAGCGCCTTTTTGCCGGCGCGCACGACGCCCTTGGCGAATTCGGCCATGGACGCGATCTCCGCCATGAGCGAGTCGACGTCGCTGCGCCCCATCTCGTCCCGGAGCAGCGCGAGCCCTTCGGCGCGCGTCTCGAGCATGCGCTTGCCGAGCGTGACGAGGACCTTCGCGCGCTCGTCGAAGCTCTTCGCGCCCCACGCCTGCTGGGCCTCGCGCGCGCTCTCGACGGCGGCGCGCACCTCGTCGGCCGTGCTCGGCGACACCGCGTCGAGCGGCCCACCATCGCTGGGGCGGGTGGTTCCGGGGCGAGGGGCAGTCAGGGTGTCGTTCATGCCCATGGCATAGGCCGCAGTCGGTGTCGGCCGAAAGGGGGGAGGTCGATCCGCTCCTGCCGGACGCCCCCAAAGCCCCCCGAAGCCGGAGGGGTTCGGAAGCCTTCTGACGTCGACGACCGCTGCTCGCTGCCTTCAACCCTTCACCACCAACAGCACCCCAGCGACGAGCAACAGCAAGAACACCAGCCGCTTGAACAGCTCC
This sequence comes from uncultured Myxococcales bacterium, assembly GCA_964388085.1. Lineage (GTDB taxonomy): Bacteria > Myxococcota > UBA727 > UBA727 > CAYLZW01 > CAYLZW01. Next base: position 6,807 of record CAYLZW010000286.1, on the reverse strand, counting down.
GCCGGTACGCGCGCATGCAAGAGCTCACCGAGTAAGAGCCCGCCGCCGAGGAAGGGCAGCCAGGTGAGCGTCCGGGTCAGGCTCTCCCCGTCGAGCACACCCCGGGCCGCGAAGCCGGCCAGCAGCAGCAGGTTCAACACCAGCCAGAGCGTGCTCAGCGTGGCGCGGAAGGCTCCCTTGTCGCTCAGGGTCCGGCCGACGACGTACACGACCAGCGGACCGCCCGTGGCGAAGGCGCCGTGCACGACGCCGCCGAGCAAGAGCGCCAGCGATCGCTGCGCCCGGGGGAGCGGCGTGAGGTCGGGGGTGTGGCGCGAGCGCCGGAGCTCGAGGCCCGCGAGCCACGCGACGAAGCCGCCGAGGACCACCTGCGCGGTGCCGGCGTCGACGGCGGCGAGCGCGAAGAAGCCGACCGGCATGCCGAGCGCCATGAGCGGCAGGACGCGCCGCGAGAGGAAGCGACCCTCGACGAAGCGCCGGTAGCGCACGACGAGGAAGATCGACATCACGAGGTTCAGCGGCACGAAGGCCGGTAACAGCAGCTCGATGGGGAGCAGAAACGCGCCGAGCGAGACCGCGACGACCGTGGCACCGAAGCCGAGCGCGGCCTCGACGGTGAAGGCGACGCCGACGATGATCCCGAGCAGGAGCGTGACGGTAGCCACGCGCGCACGTTGGCGAGAGGAGGGCGGTCCGGCAAGCGCTTCCCGCGCCGCGCGCGATCCGTACGGTCGGTGCGATCAGTAGCAGCGCAGCCAGATGGACACGGCCAGCGAGAGCGTGCTGCCGATGACGACGAACGCGCCCGACGTCATCGTGATGAGCAGCGCGCGGCGCCACGCGTCGAGGCGGAGGCGCTGCTCTTCGCGGTCGAGCTCGCGGGCGCGCAGCGGGTCGACGACACCCATGAAGCGCCGCTGGCGCCGGAGCTGCGCGACGGGCTCCCAGTTCGACTGCAGCAGGAACAGCGCCACGGCTACCGCGGGGATGGCCCAATAGAACAAGAACGTCGCCGGCGAGGTTCCGGCGCTCCATGGGCTCGGGTCGAGGGGCGGTGTCCACCAGTCCATCGTTCGTCCTCCTCGGTGTCGGCGCGTCGCCGACCGCTTCCTGGGCGTTGGCTTGCAGCATTCGATCCCGCTCACCGTGGCCGGCGAGCCCGCTCGGGGCGAAGCGGTCGCAAGCCGTTCCCGGGGCGATCCTCTACGGCCCTCCTCGAGCGCCACGCGCGGGTGTCCGACGACGCCACCGGCGACGTGCGCGCCGTGCGCCCGACAGCGCGGCGCCTCATGGGCGCACGGCGGCCCACACCGTGCAGCGCTTCGCTGCGCTCAGGAGGTGGGCGGAGGCATGCGGGAGGAGCCCCCAGCGTCGGGTGCACAGCCGGGGCGGCGATCGAAGCCGGCACGCGCGGGCGGGCGGTCGTTGGCCAATTTCCTCGACGACCAGCGTGAGCTGCTCCTCGAGCGCTGGCTGCGGGAGGACGAAGCCCTGGTCGCGCCGCGGCGCTTCTCGCGGGACGATCTCATCGACAGCATGCCGAGGTTTCTCGACGAGCTGTCGGGTGCGCTGCGACGCGAACAAGGCCTCCCGAGCGACTCGCGGCTGCCGGAGCAGAGCGAGGTGTCGGAGCAACACGGACGGCAACGCATGCAGCTCGGCCTCGACGCGGCGGTCGTGGTGCGGGAGTACGCGCTCTTGCGCGACGTGCTGCTCGCGCTCGTGGGGGAGGCGAACCTCGTCATCACCAACGCGGAGGCGCGCCTGCTCTCGAGGTGCATCGACACGGGAGCCGCGGAGGCGGTCTCGCAGTACGTCATCGCCCTGCACGACGCCACCGCCGAGGCGCGGCGCCACGAGCAGCGCTACCACTTAAAGCGGCGCCAGGCGGAGCACGAAGAGCAGCGCCTTCATCGAGAGCTAAGGTCCGCGCACGAGCAGACGAGCGCCGAGCGCCGGCGCCTCACGGAGCTGTTCGACAGCGCGCCGGCCATCGTCGTCGCCATGCGCGGGCCGCAGCACGTCTTCGAGCTCGTCACGCCGCTCTACCAGCGCACCGTCGGCATCGATCGGCAGCTGCTGGGGCGACCGGTGCGCGAGGCGCTGCCGGAGCTCGTGGAGCAGGGCTTCGTCGACATGCTGGACCGCATCTACCGCACGGGCGAGCCGTTCACGGGCTACGAGCTGAAGATCCGACTCGATCGAACGGGGAGCGGGAGGCTCGAGGACACGTTCTTCAACGTCGTCTACCAGCCGTACCGCAACGCCAACGGAGAGATCATCGGCATCGACGCCTTCGGCTTCGAGGTGACCGAGCAGGTGCTCGCCCGACAGCGCGCCGAGGCCGCCGTCGCCGAGCTCGACGCCATTTTCCAGAGCGTGCCCGACGCGCTGTACGTGGCGGACGCGAACGGGATGCGCCGCGCGAACCGGCCAGCGCTCGAGATGTTCGGCTTCGACACCCTCGAGGAGCTGAACCGCTCGCTCGCCACGCTCTCGCGACAGCTCGACACCCGCCGCGCGGACACCGGCGAGCCGATCCCGCCCGAGGAGCAGGCCTTCACGCACGCGCTGCAGGGCCGCCCCGACGTCCAGGACGTTCGCATTCGGCACCCGAAGACGGGCGAGGAGCGCGTCGTGCGCGCCGCCTGCGCGCCCATCCGCGTGGCCGGCGAGGTCATCGGCGCGGTGGGCATCAACACCGACATCACCGATCGCAGCGAGGGCGAGCGCGTGCTGCGCGATCGCACCGAGCTCGAGCAGCAGCTCATCGGCATCGTCTCCCACGATCTGCGCAACCCCCTGACGGCGATCGTGCTCGGCGTCCAGTCACTGCTACGCCGCGACGTGCTCGACGAGCGCGCCACCAAGTCGCTCCTCCGCGTCGAGGGCGCCGCCGAGCGCGCGGCCCGCTTGATCCGCGACCTGTTGGACTTCACACAGGCGCGGCTCGGCGCCGGCATCGTCGTCAAGCGCGAGCCGCTCGATCTGCACCAGCTCACGCGCAGGGTGCTCGAAGAGGCACAGATGACCTTCCCCGAGCGCGACATCGAGGTCCGCACGGAGGGCGACGGCCGTGGCCGCTGGGACGGTGACCGCATCGCGCAGGTGCTCTCGAACCTCGTCTCGAACGCCGTCAAGTACGGCGACGCCGAGCACCCCGTCGTCGTGACCAGCCGCGGCCAAGACGACAGCGTGATGCTGGAGGTCCACAACGAGGGCGAGCCCATCCGCCCCGAGGTGCTGCCGCGGCTGTTCCAGCCCATGCAGCGCGGCAGCCACGCGTCCGACGCGTCCGCTCGCAGCGTGGGGCTCGGCCTCTACATCGTCGACGCGCTGGTGCGCGCGCACGGCGGCACCGTCGAGGTGAGGTCCAGCCGCGAGCAGGGCACCTCCTTCATCGCGCACCTGCCCCGCGACCGAGGCTGAGTCAAGCGGACGATCCCCCTCCCGCGGCGGGCTCGGTTTGCTAAGCCATCGGCCATGGCCGGCATCACCACGCTCCTGAAGCTCCACGTGAACGGCGAGACGCACGAGGTCGCCGCGCCCATGCACCACACGCTCTGCGAGGTGCTGCGCTACCGGCTCTCGCTCACGGGCACGAAGCAGGGTTGCGACAAGGGCGACTGCGGCGCGTGCACCGTGCTCATCGACGGGGAGCCGGTGCTCTCCTGCCTGACGCTGGCGAGCGCCGCCGAGGGGAGGCGCATCACGACGATCGAGGGGCTCGCCAAGCCCGACGGCCTCGACCCCGTGCAGGACGCCTTCGATCGCTGCGGCGCGCTGCAGTGCGGCTTCTGTCAGCCGGGCATGATGTTGAGCGCCCGCGCGCTGCTCGACGAGAACCCGCAGCCGAGCGTCGAGGACATCCGCCAGGCGCTGGCGGGCAACCTCTGTCGCTGCACGGGCTACACGAAGATCCTCGAGGCTGTGCTCATGGCCGCCGTGCGAGGCGAAGATCCGGCGGCGGCGAGCGAGCAGGCCTACGAGCGCGTGCGCGAAGAGGGCGCCGTGCTGAAGCCCTTCTCGGGCGCCGACGAGCGCGGCGATGACGAAGGGAGGCCGGGCCGATGACGACGCCAGAGAGCAAGGTCCCGTTCTACGCGCACGGCTCCACCGTCGAGCACGCCACCGTCCGCCCGCAAGAGGGCGCGCACGGCATCGGCCAGCGCCGGCGCAAGGTGGACGGCCTCGGCAAGGCCACCGGCCGCGCGCTCTACACCGACGACATCGCCCTGCCCGGCATGCTGCACGCGAAGCTCAAGCGCAGCACCCGGGCGCACGCGCGCCTCGTCTCCATCGACACCTCGAAGGCCGAGGCCCTGGAGGGCGTGCTCGCCGTCATCACCGGCAAGGACTTCGAGGGCAAGTACGGCATCATCCCCTGGACGCGTGACGAGGAGCCGCTCTGCCGAGACAAGGCCCGCTACATCGGGGACGCCATCGCCGCCGTCGCCGCCGTCGACGAAGAGACCGCCAACGCGGCCGTGAAGGCCATCCGCGTCGAGTATGAGGAGCTCGAGCCCATCCTCGACACCGAGCGCGCCAAGGCGAGCGGCGACGACGAGCGCACGAAGGTCAACGAGAAGGCCAAGCGCGGCAACGTCACCAAGGACGTCGACCTCAGCTTCGGGGACGTCGACGGCAACCTCGAGCGCGCGGCGCACGTCGTGGACGACGAGTACTTCTTCCAGGGCACCACGCACGCCCCCATCGAGCCGCACTGCGCCCTCGGCGACTGGGACGGCCGCGTGCTGACGGTGACGTCCTCGACGCAGGTGCCCCACTACCTGCACCGAGACCTCGCCGACATCCTGAAGCTGCCCGAGTCGCGCGTGCGCGTGATTCAGCCCCCCGTGGGCGGCGCCTTCGGCGGCAAGAGCGAGCCCTTCGACCTCGAGTTCGTCGTCGCCAAGCTCTCCATGGTCTGCGGGCGGCCGGTGAAGCTCTTGTACACGCGCGAGGAGGTCTTCCTCGCGCACCGCGGCCGTCACCCCATGCGCATGCACTTCACCACGGGCTGCGACGAGCAGGGGCGCATCCTGGCGACGAAGAGCGCCATCGACATCGACGGCGGCGCGTACGCTTCGTTCGGAATGATCACGGCCTATTACGCAGGGCAATTGCTCTCGGGCCCGGTCGGCATGGAGAGCTACGCCTTTCACGCCACGCGCTACTACACGAACAAGCCCGCCTGCGGGCCGAAGCGCGGACACGGCTCGGTGCAGCCGCGCTTCGCGTTCGAGATCCAGCTCGACGAGCTCGCGGAGAAGGTGGGCCTCGATCCCTTCGAGATGCGCCGGCGCAATTTCGTCGGCGAGAACAAGACCACCGTGAGCGGACAACGGCTCGGCTCGAGCGGCCTGAACGAGTGCCTCGACGCCGTGCGCGCGGCCTCCAGCTGGGATGAGCGCAAGGCGACGACGAGGCGCGGCCGCGGCCTCGGGCTCGCCACCAGCATGTACATCTCGGGCACCAACTATCCGATCTATCCGAACGACATGCCGCAGTCGGGCGTGCAGGTGAAGGTCGACCGCTCGGGGCGCGTCACCGTCTTCTGCGGCGCGTCCGACATCGGCCAGGGCTCGGACTCCATGCTCGCCTACCTCGCCATGGAGGAGCTCGGGGTCGAGCTCGACGACGTTCAAGTGGTCTCGAGCGACACCGATCTGACGCCCGTGGACCTCGGCGCCTACTCGAGCCGCGTCACGCTCATGGTCGGGCACGCCTGCATCGACGCCTATCGCAAGCTGCGCGCGCAGGTGCAGGACGCCGTCGCCACGCACTGGAACAGCGACGAAGGGTCGCGCGAGCGGATGGGGGGCGCGTGTGCGCGCGAGGACATCCTGCTCGGCGATGGCCGCGTCTGGTGCGTGCGCGACACCTCGCTGTGCATGACGACGAGAGAGGCCTTTCGGCTCGCCGAGGCCCACTTCGGCACGCTCGGCGCCACCGGCGGCTACCGCACGCAGCCTCGAGGGGGTGACTACCGCGGCGGCACCATCGGCGCCTCGCCCGCGTACTCCTGCACCGCGCACGTCGCCGACGTCTCTGTCGACGAGGAGACCGGCCGCGTGCAGGTGCACAAGATCTGGGTCGCGCACGACTGCGGGCGCGCGCTCAACCCGGTGCTCGTCGAGGGGCAGATCGAGGGCAGCACCTACATGGGCATGGCCGAGGTCTGCATGGAGAACATGCTGTACGGCGACGACGCCCCGCACGGCGGCAAGAACGTCAGGGCCGGCATGCTGGTGGGGCCGAGCCTGCTCGACTACCGCATCCCGACCTCGCTCGACACGCCCGCCATCGAGGCGCTCATCGTCGAGAAGCCCGACCCAAACGGCCCCTACGGCGCCAAGGAGGCGGGCGAAGGGCCGCTGCACTCCACCATCCCCGCGGTGGCGAACGCGATCTACGACGCTGTCGGCATCCGGCTGCGCGAGCTGCCCTTTACGCCCGCCAAGGTGCTGAAGGCGCTCGCCGACAAGCGCGCGCTCGAAGAAGCCAAGCAGAAGGCCGCCGCGCCAGCCGCCTGAGGACGTCATGCTGCGAATGGACCCGTTCCGCATCGAGCACCCGAGCACGGCCAAGGAGGTCGTGTCGCTGCTCTCGCTCCATGGCCCGAAGGCGAAGCTGTGCGCCGGCGGCACCGACGTCGTGCCGAACATGAAGCACGGGCTGCACGAGCCCGAGGTCCTCGTGCACCTCGGCCGCGTGAAGGAGCTCCGCGGCATCTCGGAGACGGACGACGAGATCGTCATCGGCGCCATGACGACGCTGCACGAGCTCGCGCACAGCGACGTCGTC
>CAYLZW010000285.1:0-7412 GCA_964388085.1 uncultured Myxococcales bacterium | reverse complement strand
CGATGCGTTCGGCAGGGCGTCGCGCATGTGGCGCGCGAAGCCATCGATGAAGTCGTATTGGCTGCGGTGGGCTTCATCGGCAACCACGACGATGTTCGAGCGCTCGGAGAGCAGCGGAAACGTATCGCCACGGGTCTCGGGCATGAACTTCTGGATGGTCGTGAAGACCACGCCGCCCGAGGCGACCTTGAGCAGCTCCCGCAGGTGGGCGCGATCCTTCGCTTGCTCGGGGCTCTGGCGCAGGATGTCCTTGCAGCGCGCGAACGTGCCGAAGAGCTGCTCGTCGAGATCGTTCCGGTCGGTGAGCACGATGAGCGTAGGGTTCTGCATCGCCGGGTGCAGCACGACGCGGCCCGCGTAGAAGGCCATCGTGAGACTCTTGCCCGACCCCTGCGTGTGCCAGACCACGCCGACGCGACGGTCGCCATGCGGGCGCGAGGCCGAGATCGTGGCGTCCAGCGCCCGCGCCACGGCGTGGAACTGATGGTAGCCCGCCATCTTCTTGATGGCAGTGTCCCCGTCGTCCTCGAACACGATGAAGTAGCGGAGCAGGTCGAGGAGCCGCCGCTTGTCGAACACGCCGCGGATGAGCACCTCGAGCTGGCTCATCGTCTTGGACGCGAGCGCCTCGCCCTCGATGGTGCGCCAAGGCAGGAAACGCTCCTTGTTCGACGAGAGCGTACCGATGCGCGCTTCGAGCCCATCGCTGATGACGAGCAGCTCGTTGAAGACGAAGAGCGACGGCAGCTCCTGCTTGTAGGTCTGGAGCTGCTGGAACGCGCTCCAGATGGTCGCGTTCTCGCTCGCCGCGTTCTTCAGCTCGATGACGGCGATCGGCAGGCCGTTCAGGAACACGACGACGTCGGGGCGTCGGTTGTGGCCGCCCTCGCTGACGGTGAGCTGGTTGACGACCAGCCAGTCGTTGTTCTCGAGCACGTCGAAGTCGACGACGCGCACCGGGTCGTAGCCGATGGTGCCGTCGGCGCGCAGGTACTCCACGCTGACGCCGTTCACGAGGTAGTAGTGCAGCTCGTGGTTCGCATCGACCGGCTGGGGCGACGAGATCCGCGTGAGCTTTCGGAACGCCTCGTCGAGTCCTTCGCGCGAAACCGTGGGATTCAGCCGCGCGAGCGCGTCGCGAAAGCGGCCGTCGAGCACGACGTCCGCGTAGGTCCGCCGCTCCTGGCCAGGCTCGCCGGGCGCGATCGAGGGTCCTCCCGTGATCGTGTACCCGAGCGCCTCGAACCACTCGAGCGCGGCCTCTTCGACGACGGATTCGGTGAAGGCGCTCATGGTCAGGCGACCTCCAAGGCGGCGTGCTTGGCGCCGGTGCCGGCCTGCTCGGCCGAGGAGGGGGGGCCGTCGGACGGCGCGACGAGCTTCTCCAGCCCTTCGTAGTGATCCTTGTCGACCGTCTTCATCAACTCCAGCACATCGAGCAGCACGGGCTGCGTCTCGGCGAGGAGCGAGAGGTCGTGCTCAGGGTCGGAAATCGCGCCTGCGTGCGAGTACGTATTGAGTAGCCGCAGGATGCGGGTCTTCTTCGCGTTGTCGAAGGTCACGCGGTCGAGGCGCGGCCCGAGGTCGCCGCTCATCTCGGGGAAGCGGAACGCGAGGAACGCCTCGATCAAACGGCGCGCGACGTTGGGCAGTCCGTAGTGATGCTCCAACTGGACGACGTCATCGCGATGCGCCTCGTCGTAGACGCGCTTGAACAGGTACTGGTACTCCGACTCGTGCTCCTGGAGGAGCGGATCGAGATGCCCTAGCTCGCTGGTGCGCGAGCCGTCGGTGTGCCGGCGAGAGCGAAGCAGGAAGAACCGACCGAGGCGACGTTCGACCTGCGGGCTCTTCTGCTTCGGCAGGTGATGGAACCAGTTCTTCACCAGGCGGAAGAACGGGAAGCTGTGCGTGAAGATGAAGAGCTGCCCGGCCTGCTTGGTGCGCTCCTTCATGTAGCCGAAGGCCGAGAACAGCGCGTTGGCGTCGAGGCTCGAGACGGGATCGTCGATGACGACGATTCCGTTCTTCATGTCGAAGGTCTTGTCCTGCAATGACTTGAGGAAATAGAGGAACGCGATCGCCGTGCGCTCGCCCTCGCTCAGGTGCGACACTGGCTGGCCGCCGCGCGTGAGGGCGTAGCCCGTGCCCTTCACCTCGAAGCGCATTTCGTCCCGCCCGAGATAGGCGCGGAGTTCCTCGGTCAGCTCGTCAGCGGGACGGCGATGTTCGAGGATCGCGCGCTCCAGCTCATCGATCTGGGCCTGGATGCCTGCGGGCTTGGCCTTGATGTCCTCCAGCGCTGTGTTCGCGGTCGTCACCGCGTCGGAGAGCTGAACGAACTCGGCATGGGCCTCGGCGACGTAGGATGCTTCTAGCTTCTTGCAGGCCTCGTCGACCGACGCCTTGAACTGCGCCGAGGTCTGGTTGTGCCTCTCAACGATCGCATTGAGGGCAACGACCGCGTCGGCGAGCGAGGACGGCGGCGTCGCGGTTGGAGCCGCCGTGGCGGCGGGTGCGAATGGATTGTCGCGCTTGGCCTCGACGCGCGCGATGAGGGCGTCGAGCGCAACATTGGTCTCGGACAGCGCCGTCGACACCTTCGCGCTCGCGGTGGACACTTCCGATGTGAGCGACTCGTAGAAGCGCGAAGCGTCGGGTAGCGACAGCGAGCCCGCGCTCTGCTTGGCCGCTTTCAGCTTCGCGAGGAGTGCAGCCAAGTCCTTCTGGAAGGTTGCGAAGGCGTCGTTGAAGTGCGCTTCGAGCGCAGCGCGCCGCATGGCCTGGAGCGGCTGCTGGCAGAAGCGGCAGGTGTTGGAGGCGTGCTCGCCCGAGTGGAGGACGAGTCCCTGCTGCACCCACCCAGCGAGCTTGGCGTTGGTCGTCAGCTCGTTGAGCGTCTGCGCGACGACGGAGCGACCGACGATGGCCTCGACCTCGGTCGTGAGCCCAGCGAGGTCGATGGACGGAGCGCTGATCTTCGAGATGTCCGACTTTGGCTGCGCGTCCTTCTGACTACGCAGGGGTGCTTTCTGCTCGTCGGTGAGGACCGAGGTTTCGGCACTCTGCGCATTCAGCGCTTGGACTGCGCGCTTGAAAGGTCGCTTGTCGTAGTTGTTGTAAGCCGTGCTGTGGCCGGTGGTCAGCAGCTCTTTGATGAGCTTCGCCTTGTCCCTACAGAAGTCGTCGAGCTTCGAGTCTGCGTTCGTCTTCTCCGTCTGGGCGGCCATCACCTCGGTGTTGGCGAAGGCGAGGTCCTTCTTGAGCTGGTCGACCCGTGCTTGCTTCTCGACGCTGTCTTCGCCGAGGAAGTAGATTGGCGCGATGCCGCCCGCCTGCGACAGAGTGGCGTTGATGAAGTCGCGGTTGAAGACGCGGACCTGGGGGAGCCGCGCCGACGCGAACGCGGAGCCTCCAACCCTCGTCGCGCCGTCGAATTCCAGCTCGACCTCACCCTCGGTGAGCGCGGTCTTCTTCTCGACGAGCGAAAGGAGCGACGACAACGTCGTCTTCCCACAGCCGTTCCAGCCGTAGACAACGTTGAATTGGCCGAAAGCGTGGAGGTGGCTCGGCCACGCGAAATCGCGAAACACGCGGTGGCGTAGCTTGGTGATGCGCGTGAGCTTCACGCGACCTCCTCGACTGCACGCTCGGCTGCGTCGACCGGGAGCTCGCCCGAGAGCAGGCGCGGCAGGAGCTCGTCACGGATGCGAGCGAGTGAGGTCGACTCCAGCTCGTTGTGGAACGCGGCTGCAAAGACTGGCGAAGCCACGCGCTCCCATGCGCGGAGCACCTGCCAGTCGGGCTTCACGACCAACAGGCGCTGCATGTCGCCAGCGGTGACGTGCCCAAGCCCGGTCGTCTGCTTGTTACGCGCGATCTCGGCGAAGACCGGCCGCAGGTACTTCAGCGTCGCGAGGACGAATGAGCGGTCGCCGGGACTGCGGCAGTCGACGCGAAAGATGTGCTGGTTCAGCCAGGCTTCACCGTGAGCCCAGACGAACGTGTCGATCGACGTGTCCGGGTTGCCCGACCACGAGAAGAGGATGTCGCCGGTGCGAAGGCGATACTTCTCCGGCATTGCCACCTCGGAGAACTTCGTCTGTGCGGTGACGCCGGCCTTGAGCTCGGCGATCTTGATAATCGGTAGACCACGCCTCTCATCGTTGGGCTGGAACGCCTTGTAGGCCGCGCCGTTCACGTACGTCGCGATGTCGTAGACCGGCACCGCAGCCCACCCCTTCGGAATCGACCCGTGCTCCGAATCGACGAACTCGCTCGGGAACAGCTTCGCGGTCTCGGCGTCCATCCCCCAAGGGGCGCGGCCTTCCGCCTTAGTGCGCACGGGGTCGAAGTCGACGAACCACGACTTGAACAGCGCCCGCGCCATTGCCTCGAGCGTCGCGTTCATCTTCCGGTTCAGTTCGATCTTGGCGTCCAGCGCGCCCACGATTGCGGCGACTCCATGTTGCTCGTCGAGTGAGGGGACAGGAATCTCCAGTGCCTGGATGCGATCCGTGGGAAGCACGCCGGTCCCGTGACCCGCCTCGCCGACCATCTGCAGGATCTCGGTCGTCTTCGACCGGATCGCGTAGGCGAGGTACGCGGGCGCAACGTCGTTCACGGCGACGAGCGCCTTCAGGTCTTGGTTGAAGGTGACGGGGCGTGTGGCGATGCCCATGCGGAACTCGCTCTTGAGGCTCATCCCGCGAACGATGAAGAGGATGCTGTCCTTCGGGACCAGGCGTGTGCCGTTTCGAGCGCCCTCCTCGGTGACGCGATCCTCGGAGTCCGACACGAAGAAGTCGTTGAGGCTTTTCGCACTGATCCACGGGATCGAGCCGCCCCAGTAGCGCGGGGTGGCCTTGTTCGGCGTGCCGCCGGAGTACCAAACGGCGCAATCCTTCAGTGGCCGCGTCGGCCAGATGGTTTCACCCCCCATACCCAAGCCCCCGCAGATTCTTCCTGATCTCCTTCTCCAGCCGCGCGCCTTCGGCGAACTGCTCTTCGAGCGTCGCCACGAGGCGCTTCATCTTCTCGTCGAAAGGCTCGCCGTCGTCCTCGACTTCTTCTGCACCGACATAGCGACCCGGCGTGAGCACGAACTGGTGCGCGGCGATCTCTTCGGTCGTCGCGCTCTTGCAGAAGCCGGGCACGTCCTCGTACTTGCCTGCGCCGTCACCGCGCCAGCGGTGGTACGTGTCGGCGATCTTCGCGATGTCGTCGTCGGAGAGCTCGCGATGGACGCGGTCGACGAGCGTGCCGAGCTTGCGCGCGTCGATGAAGAGCGTCTCCTTCTGGCGGTTGCGCATCTTCTTGCCTCGACCGCCGAGGCCGTTCTTCTTATCCCGCGCGAGAAACCAGAGGCAGACGGGGATCTGCGTCGAGTAGAAGAGCTGCCCGGGCAGCGCGACCATGCAGTCGACGAGATCCGCCTCGACGATCGCTTTGCGGATGTCGCCTTCGCCCGACTGCTGCGACGACATGCTGCCGTTCGCCAGCACGAAGCCCGCAATTCCGGTCGGCGAGAGGTGGTGGAGGAAGTGCTGCACCCAGGCGAAGTTCGCGTTGCCGGCGGGCGGAACGCCGTACTTCCAGCGCACGTCCTCGCGCAGGCGCTGGCCGCCCCAGTCGCTGTCGTTGAAGGGCGGATTCGCAAGGACGTAGTCGGCCTTCAGGTCCTTGTGCGCGTCGCTGTGGAAACTCTCGCCGTGGGCGATCTTGGCGTCGATGCCGCGGATGGCGAGGTTCAGCATTGCGAGCCGCCACGTCGTGTGGTTCGACTCCTGGCCGTAGATGCTCACGTCACCGATGCGACCGCCGTGGGCCTCGACGAACTTCTCGCTCGAGACGAACATGCCGCCCGAGCCGCAGCACGGGTCGAAGACGCGCCCCTTGTACGGCGCGAGCATCTCGACGAGCACGCGCACCACGCACTGAGGCGTGTAGAACTGGCCACCGTTCTTGCCTTCGGCCGACGCGAACCGCGTGAGGAAGTACTCGTAGACGCGCCCGAGCACGTCCCGCGAGCGGTTCTGTTTGTCGCCGAGTCCGATGGTGCCGATAAGGTCGATGAGCTCGCCGAGGCGCTGTTTGTCGAGCGCCGGTCGCGCGTAGTCCTTCGGCAGCACGCCCTTGAGCGTCGGGTTGTCGCGCTCGATGGCGACCATGGCGTCGTCGAGAAGCTTGCCGATCGTCGGCTGCTTCGCCTTGCCTTGGAGGTGTGACCAGCGCGCGTCCTTTGGCACCCAGAAGATGTTGTCGGCGCGATACTCGTCCGGGTCTTCGGGGTCGGCGCCGGACTTCTTGTCTGCGGCGAGCGCTGCGTACTTCTCCTCAAACGCATCGGAGATGTACTTCAGGAAGATGAGGCCGAGAACGACATGTTTGTACTCGGCCGCGTCCATGTTGTTGCGGAGCTTGTCGGCGGCCTGCCAGAGCTTCGCCTCGAAGCCGAGCATCGCGCTCGACTGCTCCGCGACGCTGCCGTTCGCGCTCGGCGGCGCGGACTCGCGCACCGTAGCCTCGGCCTTCGGGGGCCGGCCGCGCTTCTTGGTTCCGTTCTCAGGCTTCGCCATCGTGCTCCCCCTCATCGCCACGACCACGCGGCTGCGCGTCGAGCCACTGGTCCAGCTCGGTCCGCTTGATGCGCCACTGTCCGCGTATCTTGAACGCGGGGATCTCACCCGCGTTCGCCATCGCGTACACGGTCTTTTCCGCGAGCTTGAGCAGCGCGGCGACCTCCTTGATGGTCAGGACCTCGTCGGGCATCAGGGCTCCATCATGGGCGGTACTCACGGATAGCGGCGGCATCAGACTCCAAGCGCCGCCATCCTATTCCGAACCCCGTCTCTGCTCAACGGTTGTTCAGGGCACCGGGAGCACAATTTGCCGTATGCCCGCCCGGATTGAGCGCGTGGAAGGCCGCCCGCTGCTCGGCCCACGTGCCCGCGTGGGCCACCGCCCGGAGCGTCCGCTCGGCCATCGGCTCGGCGCCGTCGACGGCTTCGAGGGCGAGCACCTGCTCCTGGAGGTCGGCGGCCAGCATGAGCAGGTCGAAGAACTGCGTGACCCGGGCGCGCGTGAGCCCCAGCTTGCGCGCCAGGGCGGCCTGGTCGGCCACGAGCCCGCGCTCGATGGCGGCCTGGAGGTGGTGCGCGAGCGCGAGCTGCCGGGCGACCTTGGCGGGGCGTCGCACGGGCTCGGGCCTGTCGGGCGGCGGCGTCGGGGTGAGCTCCACGCTGCGGCTTCGGCGCCAGAAGATCGGCTCCTCGATCACCCGGTAGTCGCTCGGCGTGTTCTTCCTCGCGCCCTCATCGCTGGTCTGCCGGTCGCTCACGCTGCCTCCTTCGTGCCCGCGGCGGCGCCGAAGTCGATCAGCTCGACCCGGCACGTGCCCTTGTCCTCGTCGA
>CAYLZW010000284.1:0-7415 GCA_964388085.1 uncultured Myxococcales bacterium | reverse complement strand
GTCGGCGACACGTAGGGGTCGTCGAAGAACAGGATGATGCCGTTCACGCGGCCGCACACGGTCTCGCCCTTCTTGAGCGAGAACGTCATCCCTTCCTTGCCGGACTGATCGATGGTGACGAGCTTGCACACCTTCTCGACGGGGAGCTGCAGGTCGGCGGCGTGCATGAACATGGTCCGGCCGCCCGAGGGAGCGGACGCCGCCGCGGGGGCCGCGCCACCGTCGAGGCGCTTGCCGCAGCTGCCGCAGAACTTCATGCCGGCGGGGACCATCGCCTTACACGCGGGGCACGCGACGGAGCCAGCGTCGGGGACCGCGGCCTGACCGGTCTGCGTCGCCGCGCCAGGAGCTGCCGAAGCAGGCGTGGCGGCGGCGAGCGGGGCAGGCGCCGAGCTCGCGAACACGCCCGACTCCGTCGACGCCACCTGAGGCGTCGGAGCGCTCGGCGCCGGCTCGTCGTAGACGGGGTCTTGCTGCATGGACTGAAGGTCCGTGGCGCTCAGGCTCTCGGTCGGCGTCGCGCCGCCGGGCTCGCCGTAGGGATCGACGCCGGCCGGCTCGAGCGCCTGCGCCTCCACCGGAGCCGGCGCGTGCGCCAGCTGCTCGCGGTAGCCCTTGAGGTCGTAGCCGCAGTCCAAGCAGAAGTTGAAGTTGTCCGCGTTCTCGCGCCCGCAGTTGGGACACTGGATCATGTTGCGCCTCTCGAAGCTCGTGCCTTCGGGCATCGGACCCTAGAAGGCTTCGCGGCGTGAATCCAGAGCGCTCATCCGCTTCCGTGGATCGCGCTCTGCGTGCTCTCCGGTGGGGCGCGGGCCCCGCCTCGAATCCGTCCCGAACTTGTCACCACGCCTTCGAGGGGGCGAGTGCCCTCCCGACATCAGCCCGCGCGCAGGCGGCGTGATGCGTTGTCCATGCCCACCGCGTCGTAGCAGCGCGCGAGCACCTCGCGAGCGATGCGCCGCGCGCGCTTGGCGCCGTCGGCGAGCACGTCCTCGGCCTCGTCGTGACGCGCGCCCCCCGGCATGAACGCGTGATAGCGCGCGCGAGCGTCCCCGAAGCGCTCGTCCATCTTGGCCATGATGGCCTTCTTCATGTCGCCGTAGCCGGGCGCACCTGGTCCGCCTTCGCTGACGCGCTTCTTCCAGTCGGCGAGCTCCGCGTCGTCGAGGAACAGCTCCAGGATGAGGAACGCGTTCACGCCGGCCGGATCCTTCGGCTCCTCGGGCGGACGCGAGTCGGTGACGATGGCGCCCACGGCCTTCTTGAGCGCCTTGCCCTCCTCGAAGATCCAGATGGTGTTGTTGTAGCTCTTGGACATCTTGTCGCCGTCGGTGCCCGGCACCTTGGGCGTCCTCGAGAGCTGCCACTCGGGGCGCTTCAGGATCGGCTCCTCGGGCTTGCCCCAGCGCGCGTTGAAGTGCCCGGCCATGTCCTGCGTCATCTCGATGTGCTGCACCTGGTCCTTGCCGACGGGGACGACCTCGCTGTCGTAGGCGAGGATGTCGGCGGCCATGAGCACCGGGTAGGTGAACAGCCCGACGCTGGCGGCGATGCCTTTGGTCGTCTTGTCCTTATACGAGTGCGCGCGCTCGAGGAGGCCCATGCCCGTGCACGTCGCCAGCAGCCAGGTGAGCTCGGTGACCTCGGGGATGTCGCTCTGCCGAAAGAACATCGCGCGCTTGGTGTCGAGGCCGAGCGCCAGGTAGCTCGCCGCCACCTCGTTCACGTTCTGGCGCACGAGCGCGGCGTCGTCGACGCTGGTGAGCGCGTGCAGGTCGGCGATGAAGAAGAGCGCGTCGTCACCGCCCTCGGGCGCCTTGGCCGCGGCGTCGAGGTGTTGCGTCATGGCGCCGAAGTAGTTGCCGAGGTGCGGGCGGCCGGAGGGCTGAATGCCGGAGAGGTAGCGGGGCATGACGCCCTAATACCGGAAGACGGCCGGCTCCGGCACGGGAGAAGAGGGCAGCGGAGACGGGTTCGGCGGGCGCGTGTCTTTACGCTTGGGATCGGTCGCCTGCGGCAACGGCTGCGGCTCCTCCTCGTCGGCGGGCGGGCGCAGCGGCAGCGGATTTGGCACGTAGTCGTCGGGGACGGTCCAGTCGTCGGTGGGCAACACGGCGCCGTCCTCGATGCCGATGCGCGGCGACAGCGTGATGACGACCGCCTCGGGGTAGCGCCGCAAGAAGAACAAGCCAGCGAGCGTCGGGCTCGTGAGGATCGCCCAGCCGCCGCAGATGAAGGGCCCGGCGAAGGGGATGAACAGCGTCGGCAGGCCGAGGAAGGGCGTGACGGCGAGCGCGGCGGGCCAGAGGAACCAGTCCGTGCGCTCGAGCACGGTCTCGGCCTCGAGGAAGCTGTCGTGCTCGGCGCGCACGCGCAGCTGTCCGCCGGTGCCCGCGTAGCGCTCGACGATCACGGGCGACGCCCCCGCGTATTCGCCGTCGACGTAAACGCTGGCGCCGTCCGGCACCGTGCGGATCACGGTCTGGTGCGCGCAGCCCCCGAAGGCGAACGCGATCGCCAGCGCGAGGGCGCAGGAGACGGCACGCTCCCGCGGGCCCGGCAGACGGCTGGGATCCGGCTTTCGCCTTGCGGCGCTCATGGGTCCCCTATATCGAAGCCGGCGGCATACGAGAAAGGTGCGCACCAAGTGGGCTCCAGCGGGACGCAGAACGACGAGGCAGCCAGCGCGGCGGAGGGGCCGGGGCCCACTGCGCGCGCCGCTCGCGGACCCGGCGAGCGGAGGCAGCGCATCACGTGGGCGCTCGTCGCCGGCGTGCTGCTCGGGCTGAGCCAGCCGCTCGTGATCGGCTTCTTGTCACAGGATCCCATCGACCCCACGGGCCTGTCGGGCCTCCTGGTGCTCGTCGGCTACGTGCCCTTGCTCGTGCTCATGCGCGACGACCGTCCGAAGCGGGCCTACTGGCTGGCCTTCCTCGCCATCCTGGTGGCGTCGTCGATCACGCTCTACTGGCTCGTCATCGCGATGACGGTGTTCGGCCGCATCAACGTCTTCATCAGCATCGCCGCATTGCTGCTGCTCACGAGCGTCATGGGCTTCTGGCTGGCGACGCCCTTCGCGGTCACCCGCCTCGTGGTCCGTCGCTTCGCGCTGCCGCAGTGGCTGGTGTTCCCCGTCATGTTCACCGCGGCGGATCTGTTACGCAACTATGGCCCCAACGGCGGCTTCCCCTGGGGCACGACGGGGCAGTCGCTCGCGACGGTGCCGCTCCTGTTGCAAGGCGCGTCGCTCGTCGGCGTCTACGGCCTCGGCTTCGTCATCGCGCTCGTGAACGCGGTGCTCGCCGAGGTGTTCATCGCCTGGCGTCGCAAAGAGCCTCTCCCGCGCCGGCCGCTGCTCGTCGGAAGCTGCGCCCTCGGCCTATTGCTCGCCTGGGGCACCTACCGCCTCGTCAGCGAGCCCGAGCATCCGCGGACGGTGAAGGTCGCCATGCTCCAGGGCAACATCGAGCAGGGCATCAAGAACGACGCGGCGCAGAACGCGGGCTTCATCGAGGAGCGTTATCAGGCGCTGCAGCAGCAGGCGCTCGCGGCCGGCGCCGACGTCGTCGTCTGGCCCGAGGCGTCGCTGCCCTCCGGCGTGCGCACGACGTGGGAGCACCTGCGCTCGGCGGGCGTCGTGCCGCGCAAGCAGCGCGGTGAGCACGCCGCCACGCCGCCGGCCGCCATCATCGGCGCCGTCGCGTACGAGAAGGTCGACGATCCCGAGCCGGGCGAGCGACGCTATCGGAGCTACAACACCGCGCTGGCGACGGGCGACGACCTCGAGGTGCTCGGCCGCTTCGACAAGCGACACCTCGTCCCCTTCGGCGAGTACGTGCCGTGGCCGCTCGGCGCCATCGTCAAGAAGATCGTCCCGGGCGTGGGCACGACGCCGGGCGCGCCCTGGGCCGTGGTGGCGCTGCCCATCGACGGGGAGAAGATCCCGGTCGGCACCACCATCTGCTACGAGGGCATCTTCCCCGAGATCACGCGCACCTTCGTCGACGACGGCGCGCAGCTCATGTTCAACGTCACGAACGACGCCTGGTACGGCGTGTCGTCGGCGGCGAAGCAGCACCTCGCGTTCTACGCCATGCGCGCGGCCGAGACCGGGCGAGCCGTCGCGCGCGCGGCCAACACGGGCATCACCGCCTGGGTGGACACGCGCGGCCGCGTCCACGACGAGACGCGGCTGTACACGCACGACCTCGTCATCGCGGACCTGCCGCTCAGCAGCGAGATCACGCCGTACGTGACGCTACGCGAGTGGGTGGCGCTGCCGGCGACGCTCCTCGGCCTCGGCCTGTGGTTCTACGCGCTCGTGGGGACGTACTTCTGGCGTCGTCAGCGTCACCTGGTCGAGTGGATCGTCGGCGCCGGCGGCCTCGCGCTGGCCGCGTTCGCGACCACCTCCTACTACATGATGGACGGCCTCTACGGCGACGAGGCGGCGGCCAACCGCGCGGCGTCCGGCACCGTGGCGGCGCTGCTCATCGGCCTCGGCGCGCTCTCGGGGCGGCCCTGGGGCCGGAAGGCGCAGCTGTGGGTCGGCGGCCTGGCGCTGGTGCTGTGCGGCGTCGGCGCGGCCTTCGGATCCCTGGGCGCGCTCGGCTTCGCCCTCGTCGGGGGCGTCATCCTGGTGCTCGCGTGGAAGCGAAAGGATGCTTATGTTCGCGAGGCGGACCCGGAGCTTTCCCTAAGGTACAGCCATGAGCAGTGAGGCGATCCAGAACCTGGCGGACGAGCTCAAGCGCGACCTCGCGGACCTCGAGGAGCGCGTGGAGCTCCTGCGCGCGCCGCTGTCCATCGATCGAAAGCGCAACCGCCTCGTGGAGCTCGACGAGCGCGTGCAGTCACCCGACTTCTGGAACGACGCCGATCAGGCCAGCCGCCTGCAGAAGGAGCGCGGCATCATCGAGGCCGAGCTCGAGCACTTCGATCGCACGCGGCAGGGCGTGCTCGACTCGCAAGAGCTGCTCGAGATGGCCGGTGACGACGAGGCCTCGGTGCGCGAGATCAAGGCGGACGTCGACCAGCTCGAGGAGGCCGTCGGCAAGATGGAATTCGCCCGCATGCTGAGCGGGCCGCTCGACCGCAACAACGCCATCCTCTCCATCAACACGGGGCAGGGCGGCGTCGACGCGGCCGACTTCGCCGAGATGCTCTTGCGCATGTACAAGCGCTACGGCGAGCGACGGGGGTGGGAGGTCGAGCTCATGGACCTGCAGCCGGCCGAAGAGGCGGGCATCAAGAGCGCGACCATCAACGTCAAAGGCGAGTACGCCTATGGCTACCTGAAGGCCGAGGTCGGCGTGCACCGCCTCGTGCGCATCTCGCCCTTCGACGCCAACGCGCGCCGGCAGACCTCCTTCGCCGCGGTCTGGGTCATCCCCGAGATCGACGACGACATCGAGATCGACATCAAGCCAGATGACCTCAAGGTGGACACCCTGCGCTCGGGCGGCGCCGGCGGTCAGCACGTCAACAAGACGGAGTCCGCCGTGCGCTTCACGCACCTGCCGACGGGCATCGTCGTGCTCTGCCAGGCCGAGCGCAGCCAGGCGAAGAACCGCGCGACGGCGATGAAGCTCTTGCGCGCCAAGCTCTGGGACCACGAGATGAAAAAGCGCCTCGCCGAGAAGGACAAGGCGGAGGCGGCCAAGATGGAGGCGAGCTTCGGATCGCAGATCCGAAACTACGTGCTGCAGCCCTATCGCCTCGCCAAGGACCTGCGCTCGGGTCACGAGACCGGCAACGTCGACGCGGTCCTCGACGGTGACATCCAGCCGTTCATCGAGGCCTTCCTGCTCGCGGGCACGGCGGGCGACGGCAAGCAGGCCGCCGCGAGCTAAGGCTCCCGTACTCCGGGGAGAGAAAGCCGTCCGTCTCGGGTCACAGCGGACGGGTTGGGCCAAGACGGCGCGGGGGGTATAACCTGCGAGCGTTTGGTTCCCTGCTGACGACGGAGCGCTCGTGGCCCAGTGCGTAGTCTGCTCGACGGATGTTCGCGACGACGCTCGCTTCTGTCCGAGCTGCGGTGCGGAGCAGCCGCGCCAGGCACAGCTCGGCCCCTCCGACGACCCGTTCATCGGCCAGACGGTCAACCGCAACTTCAAGATCGAGAAGCTCCTCGGCGTCGGCGGCATGGGCAAGGTCTACAAGGCCCGCCAGCTCAGCCTCGACAAGGCCGTCGTCATCAAGATCCTGCACGACCACTTCCGGGACGACCCCCAGCTCGTGCAGCGCTTCCAGCGAGAGGCGCGCGCGGCCAGCCGGCTGAACCACCCGAACAGCATCCAGGTCATCGACTTCGGGCAGGACGAGAACAAAGTCCTGTTCATGGCGCAGGAGTTCCTCGAGGGCGTCGACCTCTTCACGGTGCTGAAGAACCAGGGGCCGCTGCCGAAGGACCGCTGCGCGCGCATCATGATGCAGGTCTGCTCGGCGCTCGCGGAGGCGCACGAGAACAACGTCATCCACCGTGATCTTAAGCCCGAGAACATCATGGTCGAGGACCGGCGAGGTCAGCGTGACTTCGTGAAGGTGCTCGACTTCGGCATCGCCAAGATCCAGGACCCGGACGCCGGCGGCCAGGCGCTCACGCAAGCGGGCATGGTGTGCGGCACGCCCGAGTACATGAGCCCCGAGCAAGCGCGCGGCATGCAGCTCGACTCGCGCAGCGACCTCTACTCGCTCGGCGTGCTCGTCTACCAGCTCGCCACGGGGGAGCTGCCGTTCCAGGCCGACTCGCCCATCGGCATCGTCACCAAGCACATCCTCGAGGAGCCGGTGCGCCCGTCCGAGCGTGCGCCGCACCTCAACATCGATCCCGAGCTCGATCGCATCATCTTGAAGGCGATGGCGAAGGACGCGGACACCCGCTACCAGACCGCCGCCGAGATGGGCGAGGACTTCGAGCGCCTGCTCTATGCCGGCGGTGCCCCCTCGCAGCCCGGGCTCGCGGCAGCCTCGACGACGGGCGTGCAGCCGGGAGCGGCCCCGGCATCGCAGACGGGCACCGGCGCGCGTGCGCAGACGGCCGGCACGGCTCCTCCCACGGCGCCCTCCTCGACGGCAGCGGGCCAGCCCGCGCAGGCTTCGTCGTCGAGCACGTCGGTGCAGCCCGCGACCACGACGTCCCCGACGCCGACGGGTCTTACCGGGCAGCGCGCGCCCAGCGTCGTCACGCACGACGATTATGACGCCATCCCGCAGAAGCGCGGCGGCGGTGGCGCGCTCAAGTGGGCGGCGCTCGGTGTCGTGGTGCTGCTCGTCGTGGGCGGCGGTCTCGCGCTGGCGCTGTCAGGCGGTGGCGACGAGAAGCCGGACGATCCCGTGGTCACGACCGACGTCGTGAAGCAGCCGGATGACGTCGTGAAGCAGCCGGATGACGTCGTGAAGCAGCCGGATGACGT
>CAYLZW010000283.1:0-7490 GCA_964388085.1 uncultured Myxococcales bacterium | reverse complement strand
CCCGGCATGGTGACGAGCGCGCGCGTGTTCTCGAACAGCATCAGCTTCCGGAAGGGGAAGTGCTTGATGGCCATGTGGTGCTCGATGCTGGGATCGATCGCTTGCTCGTGGGGCAGCACGATGTTGAAGCCCTGCGTGCGCAGGTCCTCCTCGTCGGCGTTCGGCGCCTGGCTCCCCGGCGTCAGGCGCTGCGGGGCGCGCGGGTCGTCGTCACCTTGCGCGAGCGCGCGGCGCCCCTCGAGATACCCTCTTGGCACCGCGCCCATGATGCCGGGACCGGCGCCGGTGCGCACGGGCACGCCGGCGTGCGCGAGCCTCTCGCCGAGGACGCGCGCCGCGTCGTAGGCCGCGTCGCCCTCGCGCACCCGCGCGGAGCCGAGCACGGTGACCGCCGCGGGCATGGATGAGAGCCGGCGCATGCCCGCTTCGAGATCGTGCAGCAGCTCGCGCAGCATGACGTCGTTCGCCGGCGCGGACGCCTGCGCGGCGCTCGCGGCGCCGCCGGCCTGGAAGCGATCCGGCGGCGTGCGCGCGGGCGTGACGACGTCAGGAGCGGGCGCCGCGGTGGCTTGGGTGAGGGCGGCGGCCCGCGGGGCGGACGGCGGAGGAGGCTTCGTAGGAGTACGCACGGCCCCATTGTGGCCTGTCGCGCCCGCTCTTTCACCTCTTGCGAGCACCTCCTGCGAGCAACCCCTTTGCGTGGCCCTGCTTGCAGCGCGCGCGCCGCGAGGAAGGGAGGTTCTGCGGCGCCGCGCTCGTTGCAGCGCAGCCGGCGCCGGAGCGGAAAGGGACGCACGCGCGCGGGGTGAGGGGAAACGCCTCGCTGTCCCTCGCGGCGACGACGGCGGGACGGCGGCCCCGCGCGGTGACGACGTGGCCTGCTTCGTGCTCGACGGCTGCGACGAGGTTCGCAGCGCTCGCGCGAGCGCGTCCAAGACCAGGCCCTAGATGTCGGAGAGCTTCCTCATGCCGCCGAGCGCACCGCCCTTGTCCCGCCCCTCCCTCCGCCCGCCGCTGCAACGCACGCCCTTGCGCAAGCCGCTTGCGCGACGAGACCACACCGGCATGCTGCGCCGTATGCCGCCGCCCACGCTCGACGACATCGTCCGCCGCGCTCAGTGCGTCCTCGGTGTGCTGGTGCGCGCGCAGATCGAGGAGCAGCTCGAGGCGAACCCTGCGCGCGCGAGCGACTGGACGAAGACCCTGGAGCGCCTCGAGAACTGGCTCGTGCACGAGCGCCTCGACCCGCTGCTCACCCGCGAAGAGTCCATCCTCATGCGCGCCAAGTGGGGCGAGTGGTCGCACGACGACATGCAGGCCGCGGTCTGGCGCATCGAGGGCCTCGCGGTGCTGCTGTGGAACGCGAGCCGCCTGCCGCGCTTGCCGCCGTTCTCCGCGGCGGCTCCCTCCGACGAGGTGCTCGGCGCCATGCCGTTCTTGCGCGCCGCGGGAGACGTGCTCGCCGGCGCGCGACAGCGGCCCAGCGACGAGCTCGATCGCCTGCGACGGGCCGCGGGCGTCTGGCGTTGGCGCGCCAAGACGGAGCTGCTTCATCGCGCCGGGGTGAGCCCAGCCACGGGAGAGCCCTTCGAGGGCCTCGTCGCGCGGGCGGCCATCAACGCCGCCAAGGCGGGCCTGATCGTCGTCGCGCAGGGTGACTTCGACGTCGATGGGCGCCCGTACGCCGGCGTCGACGACGCTACTTTGCGCACGCTCGCCGCCGTCGCGCTCGAGCGCGGGCGCGCCGCCGAGTGGCTGTGTGGCCGCGGCCCCTGGGACGCCCCCGCCGAGCTGTGACGACGAGCGCTGTTGCGACAGCGGGCCGCGACGGCATGGGAGCCGGAGCCCGTGCTAGCCTGCGGCATGGTCACCGTACCGCGCTCGCTGATCGCTGGCCTCGTGCTGCCGCTGATCGGCGGCTGCTTTAGCGTCGAGCTCGAGGGCCTGCGCTGCGACGAGGACCACCCTTGTCTCGACGGCTACCTCTGCCTCGAGGGCGCGTGCGTCTCCGAAGGCAACGTGCCCCTGTGCGCCGTCGACGAGGACTGCGACGCCGACGAACGGTGCGCCAGCGGCACCTGCGTGTCGCGAGCGCCGGTAGACGCGGGCGTCGACGCCGGCGACCCTGTACCCGACGCCGGCGAGCCGGACGCAGGGGAGCCCACCACCGACGCGGGCGACGCCGACGCGGGCGACACCGACGCGGGCGGCACCGACGCGGGTGACACCGACGCGGGCGCGGACGACGCCGGTCCCGTCGTCGACGCCGACGCGGGCCCCATGCCCATGATCGACGCCGGCGGCTTCGAGCCCTTCGACGGCGGCTTCGTCAGCCTCGAGCCGGACACGCTGCCGCCGAGCGATCCCCTGTGCGCGTTCGAGCCCGCGCCCGACGCCGGCGCCGCGACGGCGCTCGAGGACGCGGGACAGCCTGACGGGGGCGACGACGGCGGCGCGCTCGATCCCTGCGTCGACGCAGACCTCGACGGCTACGGCTTCTACTGCGCGCTCGGCGACGACTGTGACGACGACAATGCCGCCGTCTGGCAGTGGCGACAGGCCTACCGGGACCTCGATGACGACGGCTTCACGAGCAGCGATTTGCTCGACGTCTGCACCGGCGGCTGCTTGCCGGCCGGCTTCGCGGCGGCGTCGCTCGGCAGCGACTGCGATGATCTCACAGGCGGCCTGCACACGCCGACCAGCGCCTACCGCGACGACGACGACGACGATTTCACCGTCGGGCCGCTGCTCGACTTCTGCGGCAGCGGCGTCGTGCCGGCCGGCTTCGCGGCGCAGGCCTCCCTGAGCTACGACTGCAACGACGCGGACGGCGCCGAGCAGGTGTGGATGCTCAGCTACGCGGACGACGACGGCGATGGCGTCAGCGTCGGAGGTGCCGCCTGGCGCTGCAGCAGCGATCCTTTGCCGAGCACGCTGCTCCCGAGCCCGAGCGCGCCGCCTGACAATTGCCCGGCCGTCGCGAACAGCGGCCAGCAGGACGGCGACGGAGACGGGCACGGAGACGCCTGCGACAACTGCCCCGACGTCGCCAACGACGACCAGGCCGACGCGGACGGCGACGGCGTCGGTGACGCCTGTGACATCTGCCCCGACGACGAAGACCCCGCCCAGACGGACAGCGACGGCGACGGCATCGGCGACGCGTGCGACAACTGCCCCTTCGTCGACAACCAGAACCAGAACGACAACGACGGCGACGGCATCGGCAACTCGTGTGAGCAGCCCGGCTGCAACAACAACCCCGGCTGCTGAGCCGAGGGCGACGGGCGCGACGCTGACGTGGCATCGTCGGGCGTCGTGAAGCCTTCGGGACCCTCCCTGTCGTTCGCCTTGCGCGCCTCGGGCTACGCGTTGCTCGGCGCCCACCTCGCCGGCATGTACTTCGCCGGCTTCTCCATCCTGGGCGCGACGACGCGGACGTGGCTGTTCACGATCCTCGGCACGCTCGCCATCCCCTTCGTCGCCTGGGACGTCGCGCGCCGCGTGGATCAAGCCATCGGACGCGTCGTTCCCGGCCGCGTTCGCTCGGGGCTCGCCCGCGGCGTCGTGGCGCTGCTGTTACTCGCGCTCTCCCCGGCGCTGTTCGCGGCCGTGAGCGCCGCTCCGCTGCCGGTCATCGGCCGCGTGGTCGAGATGTCCACGGCGCTGCTCTCGGTGGGCGTCGCCGTCTCCCTCGTGCTCGGCGGGCTCGGCGTCGCGGACGTGCTCTACGCCACCACGCGGCGCCTGCGCTCGCTCTCGACGCGGCTCATGGTGCTGCTCTTGTTCGCGAGCCTCGGCAGCTTCTTCTGGCTCGGCACCCTCGGGCTGTGGGCGAAGAGCGTCCTCGCCTGGGCCATCGAGCAGGGACACCTCGAGGCCTACGTCGTCGCCATCTCCGAGGTGCAGGCCTTCGTCGACGCCTACGGCGGCAGCCTGGTCGGCGGCGTCGCGGGCATCGTCGGCCTCGAGCTGCCCTTCACCCTGCTGCTCGCCTGGCGCTTCGGCAAGAACGCGACCAGCGGCCTCGGCGTGCTCGCGGAGGGCTTTGAGCGCGTCGCCGCGGGCGACCTCGACCAGCCGGTGGACGTGACGGGCAACGACGAGGTCGCCGATATGCAGCGCGGCTTCAACCGGATGCTCGAGGACGCGCGCGAGCGCCGGCTGCTCGAGACCGCCTTCGGACGCTACGTCTCGCCCGTGGTGCTCGATCGCGTGCGCCAGCGAGGCGGCCGCATGCTCTCTCCCGAGCGGCGCGTGGCGACGGTGCTGTTCAGCGATCTGCGCGGCTTCACGGCAATGTCGGCGGAGCTCGCGCCCGAAGAGATCATCGCGCTCTTGAACGCCTACATGTCGCGCATGATCGAGACCATCGCGAGGTACGATGGCTACATCAACAAGTTCGTCGGCGACGCCATCCTCGTCGTGTTCGGCGCGCCGCTCGAGCAGCCCGACCACGCGCTCAGGGCCCTCGCCTGCGCCAAGGCCATGCAGGCCGAGCTGCGACGCGCCAACGACGACGGCGCGTTCGGCGCCCAGCGCCTCGAGATGGGCATCGGCATCAACACGGGCCCGCTGGTGCTCGGCAACCTCGGCAACCGCCGGCAGGTCGAATTCACCGTGCTGGGCGACACGGTCAACGTCGCGAGCCGGGTCTGTGGCGTCGCCGAAGCCTGGACGGTGCTGACGACGGGCGCCGTGCTCGCCGAGGCGCGCGCGCACAGCGGCGGCGAGGTCGTGGCCGAGTGCATCGGGCCGAAGGAGCTGAAGGGCAAAGGGCCCACCGAGCTCTTCTGCGTCCGCTCGCTCGCGCCCGGGAGCGACGCCTCCCCCGACGAGGCCACGGCGCCCATCGTCGCGCTGGAGCACCCGTAGGGGCGGTGGCATGCTAGCGCCCATGCGTTACGGGCATCCTCAGGGCAGCGTGTTCTATCGCAAGATGGCGCGGCAGCGTCCGCGCGTGGTCCGCGGCGAGGGTGTCTACCTCTACGACGAGGACGGCCGGCGTTACCTCGACGGATCCGGCGGTCCGCTCGTGGTGAACGTCGGACATGGACGACGGGAGGTCGTGGACGCGATGGCCGCGCAGGCCGCGCAGGTGGCGTACGCGCACGGCATGATGTTCACGACGTCGGCCATCGAGGAGTATTGCGCCGCGCTCGCCGAGATCGTGCCGCTCGAGCGCCCGCGCTTTTATCTCTTGTCGTCGGGCAGCGAGGTGGTCGAGGCCTCGCTCAAGCTGGCGCGTCAGATCCAGCTCGCGCGCGGACAACGCGAGCGTCACGTCGTCATCAGCCGCACGCAGAGCTACCACGGCATGACGCTCGGCGCGCTCGCCGCGTCCGGTCGGCCAGGCCTGCGCGCCCCCTACCTCGACATGATGACGGGGGGCGTTCACATCGCGCCGCCGTACCCCTATCGCGACGAGCGCAGCGGCGCCGAGATGGCGCAGCTGCTCGAGGACAAGATCCTCGAGGTGGGGCCCGAGCGCGTGGCCGCCTTCCTCGCCGAGCCCATCAGCGGCGCCAGCCTCGGCGCGGCGGTCCCCGATGACGAGTACTGGCCGCGCGTGCGCGCCATCTGCGATCGCTACGGCGTGCTGCTCATCGCCGACGAGGTGCTCGTCGGGCTCGGGCGGACGGGCCGCTGGTGGGCGCTCGAGCGCTGGGGCGTGAAGCCGGACCTGCTGGTCGCCTCGAAGGGCACGGCGGGCGGCTACTTCCCGCTCGGCTTCGTCGCCGCCCGGCACGACGACGTGGAGCTCCTCCGCGAGGAGCTCGGCGACTTCAACCACGGCGGCACCTTCAGCCACCACGCCGTCGGCGCCGCGGCGGGGCTCGCCACCTTGCGCTTGCTCCAGGGCGAGCGGCTCGTCGAGCGCGCGCGAGAGATGGGCGAGGTGCTCGCGAGCGCGCTCGAGGCGGCGCTCGCGGATCACCCGCACGTCGGGGACATCCGCGGCGACGGGCTCTTTCGTGGCATCGAGCTCGTCGAGGACAAGCGCAGCAAGCGGCCCTTCGAGCCCGCGCGCCATATCGCCTGGAAGGTGCACGAGGCCGCCTTCGAGGACGGGCTCATCGTCTACTACTCCCAAGGCTGCGCCGACGGCGCGCGCGGTGACGTCGTCATGGTGGGCCCGCCCTTCGTGCTCGAGGAGCAGCACGTCGCCGAGATCACGAACAAGCTCGCGCGCGCCATCGACGTCGTGACCAAGGCTGCCTGACCCGAGGCACCACACCCCGGGGCGCGCGCGAGCGCCTCACGTCACGGCGGTCAGCCGATCCGCGTGCCAGTCGATGTGGTCGTCGATGAAGCTGGCCACGAAGTAGTAGCTGTGGTCGTAACCCTCTTGCAGGCGCAAGGTCAGCGGCTGTCCGCTCCGCTCGCAGGCGGCGCGCAAGCGCTCGGGCTGCAGCTGCTCCGTGAGGAAGCCGTCGGCCGCGCCCTGATCGACGAGGATCTCCGACCGAGCGCGCCGGCCCTGCTCGAGCAAGCGCACGGCGTCGTAGGCGTCCCAGGCGGCGCGCTCGTGCCCGAGGTAGCCCGTGAACGCCTTCTCGCCCCAGGGCACTTTGCTCGGGTTCCCGATCGGCGCGAACGCGGACAGCGAGCGATAGCGCTCCG
This sequence comes from uncultured Myxococcales bacterium, assembly GCA_964388085.1. Lineage (GTDB taxonomy): Bacteria > Myxococcota > UBA727 > UBA727 > CAYLZW01 > CAYLZW01. The sequence continues at coordinate 863 of CAYLZW010000283.1, read as the reverse complement.
GCAGCCGCAGCCCGGCGACGAGCGCGCCGTGTCCGCCCATGGAGTGACCGCTGATGCCCTGGCGCTCGGCGTCGACGGGCAGCTCGGCGGCGACGAGCGCCGGTAGCTCCTCGGTGACGTAGCTGAACATGCGGTAGTGCGAAGACCACGGCGCCTCAGTGGCGTCGACGTAGAAGCCCGCGCCCGTGCCGAAGTCCCAGTCGTCCTCTTCCCCCTCGATGCCGGCGCCGCGCGGGCTCGTGTCGGGCGCGATGACGACGAGGCCGCGCTCGGCCGCGCGCCGCTGAAAGCCCGACTTGGTGACGACGTTCTCCTCGGTGCAGGTGAGGCCCGAGAGGTACCAGAGCACCGGGCAGCGCTCGTGCTCGGCCCGCGGCGGCAGGTAGACCGAGAAGCGCATGGGCGTCTTCGTGACGACGGAGTCGTGCGTGTAAAAGCGCTGCCAGCCGCCAAAGCAGCGCGACGCGGAGCGCAGCTCGAGGCCGGCCATCAGAAGCGCACCACGCCGCGGATGCTCTCGCCCGCGTGCATGAGCGCGAAGCCCTCGTTGATGTCCTCGAGCGGCATCACGTGCGTGATGAGGTCGTCGATGTTGATCTTCCCCTCCATGTACCAGTCGACGATCTTCGGCACGTCGGTGCGGCCGCGCGCGCCGCCGAACGCGGAGCCCTTCCAGACCCGGCCGGTGACGAGCTGGAACGGCCGCGTCTTGATCTCCTGCCCGGCGCCGGCGACGCCGATGATGATCGATTGGCCCCAGCCCTTGTGACAGCACTCGAGCGCCTGGCGCATGACGTCTGTGTTGCCGATGCACTCGAAGCTGTAGTCGGCGCCGCCCTGGGTGAGGTCGACGAGGTAGGGCA
>CAYLZW010000282.1:0-7501 GCA_964388085.1 uncultured Myxococcales bacterium | reverse complement strand
CGCGACCTGCGCGAGTGCCTGCTCGTGCAGCTCGAGATCTGGGGCTACGACGACGAGTGCCTGGTCTACAACATCGTCGACAAGCACCTCGACGAGGTCGAGCGCCGGAATTTCCAGGCCATCGCCAAGGCCTTCAAGGTGCCGCTCGCCGAGGTGGGCGACGCGGTCAAGATCCTCGAGGCGCTCGAGCCGCGGCCGGCGCGAAACTATCTCCCGTCGGGCACCACCGAGACCTCGCAATACATTACGCCCGACGTCTATTTGCAGAAGGTCGGCGACGAATACGTCATCTCGCTGAACGAGGACGGGCTGCCGAAGCTGCGCATCAGCCAGTTCTATCTCTCGAAGCTGAAGAGCGCCGAGCGCGGTGATCCCTCGAAGAGCTACATCAAGGACAAGATGCGCTCGGCGACGTGGCTCATCCGCTCGATCCACCAGCGCCAGCGGACCATCTACAAGGTCTGCGAGAGCATCCTGAAGCACCAGCGCCCGTGGTTCGACGGGCAAGGGCCGCTGAGGCCGCTCATCCTGAAGGAGGTCGCCGACGACATCGAGATGCACGAGTCGACGGTGAGCCGCGTGACCACGCGCAAGTACCTGCACTGCCATCGCGGCATCTTCGAGCTGAAGTACTTCTTCAACTCGAGCATCTCGACCGGCGGCGGCGGCTCCATCGCCTCCGAGGCCGTCAAGGACGAGATCAAGCGCATCATCGCGGGCGAGAACCCGAAGAAGCCGCTCTCCGACGCTGCCATCGTGAAGATCCTGAAGGAGCGGAACATCGACATCGCGCGCCGCACCGTCGCGAAGTACCGCGAGATGCTCGGCATCCTGCCGTCGAACAAGCGCAAGCAGGTGTTCTGATCTGCTTTGTCGCTTGCCGAGGCTCGCTCGAGAGACCGCCCGTCATGGGCGGTCTTTTCTGACCGCGTCCGTCGTCTCTGGCGGAGCTGCCTCATTCTCGAGGTGCACCATGGGTGTGGGTCGGCAAGGACAGCGGCAAGAGCGACGAGGAGGAGAAGGCGAGCGGCAAGAGCAATCGCCGGCGAAGGTAGCGACCGAAACGCCGCCACAGGCAGGGGGCGCGCGCGTGTGCGATGCTGTCGTCATGCGCTGCCCGAGCCGATCCGTCGCTCGCTGCTCGCGAGCGTCCCTCGTGGCGCTCGCCCTCGCTGGGCTGTGGCTTCTGGGCTGCGGTCCGCGCGTGGTGTTGTCGGAGGTCAGCTGCACGCGCGATCAGGACTGCGCGGCTTCGGCGCGCTGTGAGCAGGGCAGGTGCGAAGCGGCCCCCGACGACGGAGGCCAGCCGCTCGCGGACGCGGGCACGCCGGACAGCGGGCCTCCCGCCGTCGACGCCGGCCATGACGCGGGCGAGCCCATGGACGCCGGCCGCCGGGACGCGGGCGGCCCTGTCAGCGACGGCGGCTCCCCGGCGGACGCAGGCGTACACGACGCGGGCGACACGGACGCCGGCCCGGGCGCGCGCGACGCTGGCGCGCTGCCGGACGCGGGCGCTGGCGACGACGCCGGCGCGTGCGGTGGCTGTCCGGCGCCGCTCCTGCAAGCGCCCGTGGAGGTGTGCGGCGACGGATACGACAATGATTGCGACGGTCTCGTCGACGAAGCGCCTTGCGGCCAGATGCGGCGCATCAACATCCCGGCGGGCCCGCTGCCCGCGGGCTACTCGCTGGTGATCCCGGTGAGCGCCGCGCTGCTCGGAAACAGCGACGGCAGCGACGTGCGGGTGTGGCGCACGCTCCCGGGCGCGCAGGGCGTCGCCTTCCTGGAGCTCCATCGCGTGCTCGATCCCGACGAGGACTGGGGCGATCCGCACACGCTCTGGTTCGCCCTCCCGAGCGCGCTCTTGACGGCGAACGGCGGCGAGTACCGCCTCACCTGGGGAGCTCCGCCGAGCACGGCCTCGCTCATCACCCCACCCCTCGCGGACGAGCGCGAGGTGTTCCACTTCGCGGACTTCTTCGAGCAGCCGAGCGAAGGCGGCGGCCCCGGCTGGACCTTCGATGAGAACCCCGACGACCACGACATCGACGTCGTGAACGGGGCGCTCAGCTTCGTCGCCGCGAACGAGCTCGACGGACGGCCGAACGCCAGGGCCGACTTTGGCACGCTCACGGGGTTGTTTACGCTCGACCTGCGCTTCCATTGGGAGGGCACCGACGGCGACGACCCCGAGGACTACGCTTGGCGCGTCGTGCTGGGCAACGCCGACATGGGCACCGACCCGTTCACGAACGACGAGCTCGAGGAGGCCGGCATCGGACCGAACCTCTTGTGGAGCGGCGGCATGCCGAGCTTCTCGATGCCGTTCGACTACGCCCTCGCGGTCGACGGTCAGCCTGCCGACCCCAACGCCGCGGAGGGCGCCACCTGGCGCGTGCTCGGTAGCGCCGGCGTCACCAGCGCGCGCGTGCTCCTCGAGGGCGACACGGCGGACGGCACCTTCCGCGTGACGGTCAACGGTCAGCCCTACCCCACGACGGGCTCGGGCTCCTTCGACTTCGCCGACGGGAGCGTCACGCTGCTGAACCGGCTGCGCATCTACACCGCGGAGCTCACCATCGAGGACGACAGGGGCTTCTCGCCGGCGCGCTTCGAGCACGTGATCCTGCGCCCGCGCAGGGCGACCGAGCCGAGCCTCACGCTCTCCGCCCACGCTCCCTGCCCTTGATGTCGGTGTAGCTCCCACCTGGACGGACGAGGAGCTGCGCTGTCCGCGGCGAACACAGCGCAACCTGTACATCTCGCTGTCGCAGCTTGCCCCAGCACACCGGCGGCGACGTAACCTATCGCTGGCCCTCCGCGCCTGGGGGGCCAAGCGCAAGGCCCCTCGCCTGGAGGATCAATGCAGGTCTCCTTTACGTTCCGTCAGATGGAGCCCAGCGACGCACTCAAGGAGTTCGCCGCGGAGAAGGTGGAGAAGATTCAGAAGTACATCCACACGCCCTGCGACGCGCATGTGGTCTTGAGCGTCGAGAAGTACATGCACAAGGCCGACATCCTCATCAAGGCGCACGGCATGATGATGCGTGGCGAGGAGAAGTCCGAGGACATGTACGGCTCGATTGATCGCGCGGTCGATCGCATCGAGCGCCAGGTGAAGCGCTACCGCAACAAGCTGACGAGCCACAAGCCGCGCGAGGGAGCCGCGGCGAAGGTCACGCTCAACTACCTCGAGGCGCTGCGCACGGCAGAGGCGGAGGCTGCCTCGAGCGCCGCCAGCAGCCCGGCCGCGACCGCGGCTGCGAACGCGAACGCGCTGCCGCCGGAGATCGTCGAGACGAAGGAGATCGAGGCCCACCCCATGAGCGTCGAGGAGGCCGTCATGCAGATGGATCTGCTGCACAACGACTTCCTCGTGTTCCTGAACGTCGGCTCGGGCGCGATGAACGTGCTGTACCGGCGCAAGGAAGGCAGCTACGGCCTCATCGAAGCGCCGAAGGTGCAGAGCGCGGCCTTGGTGGGCTGAGCGCACTCGCGGCACGCCTGAGAGGCTTGCCGAACAGGGCGGTCCTTCGGGGCCGCCCTTTGCCTACCTCGCGTCGGACGGGATTCGCCTTGCCGTGCTCGTCGCCAAGGGCTAGCAGGCCCTCTCGCCGGGGGACGAGTCGCTCCACCACGCACCTTGCAGGGCGAAGGCGCAAGGCAGGCTGCCATGAAGCTGACGGACATCCTCTCCCCCGAGCGAGTGATCCATCGCCTCGGGGCGACCGATAAGACCGGCGTGCTGCGAGAGCTCGTCGGGCGCGGCCTCGTCGGGGACGACAAAGGCACCGGGCTCGCCAGCGACGAAGAAGAGCGGGTGCTGAAGACGCTGCTCGATCGCGAGCGCCTCGGCAGCACTGGGATCAAAGAGGGCCTCGCCATCCCGCACGGCAAGCTCGACGGGCTCGAGACGCTGGTCGCCTGCCTGGGGCTTCATCCCCAAGGGCTCGACTTCGGCGCCATCGATCAGCAGCCGAGCCGCATCTTCATCGTGCTGCTCGCGCCGCAGGCCGCCGGCGGCCAACACCTGAAGGCCCTCGCGCGCATCAGCCGGCTGTTCTCGGACTCGTCCCTGCCAAGGCGCCTGCTCGAGTGCCAGGACGCGCAGCAGATCTTCGACGAGGTCGCCGCCGAGGACGCTCGCTATTGAGTTGTGACGTTCCCGGCTGAACGCGTAACAATACCTCCATGCAGCGTCGTGTCGCCGTCAGTGAGCTCCTCGTCGAGGAGGCGATGGATCTGCAGCTGCGGCTGCTCGCCGGAGCCGGCGGCGTCTCGCGCGTGCTCTCGAACCCGCGCATCCAAAAGCCCGGGCTCGCGCTGACGGGCTTTACCGAGTTCGTGCACAAGGACCGCGTGCAGATCCTCGGCAGCACCGAGCTCGCCTACCTCGAGAGCCTGTCCGACGAGAAGCGCGACGCCGCCTGCCGGTCCTTCACCTCCTGCGAGGTCGCCGTCGTCATCTGCACCAAGGGCATGGAGGTGCCCGCCGCGCTCGTGCGCGCCTGCGACGAGAGCCAGACGCCGCTCATGTCGAGCCCGCAGGTGACGAGCGTGTTCATCGCGCGCGTGCAGTCCTGGCTCGAGGACCGGCTGGCGCCGCAGACCTCCATGCACGGCGTGCTCATCGACGTGTTCGGCGTCGGCCTCCTGCTGCTCGGCAAGAGCGGCATCGGCAAGAGCGAGTGCGCGCTCGATCTCGTGCAGCGCGGCCATCGCCTGGTCACCGACGACGTGGTGCACATGAAGCGCCGCGGCGAGGAGACCGTCTACGGCGCCGGGCACACGCTGCTCAAGCACCACATCGAGATCCGCGGGCTCGGCATCCTGAACGTGAAGGACATGTTCGGCGTGGCCGCGGTGCGCGACAAAAAGCGCGTGGACATGGTCATCGAGCTCGTCGCCTGGAGCGAGGATGAGGAGTACGACCGCCTCGGCCTCGACGAGCGGCGCTTCCCGATCCTCGACGTGGACCTGCCGCTGCTGACCGTGCCCGTGCGGCCTGGACGCAATATGGGCGCCATCATCGAGGTGGCCGCGCGCAACCAGCTGCTGCGCTCCATGGGCATCAAGAGCGCCGAGGAGCTGCAAGAAAAGCTCTCGGCCGAGCTCGGGCGCGGCCGACGCGTAACGCCCGACGATGTAGATTGAGGCATGGCTACCAAGCGCATCGTCGTCGTGTCGGGGATGGCCGGCGCCGGCAAGACCACGGCCGCGCGCGCGCTCGAGGACATCGGCTTCTTCGTCATCGACAACCTGCCGCCGCAGCTCATCGAGACGCTGCTGAGCCTGGCGGACACGGCGGGCGGGGAGCTGCGCCGCATCGCCCTCGTCATCGACGCGCGCGAGGCGTCGTTCCTGAAAGACTTCGGGCCGAGCTGGGATCGCTTGAAGGCCGCCGACCACGACGTGTCGCTCGTCTTCCTCGACTGCACCGACGAGGTGCTGGTGACCCGCTTCAAAGAGACGCGTCGGCGCCACCCGCAGGGAGAGGGAGAGGGCGTGCTCGCGGGCATCGCGAGAGAGCGCGCGCTCTTGAAGGAGCTCTCGGACCGCGCGGACGAGGTCATCCCGACGCAGAACATGAGCGTGCACGATCTCAAGCGACACATCAGCGATCGCTTCGGCAGCGCCGAGGGGCCGGGCCACCAGGTGCTCACGCTCATGAGCTTCGGCTTCAAGCACGGCCTGCCGCCCGAGCTCGATCTGTGCTTCGACGTGCGCTTTTTGCCGAACCCGTACTTCATCGAGGAGCTGCGCCCGCTGACCGGCAACGACGAGCCGGTCTCGCGCTTCGTGCTCGAGCAAGCGGACGCGGCCCCCTTCCTCGAGCGGGTCGACGATCTCGTGAGCTTCCTGCTGCCGCGCTTCGCGCACGAGGGGAAGGCCTACGTCACCGTCGCCATCGGCTGCACCGGCGGCCGACATCGCTCGGTGGCGCTCGTCAGGGCCCTCGGAGAGCGCTTGAAGGCGCGCGGCGTCGAGTGCCGCGTGGTGCATCGCGACGCGAACAAACCGCTGTGAGACGCCTCTCGTAGGCCACCCGACCGGGAGCGACGGCTCCCTGGCAAGCGCCCGATCTGACCGCGATATCGCGGGGTTGCAAAGTTGGCTCGACGCGGCGCGGCAACTTCTGTCCTCGACACGGCTCCGAAATGACCCTACTTCATAGGTCTCTTTCGGGCGTGAGCGCTCGCCGCCGGAGCCTGTCGGTGGCGCGAGCGCGACACGCGCTCTCGTGGAGGTTTCATGAGCGGCATCGGTATCGTCGTGGCAGCGCACGCTCCGCTCGCGAGCGCGCTGTGCGCCACCGCGCGCGAGATCCTCGGGGACGACGCGTGCGATCAGGGACATCTGCGCTGGGTCGAGGTCGAGCCCCGCGCCGACGCCGCCGACACCTTCGAGCGCGTCTCGCAGGTGATCGCCGCCGCCGACGAGGGCCACGGGGTGCTGCTGCTGGCGGATCTGTTCGGCGGCTCGGCCGCGAACGTCGCGCTCGCGTACCTCGGGGAGCACCAGGTCGAGGTGGTCACGGGCGTGAACCTGCCCATGGTGCTCGAGGCCCTCTCGCACGGCGGCGACGAGCGCACGCCGGCCGAGCTCGCGCGCCGCGTGGCCGAGGCCGCGCAGCAGAGCGTCGTCGTGGCGGGAGCGCTTTTACAACAGAAGCCGAGCCTCGGCCGCCGCACGGAGGCGAGCGTCTAGCTCGACAGCCGAGAGACGAGAGACGAGAGACGAGAGGGACCATGGCCGAGGCCGCACGTCGCGTGATGATCATCAACGAGCTCGGGCTGCACGCGCGCGCCGCGTCGAAGCTCGTGCAGGTGGCGTCGTCCTACCCGGTGGAGCTCTCCATCGGCCGCGAGGACATGATGGTGAACTCCAAGAGCATCATGGGGGTGCTGATGCTCGCCGCCGCGCGCGGCACGGAGCTGAGCGTGATCGCCCGTGGAGACGATGAGCGCACCTGCCATGACGCCGCGGACGCCGTCTGCCGCCTCATCGAAGAGCGCTTCGGCGAGGAGCGGTGAACAGCGCTGTGGGGGCCGCCGGTTGTCGACGACTTTGAAGCGTTCACGTCGCATCGTGATGGTGGGCATCGGCGTCTCCCCCGGGATCGCCATCGGCCACGTCCACCTCGTCGACCGACGCAAGGTCCGCTACCCGACGCACCACGTACAGCCGCGCCACACCGACGAGGAGGTGGCGCGCCTCGAGGCCGGCTTTGAGGAGGCCGTGCAGGGGCTGACCGCCTTCCGCGAGCGCGTCATCAGCGAGGGCGCCGGGGAGCACACCGCCATCCTCGACGCCCATCTCCTGATGATGCAGGACCCCATGCTGGTGGACGGCGCGCGCCGGCACGTCGTCGACGATCGCAAGTGCGCGGAGTGGGCGGTGCGCGCCACCGTGCGCGAGATCAAGCTGCGCTTCGACGCGCTCGGGGACTCGTACTTCCGCGAGCGGCGCAGCGACATCGACTTCGTCGGCGAGCGCGTGC
>CAYLZW010000281.1:0-7512 GCA_964388085.1 uncultured Myxococcales bacterium | reverse complement strand
AACGCAGGTCGGGCGAAACGGCGGGACTCGCGGGACTCGCGAGAAACGCGGGAAACGCCGGAAACGCGGGAATCGGCGTGGCAGCCGATTGCGGTCCGGGCGGGAACACAGGCAAATGGCGACGTGGGCGGCGGCGCAATCGGTACAGGTGGACCAGGTGGACCGCATCGGAGGCTGTGGGCCGCCGGCGGGTCGCAGGCGACCGGTCGTTTGGCCGATGACAGGTACGGGATGTTCTTTGTGGAGCGTATCGATGAGCACCAAGACTGTGCTGGTGATTGACGACGATGAAAACCTCGTGCGCGCGCTCACCGCGAACCTGGACAAGCTGGGGGTGATTTCGATCGGGGCGCAGGGATTCGCGGAAGCGGCGGCGGCGATCGCGAAGCATCAGCCGGAGCTGGTGATCATTGATCTGAAGCTGCCCGATGGCGACGGGGTGGAGCTGTGCCGCAAGCTGGCGGGGCTGGCGTCGGCGCTTCAGCCGTCAATCATCGTGATGACGGGGCAGGGGGACAATCAGTCGATTCGCGAGTGTTTTGCGATGGGGGCGCAGGTATTGGTGAAGACGGGCGATTTGTGGAAGCAGATGAGGCCGCTGGTGTGCCAGCACCTGGATCTGCCGGTGGCGGCGTGAAGGGAGGGTGGGGGACGTGCGGACGGGAGCGGCTGAAGCCGCTCCGCCTTGGGTGAGGGGGAAGGTGGTCCTTGATTCGGCGGTGGTTACGCCGAGCGGCGCACATAGACGTCGCCGTGCTTTTCGAGTTCGTCGACGTCGCCGGCGTCGGCGAGGGCTTGAAGGCGGTCGAGGTAGCGCATGGTCTCGGCCTCTATGCTCAATCGCGTTCTTGATCCTGTCGAATAGCCGTGCCACGACATTAGATTAGCGAATCTTCTTTGCGCAGCCCCAGGGCGGGGCGGACGTCAACCTGAACCAGGGCGGCGTCGTGGAGGCGTTTGGCTTCGTCGGCGTCGGCGTGGTCGCTGTGGCAGGCGGCTTTTTTGCCCTTGTGGGCGAGCTTGTGGATCTGGTCGGGCGACAGGACGCCTCGCTTCTCGAGGATCTCGCGCTGCTCGTCGGTCAGCGCGGCGCTGCGCTGGGGCTTGTCGCGGCGGTAGTGCTCGTCTTTTCCGCTGGCCCAGTCCTGAATTTCCTTGGAGATGCGGACGCTGCACCAGTCGTGGCCGCACATGGCGCAGAAGTCGGTGTCCACGTCGAGGTCCTCGTCGTGGAAGGCGCGCGCCGTGTCGCCGTCGAAGGCGAGCTCGAAGTGCTTCTCCCAGTGGAGGGCCGCGCGCGCCTTGGTCAGCTCGTCGTCCCAGTCGCGCGCGCCGGGAATGCCGAGCGCGACGTCGGCCGCGTGCGCCGCGATCTTGTACGCCACGCAGCCCTGCTTCACGTCGTCCTTCTTCGGCAGGCCGACGTGCTCCTTCGGCGTCACGTAACAGAGCATCGAGGCGCCGTGGTAGGCCGCGCTCGTGGCGCCGATGCACGAGGTGATGTGGTCGTAGCCGGGGAATACGTCGGTCACCAACGGTCCGAGCACGTAGAAGGGCGCGCCGTGACAGAGGCTGCGCTGCAGCTTCATGTTGAATTCGATCTGATCGAAGGGCACGTGGCCCGGTCCTTCGATCATCACCTGCACGCCCTTCTTCCAGGCGCGCTCGGTCAGCTCGCCCAAAGTCTCGAGCTCGGCGAGCTGCGCCGCGTCGCTGGCGTCGGCGAGGCCGCCCGGACGGAGGCCGTCCCCGAGCGAGAAGCTGACGTCGTACTCGCGCATGATGTCGCAGATGTCGTCGAACAGCGTGTACATGGGGTTCTGCTTGCCGTGCACGAGCATCCACTTGGCGAGCAGCGAGCCGCCGCGCGAGACGATGCCGATGAGGCGCTTCTCGAGGAAGGGCAGGTGCTCGCGCAAGACGCCGGCGTGGATGGTGAAGTAATCGACGCCCTGCTTCGCCTGGTGCAGGAGCGTGTCGAGGATGGCCTTCTCGTCGAGGTCCTCGATCTTGCGGCCGATGATCATGGAGTAGATGGGCACCGTGCCGATGGGCACCGGGCTCGCCTGCAGGATCGCCTCGCGGCAGGCGTCGAGGTCACCGCCCGTGGACAGATCCATGACGGTGTCCGCGCCCCAGCGCACGGACCAGCGCATCTTCTCGACCTCCTCGTCGGTGCCCGACGACACCGGGCTCGCGCCGAGGTTGGCGTTGATCTTGGTGAGCGACGCGCGGCCGATGCACATGGGATCGAGGCCGTAGCCGAGGTGAACCTTGTTGGCCGGGATGATCATGCGACCGGCCGCGACCTCGTCCCGCACCTGCTCGACGGTGAGGTGCTTCTCGCGCTCGGCGACACGCTTCATCTCGGGCGTGACGACGCCAAGGCGCGCCTTCTCGAGCTGGGTGACGGCGCTCGCGAGGTCCCGGGGCGCGGGATTGAAGTCCCACGCGCTCTTCTCCGACGGCGGCGGCATACCCGGCGTGTCGGGGGAGCTGAAGGTGAGCGCGCCACCGATGTCGGGCTTGTGCGCGAAGCTGCCGGGCGTCGTGCCCTGCAGCGTGCTCGAGGGATTGTGGGCGCCTCGCAGCGGGATCTCGTACGACGACATGTCTGCCTCCCAAGAGGCTCGCACGACGACGAGAGACGAGGCCCACAAGGGCCTTGGTCGCTTCCCTACGCCGGTGCGAACCGGATCAGGTTCCGCGGGTGCTTCTCAGCGACCGAAATCGGCCGCGCCCCGAGCGAACGCTCGTCCTGTAGCAGGGGGCGGCGCGCGAGAACAGCGCGGCCTTTGCGAATCGCGCCCGCGTCCTCGACGCTCTGCGTCGCGCTCTCCCGTACTTCGTCACCGTGTGAGCAATGCCCGCTTGAACGCGCTCCACCATGGGCTCCGTTTCTCTCGCTGTTCGGCACGCACGAGCAGTGGGCGGAACAGCGAGAGTAGCCCGCCCTCGCCGCGGCGAAAGAGACCTGCGCACGGGCAGACCGCCGGACCCGCTCAAGGGTGGCAATCCAGGGTCTAGTCGGCAGACAATGCGCGAATGCACGCTTCTCCTCGCTGCCCGCGCTGTTCGGGCTCGCTCTCGAACGCCGACGATGTAGGACAAGGCGTCCTCGCCTGCTCGTGCGGCGTGTTCTTCGTGACCGGCGGCGCGCGCGCCAACCTGCTCGTGTGGCTGCGGGTGCCGGACGAGACCTGGACGATGCTCCTCGCCGAGGGGCGCCGCGGGCCGACGTGCTGTTGCGGCGCCGTCATGCAGACCGCTCCCTTGAAGGGCGTCAGCGTCGACGGCTGCTCGTCGTGCGGGGGGCTGCTGCTCGATCCCGGCGAGCTCAAGCGCTTGACCGGCCTCGAGGAGCGGACGCCCGCCGCCACGGCGACGACGGACAACTACGTCCCCGTGCATGGCGGCGACCTGTCGGAGCTCGGCCGCGTGTACGTCCCGGCGCGCCAGGCGCTCGAGGTCTTCGTGCAACCGCGCTCGTTCCACCTGCTGCAGGTGAAGAGCGAGGTCGGCGGCGGCATCCTCGGCGTGCCGGTGAACCAGCCCTTCCAGTGGACGCTGTCGAACGGCAGGGACAACGGGCTCATCGGCCCGGACGACGAGTCGGCGGCGCGGCAGCTGCTTGCCTTCGTCACCGGCAACCTCGTCAGCTCGCGCTTTTGCCTGCGCGATGGCCGCGAGAACCCGATGCTCGTCTTCGTCCGGCGCTCGCGCGCGCTCGTAAAGGCGCACGTCGACGTGCTGGTCGCGGATGACGAAGCGCCGCTCGGCGAGATCACCAAGAGCGTCGTCGGCCTCGCGCTCGACATCAGCGACGCGCGCGGACGCCCGGCGCTGCGCTTCGAGAAGCGCCTCGGTGACATCTGGGGCTTCACCGTCGTCGATCCCGGCGGTCGCCCCATCGGTGACGTCGCGCGCGGCTTCTCCACGCTCGAGGTGGACACGAGCCTGCTCGGCGGCATCGACATGGGACGCTCGGTCCGGCGCGACGACTTCCAGCTCCAGCTCGACGACGCCGTCTCGCCCGAGCACACGGCGCTCGCGCTCGCGGCGACCTTCCTCGTCGCGCACACCTCGTCCGGCCCCGCGGGCATCACCGCGTTCTTCGACTGAGCCTCGGCCGCTAGTCCGACGAGGAGACGAGCGGTGCTGCTATGCTGCCGCGCGCCCTGAACAGCGTCGGAGAGTGACCATGAGGCAGCTGAAGACCTCCCGGGCCCGCATCGCGGCTGTCGTTTTGATCGCCAGCGCCAGCGCCTGCCTGCCCGGGCCCGACGGGCGTGATGGCCGCGACGGGGACGACGCCGAGCCCTGCAGCGTCACCCAGGAGCCCGACGGCGCCGCGCTGATCACCTGCCCCGACGGATCTTCCGCGCGAGTCGAGCCCGGGCCGGAAGGAGCGGACGGCTTCTCCACGCTCGTCGCCATGGCCAGCGAGCCTGCGGGAGAGAACTGCGCCACCGGCGGTGTGCGCATCGAGAGCGGCATCGACAAGAACTACGACGGCTTCATAGACGAGACGGAGGTGAGCTCGACGCTGTTCGTCTGCAATGGTCGTGACGGCGAAGATCCCGCCCCCACCCTCATGGACGTCCTGCCCGTGCCGCTCGGCAGCGATTGCCCCGCAGGCGGACAGCGCCTGCTCGCCGGTGATGACCTCGATGGCGATGGCGAGCTGTCCGCGGCCGAGACCACCGTCGACGTCGTGCTCTGCCAGGACGAGGCGCACGCGGCGTTGCTGCGCCTCGTGCCGTTCGCGCCCGGCGACCCCTGCGAGGCAGGCGGCCTGCGGGTGGAGATCGGCCTCGACCTCGATGACGACGGCGTGCTCAGCGACGAAGAGGCGACCTCCTCCTCCCTTATCTGCCACGGCACCGTCGGGCTGCCGGAGTGCGGGGACTGGAGCGGGTCCTTGCTCGCCTACGTCGACGGTACACCCTTCGACGAGCCTACGCTGGCGACGGTGAACCCCACCACGGGAGAGGTGACGTCGCTGGCGCTGCTCTCGCCCGCCACGAGCCTCGGCGGCCTCGCCTATGACGCGCGCAGCGGGCTTGTCTACGCGACGACGAGAGAGCACTCCCCGCAGCTCGTCAGCGTGGCGCTCGACGGGACCGTCACGGCCATCGGCGAGATCGGCATCACCAGCGGCGACGTCACCGCGCTCGCCGTCTCGCCGCTCACGGGCGCGCTGCTGGCCACGCTGGAGACGGTGGACGGCGAACACCGCCTGCTCGAGCTCTCCGCCACGTCGGGCAGCGCGACGTTCCTCGACGTCATCGCGCTGCACGACAACGCCGACGGCTGGGACGCCATGGCGGTCGGACCCGACTGCGACGTCTACGCCACCGTCGACACCAAGCTCTACCGCATCGACAGCTCGACCGGGGCGGCCGCCTTCGTCGCCGATCTCGGCGTGGTCCTCGACGCGCTCGTGTACGACGGCGTGCTCGGCGCCTGGGTCGGCTACTGGATCTACGAGGGCGGCGAGGTCGTCACCTTCGACGACGGCATGTTCCTGCCGCAGACCATCGGAGCGGCGGGGAACACCTTCGAGATCCGCGCGATGACCAGACTCCCGTCGGAGTGACGCGCGCTCAGCCGACGATGGGCAGGCCGCCCTTCTTCTTCACCGCGCCCTTGGTAGGCGTTCCGGTGACGGAGATGCTCGGGCCCTCGTCGTCGTCGAAGGCGGCCTTGGCGAGCTCGGTGGCGACGCTCTCCGCCAGCTCCACGAAGGCGCCTGAGGAGGCGCTCTCGGGGTGCGTGATGACGATGGGCGTGCCCTCGTCACCGCCTGCGCGCACCGCGGCCTCGAGCGGGACCTCGCCGAGGAACGGCAGGCCGAGCTTCTTGGCGGCCTTCTGCGCGCCACCGTGCGTGAAGATCTCGTGGCGCTTCTCGCAGCCGTCGCAGATGAAGTAGCTCATGTTCTCGACGATGCCGAGGCTCGGGATGGAGACCTTGTCGAACATGTTCTTGGCGCGCACCACGTCGGCCAGCGCCACGTCCTGCGGCGTGGACACGATGACGGAGCCGGCCACGAGCACCTGCTGCGAGATGGTCAGGTGGATGTCGCCGGTGCCCGGCGGCAGGTCGACGACGAGGTAGTCGAGCTCTCCCCAAGCGACGTCGCGGAACATCTGCATGGCGGCCGAGGCGATCATGGGCCCGCGCCAGACCATGGGCGTCGAGGTGTCCACGAGGAAGCCGATGCTCATGAGCTTGATGCCGTGCCGCTCGAGGGGCACGAGCTTCGGGCGGTCTGCCGAGGCGCCGGGAACGGTGCCGGGGCGCGTGCCGTCGACGAAGCCGAACATGGTCGGCATGGAGGGCCCGTAGACGTCGGCGTCGAGCAGGCCGACCTTGCAGCCGAGCGCGCCGAGCGCGACCGCGAGGTTCGTCGCCACGGTGCTCTTGCCGACGCCGCCCTTGCCGGACGCGACGAGCACCACGTTCTGGATGCCGGGGATCGCGGTCTTGTCGTAGCTGCCGCCGGTGGCGGGCTTCACCTCGGAGCTCACGTCGAGGTCGACGGCGACGTCCTCGCCCATGATCTGCGTGGCGGCGCCCTCGATGGCCTCGAGCAGCGCGCGTTTGCCCTTGAGCGCCTGGGTCGGCAGCACCACCTCGACATGCAGGCGCGCCTTCTCGGTCGAGAGCTCGCCGATGTAGCCGAGCTCGGTGATGGGACGCTCGAACACCGGATCCACCACCTGCGCGAACGCCTCCTCGAGCGCCTCGCGCTTGCCGTCCTTGTCGAGGTCGAGCTTCTTTCCGAGGCCGAAGACCATACGCTCCTCCGTGCGCGCAACGCGTCGCGCCGCCCGCGTTCGTCGTAGGGGTGACCCCGAGGGGTGTCAAGCGGTCCCCCTCGACGAGGGCGGACGTTCTTTGTAGCGACTCCTTCATGCAGGTCATGGTGAACGGCGAGACGAGATCCTTGGTACCGGCGCCCTCGTCGGTGAACGAGCTGCTGACAGCCCTGGGCCTGCCCTTGGAGCGCGTCGCCGTCGAGCAGAACGGCCGGATCGTGAAGCGTGACGAGCGTGCCAAAACGCCCGTCGCCAACGGGGACGTGTTCGAGATCGTAACCCTGGTGGGCGGAGGCTGAGATGACGACGACACAAACGGCAGCGGAGAGCGGCTTTGACGACACGGCGTTGCGCATCGGGCCCGTGAGCCTCGGCTCGCGGCTCATCGTGGGCACCGGCAAGTACAAGGACCTCGACGAGACGGCCTCCTGTCTGTCGCTGAGCGGCGCCGATCTGGTCACCGTGGCCATCCGTCGCGTGCCGCCGGCGCAGCCGGGCGAGCGCTCGCTGTGGGACGTCATCCCGCCCGAGATGCACATCCTGCCGAACACGGCCGGCTGCTACACGCTCGACGACTGCGTGCGCACGGCCCACCTCGCGCGCGAGCTGCTCGGCGACGAGCGCGGCCGCCTGGTGAAGGTCGAGGTCATCGGCGACGAGAAGACGCTCTTCCCCGACGTCGGCGCCA
>CAYLZW010000280.1:0-7534 GCA_964388085.1 uncultured Myxococcales bacterium | reverse complement strand
ATGCCATACTTCGCGGGGTGACCAGAAACGCGGGCTATTTCGCCTACGCGCTCGGGCTTGCATCCCACGTCGTCGTGCCTCGCGAGGCCACACGAGAAGTACGTGAGCGCGCCTACGACTTGAGCTTCCAGCCGGTCTTGAAGATCCACCCGATGCCGACGAGGCACGCGGCCAAAAAGCCGAGGATGGCCGCGACGCTGATGCTCACGTCGACGTCAGCGACGCCGTAGAAGCTCCAGCGGAAGCCGCTGATCAGGTACACGACGGGGTTGAACAGCGTCAGCTTCTGCCGCGGGCGGATTTCGCTCGGCCGCTGGCCGTTCTGCCTGTGGTCCCGGCAGGGCATGCCATACTTCGCGGGGTGACCAGAAACGCGGGCTATTTCGCCTACGCGCTCGCGCCTGGTCGCTGCGGACGAGGCGATCGCCCTCGAGCGGCCGACGGAGGGCACCGCGTTCGGGCTCGACATCATCGCCGCCGAGCTTGGCCGCCAGAAGGCGGCGCGCGACGCGAGGGCGGCAGCGAGCCCCGTGCTGCTCAACGACGACGATTGATGACCAGCGAGTGAACGGCAGCCGGGTCAGGGCCCCGTGGTCGAGGATCACGGGGCCTACCGGCCTCTTCACGCCCTCTTCCGGCGGCTTCACGGGGTCTTCCGGCGGCTTCACGCCCCCTGGTCAGTGGCTTCGCGCCCTCTTCCGGCGGCTTCACGCCCTCTTCCGGCGGCTCCACGCCCTCTTCCGGCGGCTTCTCGGCCCCCTCCGGTCGCTTCTCGGGCGCTTGAGTGGCTGTGTACCCCTCTGCCGGCTCGCTACGCGAGCCCTCCGCGAGCCCTCCGCGTGCGCCACGCTTGCCACCGTGATCCAGCAACCATGGACGCCTACTCGCTACGAGGAGCCCTTCGATCGACTCGATCGGCGGGAAGCGACCGCGTGCCAGAGGAGACCCACGAGGACGAGCCCGAGGCCGACGGCCCAGATCACAACGTCGACGAAGAACGCGAGGCCGAGGCAGCTCACGAAGCCGAGCATGGGAATCCACCTCGGATAGCGCCGACACTCTTGGGGTAGCTTCAGCGCCGCGAGGTTCGTCAGCGCGTAGTAGACGAGCACGGTGAATGCGCTGAAGGCCCACGTGGTCTTGACGCTGCCAAGCGATGTGAGGACGGCGATGAGGACGCCGACGACAACGACCGCCCTCCTTGGTGAGCCGTGCCGCTCTTCTACCTTCGCGAGGCCGCGCGGCATGTCGCCTCGACGCGCCATCGCCAGAAGCACCCGCGAGAGGCCCAAGAGCAAGTTCAAGAGCACGCCAGCCATGGCCGTAATGGCAGCGATGCTCACGAGCCAGCCCACCCAAGAGAGGGACAGTCGTCCGGCCACGACCTCCAGCGGTGCCGACGACGAGCGAGTCGCTTCCGCAAGCCCATCGGCTCCGCTCACGCCCACCGCGACCACAACGACGCTGACGTAGAGCAGCATGGTCACGACGAGCGTAATGATGACGGCGCGCGGGATGCTCTTCTGTGGGTTCTCGACCTCTTCGCCCAGGGTCGCGATACGCCCATAGCCGGTATAGGTCACGAACATCAGCGCGCTCGCGTGCAATAGGCTCCGAATGCCACCGTTGTCGGTCTCGAAGAAGGGCACGAATGGTCTCGTTCCTTCGTCGAGCGCGTCAGGTGCGCCGAGGATCACGAAGGCGGCGAGCCCCGAGAGCGTGACGGTCACGATAGCGGCGTTGGTTCGGCTCGACAGGCGCAGACCCAGCGCAACGACGACCGTAAGCACCCCAACCGCGGCAACACCGATGAGGACGTGCGCCGTCTGCGGAGAGGGGCCGAAGAACGCGAGCAAATAGCCGGCGAAGCCGAGGGCGGCCGTCGCGGCGGAGGCCGACTTGGCGCACAGGAACATCCACCCTGCGGTGAAGCCGAGGGTGGGGTTCAAGTAGCGATGACCGTACTCATAGGTACCGCCGCTGACGGGGTGGCTGGCGGCGAGCTGGGCGCTCGAGAGCCCGTTGAACGTCGCCACCAATGCGCCGAGAGCGACCGCGAGCACCACGGATGGACCGGTGATGCCGGCCGCGATGCCAATGCTGACGAAGATGCCCGTGCCCAGGATGGAGCCGAGCCCCATGAACACGGCGCCCGGCACGCCGACAACCCGCGCGAGCTTTCCCTCCTCGTGATCATTGGGAGCGTTCTCGTTCACAATCGCGTCCACTCGGTCCGACTGCGCGTCATACCCTGCGCCCGCTCCGACGAGAAGCCGTCGCCAAGTCCGTGCGGCGTCTTCCTGTCGTGCCCGGCGCTCATCCGGTCACCGCCGCGTCGCGCTCGGCTTTCAGCTCTTTCAGTCGACGAAGGATCTCGTCACGGGTCACGCGGAAGTGTGCCAGCCGGGCTTCGTCGTCGAGCTGCTCGTTCTTGCGGTCCGGATCCGGCAGCGGCCAGTGCAGGCGCCGAGCCGTGCTGAGAAACACGGGGCAGACCTCTTCGGCGCACAGCGTGATTACGAGATCCACGGAGCCGGGATCGATCGTCTCTACCGACTTCGAGACGTGCCGCGTCAGGTCGATGCCGATCTCCTTCATGGCGGCGATGGCGTACGGGTTCACCCGCGTCGGCTGCGATCCGGCGGACTGCACGTTCACGTCCTCACCGAAGAGCTGCCGCGCAAGCCCCTCCGCCATCTGTGAGCGCGCCGAGTTGGCCACGCAAAGAAACAGCACCGACTGAAAGCTCATGCTCGCTCCTTCCCGTCGCTCATAGCGGGAAACCAATGTTGCGTGCGATTTGCGAAGCCCACCAGCGAGAGCATCACGGGCACCTCGATCAGCACGCCCACCACGGTCGCCAGAGCGGCACCCGACGAGAGCCCGAACAGGCTGATGGCGACGGCCACCGCGAGCTCGAAGAAGTTCGAGCTGCCGATGAGCGCGGCTGGCGCGGCGACGTCGAAGGGCAGCTTCATCAGCTTCGCTCCGGCGTAGCCAATGGCGAAGATGCCGTAGGTCTGGAGGAGCAGCGGCACGGCGATGAGCAGCACGCGCTCGGGCTGGCTGATGAGCGTCTCCGCCTGGAACGCGAACAGCAGCACGACGGTGAGCAACAGGCCAATGATGGAGGTCGGCTTGAGCGTGTTCGCCAGCGCGTCGACGGCGAGCGCGCCCGAGGGCCGCTTCATCAAGTAGCCGCGCGTCAGGATGCCCGCGGCCAGCGGAACCACGACGAAGATGACGACGGAGACCACGAGCGTGGCCCAGGGCACCTCGAGCTCGGTGACGCCGAGGAGCAGGCCCGCGATGGGCGCGAAGGCGAACACGAGGATGAGGTCGTTCACCGAGACCTGAACGAGCGTGTAGCCGGCGTCTCCTTTCGTGAGATGCGACCAGACGAACACCATCGCCGTGCACGGCGCGACCCCGAGGAGGATCATACCGGCGATGTAGTGCTCGGCGTCCGCGGCCGGCACGAGATCCTTGAAGAGGACGCGAAAGAACAGCGCGCCGAGCGCCGCCATGGTGAAGGGCTTGATGAGCCAATTGACGACGAGCGTCAGCACGAGGCCCTTGGGCCGGCGACCGACGTCCCTCAGGCAGCCGGGCTCCACTTTGAGCATCATCGGATAGATCATCAGCCAGATCAGGGCGGCCACGGGGAGGTTGACCCGCGCTACCTCGAGCGCGGCCACCTGCTCCATGACCTGCGGCGCGGCACGGCCGACGGCGACCCCGACCAGGATGGCGAGCCCAACCCAGAGGGACAGAAAGCGTTCGAAGACACCCATCGGGAAAGCTCCACCATGTTTATCGTATGTTTGCGATGAGGGCACGCACGGCAGGGTCACCCGACGTCGACGCGCGAGCGCGTTCACAGGTCGGCGATGAGCTTCTTCAGGCGTTCGATGGCGGTGGGCTCGACGCAGTAGCAGACCCGTGGGCCATCGATGGACCCGCGGATGAGGCCCGCGGACTTCAGCGTCTTGAGGTGCTGCGACACGGTCGCCTGCGCGAGCGGGAGCTCGTCCACGATCTCGCCGCAGACGCAGCTCTCTCGCTTCAGAAGGAGTCGCAGGATGGCCACGCGAGCGGGGTGGCCGAGCGCTCGGCACAGGCGCGCGACCTGCTCGTCGTGGTCGCGCTTCGAGCGCGGCACGGGACCGATCGTCTTTGCGGGCGGGCAGCAGGGATCCTCATGGCGCGGCATCATCGTCCAATTACGATGAAGGGTACCGCGCCGCAAGGTCTCTTCCGACAGCGGTCAGATGCTGGGCTTTCCCAACCCAGCGGACCGCAGAGTCGCTTCGTCCGGTCCCCGCCCGGCGCTGCAGTCGGCCAGTTTCCCGTCGATCACCACCGCCGGTACCGACCGCACCCCGAGCTGCTTGGCGCGGCTGGCGACGGCCGCGTCGTTCATGTCGAGGATGCTGACCTCGCACGAAGGGCACGCCACGCTGTTGACGAGATCGACTGTCTCCTGGCACGCCGGGCATCCGGCGCTGAACACTTCAATGATTCTCGTGTTGACCATCATTCACCTCCGGGTGCGGTTGCAGGTGCGACGCTGACCACACAGGACGAGCACCCTGTCGTCACCTGCTTGCGGGGCCAGCCATTCCAGACAGACGCGGCGATGAGGAACGTGAGCCCGGCGTACATCGCCGGATCGCTCTCGAACCCGAACTTGCCGACCAACACGATGGCCGCCGCGACTACCCCGAGCAGAAGTGGCCGGTAGCCGCGACGCTGCTTCGCACCATACGCCAGCGCCGCAACGGCGACAGTGAGGAACACGGCGGTGAGCGGAAAGAGGTAGGTCGTCTCGAGCAAGAAGCCGAGGCCAATCGACGACAGGAACCCTGCATAGGCAGGCCAGCACGCCGGACACGCGACCTTTGGCAGAAGCGCCGCGCCGATGCCGGGTAGCATTGCGAGGTTGAGTCCCCAGCGTGCCTTGCTGACCGGCTCAGCTCCCGAACCACCGCTTGACTCGAGCGCCCTCGCGATCGTCTCGCTGCTCGGAACGCCACGGATGGACCCGTCCGACTGCGCATAGAGTCGGCAGCAGGGAGCGGCATCGGGCGGCGTAGAGTCAGTGCCCTGCGTCGCCGCTACGTCGCGTCCGTCGACGAGGATAGTGGGGGAGCCGTAGCCGCGAACGTGCGCCGGGCTCTCCGCATCGCTTGAACACCACTCCCGCCAGCGCGGCTCGATCCCGCTGTCTGCGAACGCTCGAAGCAACTGCTTACGCGCATCGAGAATGTTCGGACAGTCGCTGTCGTAGATGAGCTCAACCACGGGCATCGCTAGCCTCCTCGCGATCGAGCGCCTCCAGGATGGGGCACTCCGTCGTCGGTCCTTGGCCCCGGCACTTGCGCGCGAGACGCGCGAGCGCGGCCTTCATGCGATCGAGGCTGGCGATGCGCTCGTCGATGTCGGCGATCTTCTCTCGCGCTCGTTGACGCACATCCGCGCAGCTCGACCTCGGATCCACACGCAGCTCCAGGAGCTCCTGGATCTCCTTGAGGGTGAAGCCCAGGTCCTTGGCGTGACGGATGAAGAGGATCCGCTTTACGGCCTGCGCCGGGTACTGCCGATACCGGGATGACGGCTGCCGTTCCGGCTCTGCGATGAGGCCCTGGCGCTCGTAGAAGCGGATGGTCTCAACACCCACGCCCGCCTGCTTGGCGAGCTGGCCGATGGTCAGGATCTGCATGGGCGCCTCCTCACGCTGTGAGTATCCACTCCGTACCGTGCTACGGAGTCAAGGGCTGCGTCGTGTGATGCGGCTGCGCTTCATCCACGGTTTCCAGCCCGGCTTGAAGGCCGCGTTTTCGTTTTCGTCCGATCGCGACGTGTCGACGATTTGGCGTAAGCACACGCTGACTTGACCTATGGACCGGTGAACGACATGACAGTGCCATCCACGAACACGAGGAGCCTAAGAGTGAGAGCGCAACACATCATCCCCCTGGCATCTTGTCTCGTCATGCTCACGCTCGCCGCGCCGGCGGCGTTCGCTGATGGGGACGCGCACAAGGCTAAGCAGCACACGACGAAGCATGCGAAGAAGGACGCGCACGCCCCAGCCGGCCCCGAGCAGACGCTCAGCGGCGAGATCGTCGACATCGTTTGCTACCTGCAGCACCCCGAGAGCGCGCGCGGTGATGACCACGCGGCGTGTGCCCGCCAATGCATCAACAAGGGTCTGCCGGCCGCGCTCTTGTCCAACGGCAAGCTCTACCTGCTGATGAAGCCAGGCCATGCGCCCATCGTTGAGGACGTCGCGCCGCTCGCCGGCAAACAGGTCAAGGTGACCGGCGTCGTCATCGAGCGTGACGGCATGAACGCTCTCGTCATCAAGAGCTTGGCGCCCAGCAAGGGATGAGGCGGGCCCGCGCGATTCTGCTCGTGGCCGCCGTGTCGACGGTCATCGCCCTCGCGGCGTGGGACGTCGTACGGCGGCCTGCGCCCGGGCCCGCCGCACGAGGCGCGGAGCTGTTCAGCTCCCTTGGCTGCGTGGCTTGTCACGGCACGGGAGCGACGGGCGGGATCGCGAACCCGCACAGCAAAGAGCGGGAGATCCCCGGCTTCACCGGTGGCACGGCGATGATGTACGTCGAGAGCGAGGCCGAGATCCGCGAGTGGATCCTCGACGGCCGGCCTCGCCGCCTCGAGGGACCGTTGGCGGGCGAGGAGGCGCTGATCAAGATGCCCGCCTATCGAGGCAAGATCTCCGACCAAGAGCTCGACGACCTGGTGGCGTTCTATCGGGCGGTCGCCGGGTTCAACGACGACATCCCGGAGGACGCCGCCGCGGGCAGAAAGATCGCCCGGCGCCTCGGCTGCGTCGGGTGCCATGGCGCCGGAGGGCAGATTGGCGCGCAGAACCCCGGCTCGTTCAAGGGCTACGTTCCTGGATGGACCGGCGACGACTTCGCGGAGCTCGTGCGCGACGACGAGGAGCTGAAGGCGTGGATCCTCGACGGGACGCCCCCGCGCCTGAAGGAGGATGCCGTGGCGCGCGCGTTCCTCGAGCGGCAGTTGCTCCAGATGCCGGCCTACCGCGACGTGCTGGAGGAGGGTGAGCTCGCGTCGTTGATCGCCTTCATCCGCTGGCTGCGGTGCGACGAGGAGTAGCTCGGTCCCCCCCGAACACCGCCGCGATCGCGGAGCGGGAACGGCGGACTGGCGCAGCGTTGACGACGAGCCAGCGCCACGCTACGGCCAAGCATGCAAGTCGCCAACGCATACGACGCCGTCAACGCCGCCATCTTTCTGCCGTCCGGTGGCAGTAGACGCGTGCGGCAGTCTCTCGTGAACGCCCTTGAGATCCGCCCGGGACATCGCGTTCTCGAGCTCGGCTGCGGCACCGGACAAGTGACGGCCCGGCTGCTCGCGGCCGGGGCCGACGTCGTTGCCGTCGATGCATTGCCGTCAATGCTCATCGGGGCTCGCCGAAGGGCCGCGAACCTGAGCCATCCCCTCGTTTTCGGGCATCACAACGCCCCGAAGACGTTGGTGAAGA
>CAYLZW010000279.1:0-7631 GCA_964388085.1 uncultured Myxococcales bacterium | reverse complement strand
CCTCGGGGAAGCGCTGGCGGATCTGCTTTCCGCCCTGCACGTCGATGTCGAACAGGACGTCGTCACCGCCGCCGAGGATCTCCTCGGTCCAGCGCGCGCTCGAGCCGTAGTGGTGCCCGTGCACGAAGGCCCACTCGATGAGCTCGGCCGAGTCGCGCATGTGCCCGAACGTGGCGTCGTCGACGAAGTGGTAGTCGACGGCGTCCCGCTCCTCGCCCCGCGGCGCGCGCGTCGTGAAGCTGATGGACAGCCGCAGATCTTTGTCCCCCTCGAGGAGCAGGTGGCTGAGCGTGGTCTTGCCGGTGCCGCTGGCGGCGCTCAACACGACGGGAAAGCCTCGACGACCCATGCGTGATCTCCGCGCACACGATAGCGCGCGCACGCCCGCGGGGCCCAATTCGAAGAGCGCGTGCGCGAGCGGCGGCTGCTCCGTCGTCGTCACTCGACGTTCTGCACCTGCTCCCGGATGCGCTCGATCTCGGCCTTGAGATCGACGACGAAGTGCGCCGTCTCCGCGTCGTTGCACTTGCTGCCGACGGTGTTGGCCTCGCGCATGAGCTCCTGGCAGAGGAAGTCGAGCTTGCGGCCGACCGCGCCGCGCTCCTCTGCGAGGCCGCGGAAGTGGCTCACGTGCATCTCGAGGCGCGCCAGCTCCTCGCGGACGTCGACGCGCTCGGCGAGCAGCGCGACCTCCTGCGCCAGGCGCTCGGCGGGGATGGCGCCGGTGTCGACGCTCTTGAGGCGCGCCGTGAGCTTCTCGCGCAGGCGCGTGGGGGCGTCCGCGGCGCGGGCCGCGATGGCGGCGACGTGCCCTTCGGTCAGCACGAGGCGGGCCTCGAGCTCTTTGGCGAGCGCCCTGCCCTCGATCTCGCGCGCGGCCAACAGGTCGGTCACCGCGGCGCTCACGGCGTCCTGCGCGAGGCTCGCGAGCTCGCCGGCGTGTGCCTTGGCGATGTCCTCGACGACGAACAGCTCCGGCCGGCGCAGCAGATCTCCCGCGCGGAGGACCGGCTCGATGTCTCCCCGCGCGCGCGCGAAGGCCAGCACGTCATCGACGACGCGCGTCGCCCCCGCGGCGTCGAAGCGGAGGCCGCCCTGCGCGGCGCCCTGCTCCAGCGCGAGCGTGACGTCGAAGCGCCCCCGCTCGAAGCCCGCCCGCACAAACGTCAGGGTGGCTTGCTCGAGCGGGGCGAGCTCGCGGTCGATCTTCGCGCGCACGTCGAGGCCGCGGTGGTTCACGCTCCTGATCTCGCAGCGCACAACGAGCTCGCCGCGCTTGGCGCTGCCTCGTCCGAAGCCGGTCATGCTCAACATGAGATCATCATAGGGCCGAGGCCCCATCGGGATATGCTGCTTCTCCATCGCGAGCCGCGCTCGCCCGGGGGGGACATGATCCTGCGTCGTCTGGTCCGTCAGTTGCCAGTCCTGATCGTCGTCGTCGTCGCGGGGTTTGCCATCGCGCAGGGCGTGAACACGAGCGGCGGCAGCATCCCGTACGTCGGGCACCTCGAGCGCGGCGGTGAGCCGGTCGACGGCAGCGTAGCGATGCAGCTGCGCGTCTATACGACCCCCACGGGGGGCGCCGTCTGTGACGTGCAGGACTTCGACCCGGTCGACGTCGTGGGCGGTAACTTTGCCGTGGAGCTCGAGGGTCTCGCGGACGCCTGCCTGTCCGCCGGGGCGCTGTGGCTCGAGGTGTCCGTGGGGGACTCGCTCGCCGCGCTCACAGACCTCGCGCCGAGCGCCGGCGGCCGCACCCGCCTCGGCGCCGTGCCCTTCGCCGCGGCGACCCCGCTGCAGGAGACGGGCTTCGTGAACGGCGATCTCGACGTGGACGGCGACCTCGAAGTGGCCGGGAACGCGAGCATGGACGCCGCCTCGGCGACGCTGCTGACCTTGACCGCCTCGCTGGGCTTCGCCTCGACGCTCGGACAGAAGATCCGGCTCTGGGGCAACGACTACGGCTTTCAGATCCACCCGAGCGAGCTGCGCACGACGGTCGCGACCACGGCCCGCTTCACGGTCGGGACGCTCGACGCCAACGGCAACAACTGGACGGAGCGCGTCTCGATCGAGGGCACGGGTGCGACCAAGATCAACGGCACGCTGACGGTGACGGGCGACACCAAGCTGAACATCCAGTGCACGGGGCGGAGCACGGCCTGCAACGACCAAGGCGACGGTTCCGCGATCTACCTCGACCGCCACAACGTGAGCTGCCCGACCGGGGAGTTCCTGAACCGCGTCCGGCTGCAGAGCTGCGGTGGCAACACCATGCGCTACGACTACACCTGCTGCGGCTTTTAGCGGCTGGGGCCGGCGGTCGGCGCCTGCGCTCAGAAGCGTCCGACGACGGAGATGCCTGCGTCTCCAGGACCGGGAGCGACGTCCACGCCACGCCAGCGGGCGTTGCCTTCGAGATCGAAGTGCAGGAGCCACGAGGCGGCCGCGATGCCCGCGCCGAGCCCTGCGCCGACGGCGACGTCCTCGGGGTGGTGCCGGTTGTCCGACAGGCGCGTGGCGGCGGTGAACAGCGCGGCCGAGTAGAGCGCGCCGATGCCGAGCGTGCCGAGGCCCGCTTCGACGCCGCCGGCGTCTTTGGCCCAGACGAATTCGCTGCCGAGCCAGAGCGACAGGTAGGTGGCGAAGGCGAACGACGACGACGCGTGCCCCGAGGGGAAGGAGCGGTAGCCGTCGAGATACTCGTCGTCGGGTAACGTGAAGCCGCCTGCCTGCTGCGCCGCGCAGTTGACGACGGGAGAGCGCGGCGCGAGGCCCTGGCAGGACGCGTACCGGTAGCGATCGCGGAAGTCGGGCCGCAGGCGGCCGAAGCCCGCCTTCATGACGTTCGTGACGAGCATGGTGCCGGTGATGGCGGTGAGGCCGCCGAGCACGAGGTTGTGCGTGTGCTGCAGCTCACCGTGGCGGACGACGTCGACGACGCCGGCGCTCAGGAGGCCGCTCAGCCCGACGACGGCGACGGCCAGGGGCGGCACCTTCTCGCGCACGAAGGGCCGCCCGATGACGTCGTCGAGGCGCGGATCGCTCAGCACGGCTCCGTCCGGCTCCTGGTCGTTGAACGAGGGGCCGAACAGCGCCGGCGGCGGCGGCACGAGGTCGAAGACGTTGAACACCTCGAGCGCGCCCATGACGCCCACGAGCGCCCACTCGGGGCCGTACCAGAGCGCGTAGTACCCCGGGCTGCCCACGAGGAGCCCGGCGGCGTCCAGGCGCTCTGAGGCGTCTACAGGGCCTAACGGAGGGATCTCCGGGACGGCCGGCACGCTCGGCTCCGGCACCTGCAACGCGGGCTGCGTCGAGGGAGCGAGCTCGGCTGGCTGCGACGCGGGAGCTGGCTCAGTCGACGGCGCCGGCTCGGCCGCGGGCACGGGCTCGGGCACTGGCGGCGACGGGTCCTCCAGGAGCTTGTCGTCGGTCTCGTCTCCCTGAGCGAGAACCGGGCTCGCGATGAGAGACAGGGCGACGAGCACCGAAAACGATCTCGTGCAGAGCCGCAGAGCCGCAAAGAGCGGGGTTCCTTTGCGGCTTTGCGCCTCTGCGCGAGACATTGTCCTCGTCGTCCCCCGCGTCGTCATCACTTGTCTTTCATCACCTGGTGCGGGTCGAGGGCGTCTCTGAGGCCGTCGCCGAAGAAGTTGAAGCAGGCGACGGTGACGAGGATGAACAGGCCGGGCCAGAACGCGAGCATGGGGTCGCGCTTGATGTAGTCGAGGGCGAGGTTCAGCATATTGCCCCACGACGGGATCGGCGGCTGGATGCCGAGGCCGAGGAAGGACAGCGCGGCCTCGTAGAGGATGTTGCCGCCGACCTCGAGCGTGGCCGCGACGATGATGGGCGCGAGCGCGTTCGGCAGCACGTGCGTCACCATGATGCGGCGATCGCTGGCGCCGAGGGCGCGGGCGGCGGTGACGAACTCCATGCTCTTCAGCTGCAGGGCGGCGGCGCGCGCGAGGCGGGCGACGGTCATCCAGCCGAAGAACACGATGATGAGGATGATCTTGATGACCGAGCTGAAGTTGCCCGAGCCCATGGACTCCCAGTCGATGAAGCGAAACACCACCAGGTAGATGCCGAAGCAGACCGCGGCGACGACGACGCCGTCGGTGAGCCCGACGTCCTTGAAGGTCACGCCCTTGAAGCCCTCGGAGCCACGATCGGCGCCGAAGAAGCGCAGGGCCATGACGAGCACTCCGAGGGCGACGCAGAAGGCGATGGGGGACGTCCAGTCGTCGGCGCCGCCGAAGAGCTTGTTGAGGTCGAGGGCCGCGAACACGATCATGAGCGGCAGCACCGGCACGCTCAGCATGGCGTCGGTGAAGCGCATCAGCAGCGAGTCGACCCAGCGGCCGTAAAAGCCCGCCAGCATGCCGATGACGGTGCCGATGAGCGCGCTCGAGAGGGCGGAGATGATGCCGACCGCGAGCGACACGCGGCCGCCGTAGAGCAGCCGGGCCAAGACGTCGCGGCCCACGTCGTCGGTGCCGAGCAGGTGTGGCCAGGCGTAGGGGCCGTAGCGGTTCGAGAGGTCGGTGGACTCGTAGGAGATGCCGAGCAGGCTCTCGAGCACGGGCGCGAGCAGCGCGATGCCGATGAGCGCCACCAGGATGCACGCGCTGACGAGCGCGAGGCGGTGCTTGCGGAAACGCTTCCACACGAGGCCGGCGAAGCTCTCGACCTTGCGGCCCTTCGGCTGGGTCACTTCGGTAACGCTCATGTCAGCTCTTTCGGATGCGCGGATCGACGACGACGTACAGGACGTCCGCGAGGAGGTTGCCCAGCATGAGCAGCATCGAGGAGATGAGGAAGACGACGATGGCGACGTAGTAGTCGTTGTTCATCACCGACTCGAACTGCAGGCGGCCGACGCCGGGCCAGGCGAACACGGTCTCGGTGAGCAGCGCGCCGCCGAACAGCGCCGGGATGGAGAGCGCCAGCACGGTGACGACGGGGATGAGCGCGTTTCGCAGCGCGTGCTTCAGGATGACGACGCGCTCGCGCAGGCCCTTGGCGCGCGCCGTGCGGATGAAGTCGAGCGGCAGCACCTCGAGCATCGACGCGCGCATGTAGCGCAGCCAGCGGCCGGTGTAGGCGATGCTGAGCACGAAGGCGGGCAGCAGCGTGTGCTGCATGCGGTCCACCAGCACCGCGAAGAAGCCGCCCTGGATGCCCGGCGTCTGCAGGCCGCCCGCCGGGAACCACTGCAGGCGCTCCGCGAACACGAACAGCACCATGATCGCGAACCAGAACACCGGCAGCGAGATGCCGACGAAGGCGAAGAAGTTCGAGAGGTAGTCGATCCACGAGTACTGCCGGTACGCGCTCAGCACGCCGATGGGGATGGCGATGAGGAGCGAGAGCAAGATGGCGGGCAGCATGAGCTGAATGGTGTTGAACACGCGGCCGCTCGAGACGAGCCAGCCGGCCGCGCGCGCGTCGAGCTTCTGGAAGAAGCCGAGCGCCTCGTCCTGGCAGACCTCGTCGCAGCCGTCGCCGGCGATGAGGTTGCCGTCGTCGCAGGTCTCGCCCGCGCCGCGCTGGTGATCACCGCAGATGGCCCTGGTGCCCGCGAGGATCTCCCACACCGGCCGCTTGTACGTGTTCGAGAAGCCGAGGGCCTCCTCGTCGCCGGCGAACACGTAGAGGAAGCCCCGGTTGAACTTGTCGTCGTCCGGGAAGGGGCCGTGCTCGACGGCGAAGGCGCCCTTCTGCTCGACGTCGCCGCGCTTGGCGACGAACTGCACCGCCGTCTGGCCGGGGCCGTCGAACACGTGCGTGTAGACGCCGTCCTCGATGACGCCCGGGCTGTCCGCGATGAGCGCGAAGTCGACCTCGCCGCGCTCTTCGTCGGGGACGCCCTCGAGAAAGCGCTTCAGGTCCACGCGGAAGGCCTCGGGATCGTCGACCACCTGCGAGTCGATGTCGCCGACGAGGAACGCGCCCTGCCCCGTCGCGCTCGCGGCCTCCTTGGCGGCGCTGATGATGTCGCCCTCGCTCGGCTCGAAGGGCAGGCTCGCGTCCTCCGGCGTCTCGGTGCTGCCGGCGAGCTGCGCCGCCTGCTCGTCGAGGGCCTCCGGGTTCTCGTCGAGCGGCGCCGCCTGGCTCTCGAAGCGCGGCGCGACCCACACCGGCAGGCGGCCGACGGTCTCGTAGCCGTCGGTGTCGTAGACCACGAACCAGAGGGCGTACACGCCGGGCTCGTCGAAGGTGCGCGTGAGCACCGTGCCCTCGGCCTTGGTGCCGAACAGGCCCTCTACGCCGACGCTCTTGGCCGCGCGCTCGGACAGCGCCGAGGTCACGGCCAGGTGGGCCTCGGGCGAGAGGTTGTAGAGCTCCTCGCCGAGGGACTCGAGGGAGGACTCCGGCGTGAGCGTGGCCTCGAGCTTCTTCTTGACCCCGGCGTCTACGGCGGCCAGCGCGGTCATCATGTCATCGACGCTGTGGCGGAAGTCGGGATCGTGGATGTCGGCGAGCAGGTCGTGCCGGAGCGTCGCGCTGCCGTCGTCACCGAGCACGAGCGCCACCCCCTCGAGGTCGCTGAGCGTCACCGGCCGCCGCGGATCGTTGTAGCCCCAGATCCAGCGCACGTACTGGACGTACCAGGGCTTATCGAGGCCGCGCAGCTTCTTCAGGCGGACGACGTCCTCGGGCTTGATGCGCGGGTTCGACGTGATGAGCATGTCGACGGGGTCGCCCGGCATGGCCGAGAGCAGACCGAAGAGCACGAAGCTCAACGCTGCCAAGATCAACACCATCTGCATGAGGCGGCGGAGGATGACGAACATGGTTTCTCGCTGGCGAGTTTCGGGAAGCCGTGAAGAGGGTCGGCGCAGGGAGGCGTCACGCCCGCCGACGGAGGTCGGCCGGCGCGAGCGTCACTCCCAGGACCACTGGTGGGCGTTCCACGTGAGCGGCTGCAAAGTGCCCGTGGGCTTCCAGTTCTTGAGGTGCCGGTTGCGCACGCTCACGTCGACGCGGAAGAACAGCGGCAGGGCCGGCAGCTCCTCGGCGAGGATGGCCTCGACCTCCTGCCCGAGCTGCGCGCGCTTTTTCGGGTCGAGCTCGAGCGCGGCGGACTTCAAGAGCTCGTCCACCTTCGGGTCGCAAAAGCCCGGCTGGTTCTGGCCCTGGTAGCTGTTCTTCGAGCTCGGGATGTAGTCGCAGCGCCAGAGCGTCTCGGAGACGCTGACCGGATCCTTCGTCCACGCGTACATCGCCATGTGCTCGTACTTGCGGTGCCGCAGCGTCTCGCCGAAGAACACCTTCGCCGGCTCGTTGTTGATCTGCACGTCGATGCCGATCTCGCGCCACTGCGACTGCAGCAGCACCTCGACCTGCTCGCGGGTCTTGTTGCCCGACGTCGTCATGATCTTGAGCTGCAGCTTCTTGCCGTCCTTCTCGCGCACGCCGCCGCCCTCGGGGACCTTCCAGCCGGCCTCGTCGAGGAGGGCCTTGGCCTTGGCCGGGTCATAGGGGTACTTCTTGACGTTCGGGTTGAAGTAGGGCGAGCGCGGCGGCTCGGTGCCGTGCGCGACGGGCTGGCGGCCCTCGAACAGGCCCTTCGAGATGCCCTCGCGGTCTGCGCCGTAGGCCAGCGCGTGACGCACCCGCTT
>CAYLZW010000278.1:0-7634 GCA_964388085.1 uncultured Myxococcales bacterium | reverse complement strand
TTCTGGAAGCGCTCCTTCGCTTTGGCAGCCTCTTCCTCGCGGTCCTTGGGCGGGGCCTGCGTGATGAGCGAGCGCAGGAGGCGGGCGGAGATCTGCTGGATCTCGTCGACGGCTTGCGCGAAGGCCTCTTCGTTCACCTTGGAGGGCCGCGTGCTGCCGGAGATCTTCCGCACGAACTGGAGCGCCGCGGCGCGCACCTCTTCGTCGGTGGCGGGCGGCTCGAAATTGAACAGCGTCTTGATGTTGCGGCACATGCGAACAGACTAGCATCCCGGCCGTGGAGCATCGATGACGACGCTGAGCCCGCCCTCCCGCGCCGTACTGGCGCTGTCCAGCACGATGCTGGCGCTCTCCGGCTGCGATATCGCGGAGGAGCTCCCGGCGTCGGGGTCCTTCAGCGCCCTGACCTACAACGTCGCTGGGCTGCCCGAGGGCCTCAACGACGACCAGACGCCGGAGGTCAACATCCCGCAGATCAGCCCGAAGCTGAACGCGTACGACCTCGCGCTCGTGCAGGAGGACTTCGCGTACACCAACGAGCTGCGCGCCGACCTCGAGCACGCGTACGAGTCCTATCCGCTCGAGGAGCACGAGCGCTTCGTCAACGACGGCCTGAACCGCTTCAGCGACCTGCCCTTCGATCCCGAGGTCACGCGCGTGCGCTGGGTCGACTGCAACGGCGTCACCGACGCCTCGAGCGACTGCCTCGCCAACAAGGGCTTCTCCATCGCCTCGCACAAGCTCGCTGAGGGTGTGCAGCTCACCGTCGTGAACCTTCACGGCGAAGCCGGCGGCGGTCCCGACGACGTCACCGTCCGCGCGCGCGGCTACCAGCAGCTCGCGGACTACCTGAACGAGCACCACGCGGGCGAAGCGCTGTTGCTGGCGGGCGACACCAACCTGCACGGCTTCGACGAAGCGAACGAGGACGAGCCGGTGCTGCAGGCGCTCCTCGACGACACCGGGCTCGCGGACGCCTGCCGCAGCCTCGAGTGCGGTGCGGAGCACATCGATCGCTTCCTGTTCCGCTCCAGCGACGCGCTCTCGCTCCGTGTCGACTCCTGGGCGGTGGCGGAAGAGATGGTCGACGAGCAGGGCGCGCCGCTGAGCGACCACGAGGCGATCCGGATCGACGTAGGCTGGATCGCGGCCACGACGGCGGAGTGAACGATGCCGAGCCCGCACACCTTCGACGTGCAGATCTACTACGAGGACACCGACTTCTCCGGCGTCGTCTACCACGCGAACTACCTGCGCTACTTCGAGCGCGCGCGCGAGCACCTGCTCGGCAGCGACGAGCTCGTGCGGCTCTGGCGCGAGGAGCAGAAGGGCTTCGTCGTCTACAAGGCGCAGCTCACCTACCGCGAGGGCGCGGTGTTCGGTGACGTCGTCGAGATCCGCACCAGCGCGCGGCTCGAGAGCGAGTACCGCGCGGTGTTCGAGCAGCGCGCCCACCGCAAGGCCGACGGCAAGCTGCTGGTCGAGGGCGTCGTCGAGATGGTCTGCGTCGACGCCAGTAGGCGCCCGGTGCCGTTGCCCGTCAGCCAGAAGCTACGCGGCTTCGTCGGCGAGTAACGAACCTCAGCGCCGCTTGTCGTCGCCCCGGCTCCGCTCGGCGAGCTTCGCGAACGGGTTGTTCGAGAAGCCGCTCTCCTTCGCTGGCGGGCCCTTCGCGGGTCCCGTGCGCGGACGTCCGGCGGGCGCATCCCCTCGGGGCCTCGGGGCGCCGCTCGGGACGCCTTCCTTCTTCGCCGTCAGCGCGATGCGACGACGCTGCAGGTCCACCTCGAGCACGCGCACCTGGAGCTTGTCGCCCGGCTTCACGACGTCATGCGGGTTCTGCACGAAGCGGTCGGCGAGCTGGGAGATGTGCACGAGCCCGTCCTGGTGCACGCCGACGTCGACGAACGCGCCGAAGGCGGTGACGTTCGTGACCACGCCCTCGAGGGCCATGCCGATCTTCAGGTCCTCGAGCGTGTTGACGTCGTCCCGGAAGCGCGGCGGCTCAAAGGTCTGGCGCGGGTCGCGGCCGGGCTTCTTCAGCTCCGCCAGGATGTCGCGCAGCGTCGGCTCGCCGACCTGTTCGCCGACGTAGCGCTTCACGTCGATCTTCTCGACGAGGGCGGCGTTGCCGACGAGGTCCGCGAGCGGCACGCCGACGTCCTCGGCCATCTGCTCGACGAGGGCATAGCGCTCCGGGTGGACGCCCGAGGCGTCGAGCGGATGGCCGCCGCGCACGCGCAAGAAGCCCGCGGCCTGCTCGTAGGTCTTCGGGCCGAGGCCGCTCACCTTCAAGAGCTGCTTCCGATCGTTGAAGATGCCCTGCTCCTCGCGGTGCTTGACGATCTTCTTCGCGAGCCCATCGCCGATGCCCGCGACGTGCGAGAGCAGCGGCGCGCTCGCGGTGTTGAGGTCGACGCCGACGTGGTTGACGCAGCTCTCGACGACCTCGCCGAGCTTGCGCACGAGCAGCGGCTGGTGCACGTCGTGTTGGTATTGGCCGACGCCGATGACCTTCGGGTCGAGCTTCACGAGCTCGGCGAGCGGGTCCTGCAGGCGGCGCGCGATGGAGATGGCGCCGCGTACGGTGAGGTCGAGGTCCGGGAACTCCTCGCGCGCGATGTCGGAGGCGCTGTACACGCTGGCGCCGGCCTCGTTCACGGGGGTGACGATGAGCTCCTTCAGGCCCGCCTCGACGAGGACGCGGCGCAAGAAGGCCTCTACCTCGCGGCCGCCGGTGCCGTTGCCGACCGCGACGGCGACGGGCTGGTGCTTGGCGATGAGGGCGAGCAGGACGTCGCGCGCCTCCCGCTCGGCCGCCGCGCCGCGCGCCGGATAGATGGTCACGTTGCTCAGGAAGCGCCCGGTGCCGTCGACGGCGACGCATTTGCAGCCGGTGCGCAGGCCCGGATCGATGCCGACCACGGGACGCGCGCCGAGGGGCGGGGCCAGCAGCACGTTGCGCAGGTTCTCGGCGAACACCTCGATGGCGCCGCGATCCGAGCGCATCTTCAGCTCCACCCGCACGTCGGTCTCGACGCTGGGCGCGAGCAGCCGCTTGTAGCTGTCCTTCAACGCGAGGCTCAGCTCAGCGGCGAAGGGCGACGCGCGATCGACGCCCGCCCGCTGCTCGAGGCGATCGAGGAGTCGCTCGCTGTCGACGTCGAGCGAGACGCGCAGCACACCCTCGGCCTCGCCGCGGCGCACGGCGAGGAAGCGGTGCGAGGGGATGGTCTTCACGCGCTCCTGGAAGTCCTTGTAGAGGTCGAACTTCGTCGGGCTGGCGTCCTTACCATCGGCCATCTTCGTGCTCAGCACGCCCTCTTCCTGGAACGTTTCGCGCACGAGCGAGCGGATGCCCGCGTCGTCGGCGAGCGTCTCCGCGACGATGTCGCGCGCGCCGGCGAGCGCGGCGGCGGCGTCGGCCACCTCTTTGGTCTCGTCGACGTACGCGGCCGCCTCCGTCGCGGGGCTTCCCTCCCTCGGCTGCGCCAGGATGCGCAGCGCGAGCGGCTCGAGGCCACGCTCCCGCGCGATGGCGGCGCGCGTGCGTCGCTTCGGCTTGTACGGAAGGTAGAGGTCCTCGAGCTCCTGCTTGCTCGCGGCCTTCAGCACGCTGGCGCGCAACGCGTCCGTCAGCTTCCCCTGCTCCTCGATGGAGGCGAGCACCGTGCGCCGCCGATCCTCGAGCTCGAGCACGTACGCGCGCCGCTCCTCGACGGCGCGGATCTGCACCTCGTCGAGAGAGCCGGTCATCTCCTTGCGGTAGCGCGCGATGAACGGCACCGTCGCGCCCTCGACCAGCAATTGCACGACGGCGGCCACCCCGCGCGGCGGCAAGCTCAGCTCGTGAGCGATGACGGGCACGGGATCGAAGGCTTGGGCCTGGCTGACAGCGGACATGAAGCGACCTCTCGAGACAGGGCTTACCGGCGCAGCACGCACGGCCCCGCGCGGCGCGACTGTGTAGCGCAGCGACGCGGGCGGCGCGAAGGTTTCGGGGGCGTGCGTGCTAGCCTCGATGGCATGTCCAACGACGACGCGTTGCACGTGCGGGGCCACCTCAGCGGTCTGCGGGTCGAGCTCACGGATTGGCTGCTCGGCGATGAAGCGCGCGCGCTCCACAGCGCGGCGTTGCTCGGCGCGCTCTGTAAGCGGCTGCTGGCAGGGGGGATCCCGCTCTGGCGTGGTCATCTTGGCAGCCGCACGATGCACCCCGAGGTCTTCGTCCGCTTCTATGACTGGTTCGAGGGGGACGAGCAGGCGAGCGAGAAGATGCTGCCGCACACCATCGTCGGCACGGACACGGTGACGAAGAGCCCGGTGGCGGCGCTGTCGGCGAGCGGCGACAGGTCACTCCGGGTGCGCCTCGAGCGCGCGCGCGACGAGATCCCATTCCCGATGCTGCAGGAGCTCCGCGACCAGGGCGCCACCGACTACCTCTGCGTCGATCTGAACGGCGGGAACCCGGGCCCACGCCGCGCGGGCACCAACGGTCAGGGCAGCAACGGTCAGGGCAGCAACGGTCAGGGCAGCAACGGTCAGGGCAGCAACGGCCAGGGCAGCATGGCGAGCTGGACGACGCGTCGCGCGGGCGGCTTCTCCGACGACGAGATCGCGCTGCTCGAAGACATCGTCCCCGCCCTGCGCGTGCGCGTGGAGCTCGCGTCCTCTCGCTTCGCCATGGCCAGCCTGCTGCGCACCTACCTCGGGCAGAACGCCGCCCGCCGCGTCATCGCGGGAGACTTCCGGCGCGGCTCGGGTGAGGTCGTCGACGCCGCCATCTGGATGAGCGACCTGCGGGACTTCACCCGGCGCGTCGACACCTCCGCGCTGCCCGCCGTGCTCGACGCGCTCAACACGTACTTCACGTGCGTCGGCGACACCATCATCGAGCACGGAGGTGAGATCCTGAAGTTCATCGGCGACGCCGTGCTCGCGGTCTTTCCCCTCGAGAGCGACGCGCGCGCCGCGTGTGGACGCGCGCTGAACTCCGCCGAGCAGGCCCTTCAGCGCATGGAGGCCGCGAACGCCCGCCGCGTAAGCGACGGCCTCGACGAGCTCGCGTTTGGCGTCGTGCTCCATCGCGGTGACGTCATGTACGGCAACATCGGCGCCACCGAGCGGCTCGACTTCACCGTCATCGGCAAGGCGGTGAACGAGGCCAGCCGTGTGGAGTCGCTCTGCAAGCCGCTCGGCACGCCGCTGCTGTTCACCGAGGCGTTCGCGTCCGTGGCGCAAGACGCCCGCGCCGTGTCGCTTGGCCGACATGAGCTTCGCGGCGTGAAGGACGCGCCTGAGATCTTTACGCACGCCGAGCTGCTGCAGCGGCCTTGAGCCGCTCAGAGGATCAGAGCTCGTCGACGTCGAACGCCATCATGCGCTCCTTACCGGCGGCGATGAGGCGCTTCAGCGCCGCGATCTCGGGGAGCACGTGAGCGAAGTAGTAGCGCGCGAGCTTGCGCTTGCCGCTGTAGAAGCTGCCGTCCTTGCCGTGCGCGTGCCTGGCCATCTCGACCCAGACCCAGCCGCAGGCGACGAAGCCGAACAGGTTCAGGTAGCTCGACGCCACCGCGGCGGCCCACTCCGGATCGCGCGTGCCCTCGACGGCGAGCAGCGTGGTGGTCTCGTTGAGCGTATCGGTGGCCCATTTGAAGTCGGCGTACAGGTCCTTGGTGGCGTCGTCGTCTTGCATGCTCTCGAGCGTGCGCGAGAGGAGGCCGGCCATCTCGCGATAGAGGCGCCCGCCCTCGCGCGGCAGCTTTCGCCCCACGAGGTCGAGCGCCTGGATGTGGTTCGTGCCCTCGTAGATCATCGCGATGCGGGCATCGCGCAGGTACTGCTCGATGGACCAGTCCGTCGTGTAGCCGGACCCGCCGCACACCTGCATGGACTCGCTGATGTTCAGAAAGCCGCGCTCGGTGCAGAACGACTTCACGATGGGCGTCAAGAGCGCCACGAGATCGTCGGCGCGCCGGCGCTCGTCCTCGTCGGGGTGCCGGTGGCTCTGGTCGAGCATCATGCCGGTGAACACCGCGAGCCCGCGCATGGCGTCGTTGCTCGACTTCACGTCGAGCAGCATGCGGCGCACGTCGGGGTGCACGAGGATGTTGTCCGCCTTCGCCGCCGGATCGTTCTTCGCCGGATCCACCGAGCGGCTCTGTCGTCGATCCTTCGCGTAGGCGAGCGCCGTCTGGTACGCGATCTCGCTGAGCGCGATGCCCTCGATGCCGACCATGAGGCGCGCAGCGTTCATCATGGTGAACATGGAGCGCATGCCCTTGTGCGGCTCGCCGACGAGGTAGCCCACCGAGCCCTCGAGGTTGATGACGCACGTGGGCGAGGCGTGGATGCCCATCTTGTGCTCGAGGCCGCCGCAGCTCACGCCGTTCGAAGAGCCGTCATCGAGCTGCTTCGGCACCAGGAACACGCTGATGCCCTTGATCCCCTCGGGAGCGTCGGGCAGCCGCGCCAACACGAGGTGCACGATGTTCTCGGTGAAGTCGTGCTCGCCGTAGGTGATCCAGATCTTGGTGCCCGTCAGCCGGTAGTGGTCGCCCTCCGGCACGGCCTTGGTCGTGACCAGCCCGAGGTCGGTGCCGCACTGCGGCTCGGTCAAGCACATGGTGCCCGACCACTCCCCCGTGATGATCTTCGGCAGGAATTTCTGCTTCTGCGCGTCGTCACCGTGCGCGTAGAGCGCCTCGGCCAGGCCGTGGTTCAGGCCGAGGATCATCGCCAGGCTCTTGTTGGTCGCGATGAACAGCTCGTCGAAGATGGCGCCGAGCAACACGGGCGCGCCGCCGCCGCCGTACTCGAGCGGGCCGGAGAGCGACTGGTAGCCACCGTCGCGCAGCTTGGCGTAGCAGGCCGCGAAGCCGTCCGGCGTCGTCACCGCGCCCGTCTTCGCGTCGAAGCGCAAGCCCTGCTGATCTCCCGTGCGGTTCAGCGGCAGCATCTGCTCCTTGGCGAAGGTGCCGCACTGCTCGATGAGCGAGAGCGCGGTCTCCACGTCGTAGTCCTGGTAGCCGGGCAGGCTGCCGACGCGGCCCTGGTAGTCGAAGGTCTCGAACAGGAAGCGGTAGTCGGCGACGGGGGGATCGTAGGTCTGCATGGCGTCACGATAGGCCCTGCTCGACGTGATGCAACGCCCGCCGAGGGTCGAGGGCGCCCGAGCGCGTCGTCAGGCGCCGAGCAAGCGCGCGTACACGTCGAGCAGCGCGGGATCGCTGTCGTGCTCTTCGCGGATGACGTCGGCCAGGGCGTTCAGCAGGCCGTCGAGGTTACCGGCGTAGAGCCCTCGGCCCGGGACCTTGAAGCGCGTGCCTCGCTCGAAGAGCTCCAGGTGCAGCTCCAGGCCGGGCACGATCTCGAGCGTCGCTTGCACGCGGCTGACGTTCTTCTTGCGCGCTTGTGTGACGAGGTGCGCGAGCGCGCTCGCCAGATCGGGCGTGCGTTCGACGGCGCCCTCGAGGTGAACGGCGCTCACCTCGGCGCGGATCATCGTGCGGGGCGGCGGCGCTCGCTGCACTGGTAGACTCTACCTCCCCGTCCGAGGACGGATTGTCATCGGGGAGGCGGCAGAGCCCCCTTTCAAACCGTGCGTGCGGATTTCCCGCACACGGCTTACCGAT
>CAYLZW010000277.1:0-7634 GCA_964388085.1 uncultured Myxococcales bacterium | reverse complement strand
CGCCGAGGTGCGCGAGGTAGTCGTGCATGACGTAGAAGTGCCGCGCCTCGTCGTGCACCTGCGCGGTGGCCGCCATCTTGGCGCCGAGCGGCTCGAGGCGCGCCGCGAGCAGCGCCGAGATCTTCCAGGCCGCGAGCTCGCCCCACAAGATGACCGCGAGCACCTGCCGCATGGCGTCGGCCTTCGCGCGTGGCAGCGTCGGGGGGCCGTGTCGCGCGACCAGCTCAGCGAGGAGCTCGCTGCCCACCCAGGCGCGCTCTTGCCCCTGGTGGTAGAGGCGCTCGAGCTTCTTCGCGGCCTCGGCGGCGCGCGTGCTGCCGGCCGCATCGAGCATGTCGAAGGGGATGAGGGCGTCCGCTGGGCCGAGCCCCGTGATTCGCTCCCGGAGCATGAGGCGCCTCCAACTCGCCTCCCGTCCTGCGAATTGTAGGGAAGCGCGCGCGCGTCCGCCGCAGCGGCGCGAAAAGCGATTCGGACAGGGCGCGGCTACGCTATCGCTGCAGCTCGGATCTGCTGCTCCGATCCTGCTACGACTCTGCTCTTCCGGCTCTGTACGACGAGGTAACGCGACGTGTGCGGACGCGCCTATCGAACGACACCGACGGGAAACCTGGCGAGCCACTTTCGGGCGGAGCCGAAGGCCGACCTCGAGGTCAGCTACAACCTCGCGCCGACCGAGGACGTCGCCGCCGTGCGCCTCGCGCCTTCGGAGTCTGCGGCCGAGCGCGAGCTGTTCGCCGCGCGCTGGGGCTTGTTGCCGCCGTGGGTGAAGGACGACGGCAAGCGTCCGCCGATGTTGTTGAACGCCAAGGCCGAGACCGTCGCCGACAAGCCTGCCTTCCGCGCGCCGTTCAAGACGAGGCGCTGCCTCGTCGTGTTCGACGGCTTCTACGAGTGGCTCAAGCGCGACGCCAAGGACAAGCGCCCCTACGTCATTCGCCTGAAGAGCCGAGAGCCGATGGCGATGGCGGGCCTCTGGGAGCACAACCGCACCTTCGACATGGACTCCGCCGTCGTGCTCACCACCGAGGCGAACGACGTCGTGCGCGGCATCCACGATCGCATGCCGGTGATCCTGCAGGACGAGGACGCTTGGCGGCGCTGGCTCGATCCCGAGAGCGACGAAGAGACGCTGCGCTCGCTGCTGCACCCCTGTGATCCCGACCTACTCGAGACCTTCGAGGTCACAAAGCACGTGAATAGCGTCAAGAACAAGGACGCGAGCTGCCTCGAGCCTTTGTCCGCGCTGTCCGCGCTGGACGAGGGCGCGGGCGCCTACGGCCTCTTCGCCAACGCGCCCTTGGCGCCGCGCCGGAAATAGGCCTCGAGCGCCTCGCGCGCGACCTCGGGGGCGCGCACGTACCAGAGCTCGATGTCGTTCTCGATGACGGCGGCGACGATGACGCGTGGGTTCTGCACGGGAGCGTACCCGACGAACCACGAGTAGTCGGCGCCACCCTCGTAGTCGGTGAGCGAGCCGGTCTTGCCGGCCACGTCGACGTCGCGCAGCGAAGGCCCGCGCTGGCTGAAGGTGCGAAAGCCCGTCCCCTCGGCGACGGTGCGGGCCATGAGCTTCTGCAGCTCGCGCGCGACCCCCTCGGGCAAGGCGCGCTCGGCGTTCGCGGGCACGCGCGGCTCTCCGCCGCTCAAGCGATCGATGACGCGCGGCCACAGCAGCATGCCGTCGTTGGCGACCACCGAGGCGATCAGCGCGCCGTGCAGCGCCGAGATGCGCACGTCCCCAAAGCCGGCGGCCGCGTTCGCGCGACCGAAGCGATCGGCCGGGATGTGCGCCAGCGAGGTCTCGACGGGGCGCGCGAAGACGATGCGGCGATCGAAGCCGAAGCCCCGCGCCTCCGCCTCGAGCTTGCCTTGGCCGAGCCGCTTGTCGACGAGCTTGGCCACCGCCGCGTTGAGCGAGAAGGGCAGCACGTCGCGGAACTGCACGCAGCGGTCGTGGCGCGGATCGTCCTCGAGGTGCTTTGGCTGCAGCCGTCGCTTGCCGCCGAAGTAGCAGACCTGCTCGCCCGGCTTGACGCCCGAGCGCAGCAGCGCCGCCGTGCTCGGGATCTTGAAGATGCTGGCCGCCGGCGCGAAGGCGCGCAGCGCGACCGCCTCGCTCTGCCCGGCGCCGTCTTCATAGCCCGCGAGCGCGATCACCTTGCCGGTGCCCGCCTCGAGCAACACCGTCGCGCCGCGCTGCGGTCGCCAGCCCTCGAGCGCGTCGGACAGCTCCTGGTGCAGCGCGGCATCGAGCGTCAGCATGGCCTCGTGCTCGCCCCAGGGGGCCACGAAGCGCTGCTGCTCCTCGTCGAACGCGAAGCTGCCGAGCACCGGCGGCGGCGCTTGCTTGAGCGGCTTGTCGGCGATGATGAGGCGGCGCGGCGGCGCGGTCGCGGCCTCGGCGTCCGCCCTGCCCGCGGGCGCGGCCTCGCGCGCGGGGCCCTCCGCTGCCACATTCGACGGGGCGCTCGACGGGGCGCTCGACGGGAACAGGGCGACGCCGAGCGCCGCGCTGCCGAGGAACACGGCGGCGAGCACGAAGCTCCGCTTATCGGGCGCGCGACGCATTGCTCGCCTAATAGC
The DNA here is from genome assembly GCA_964388085.1 of uncultured Myxococcales bacterium. Lineage (GTDB taxonomy): Bacteria > Myxococcota > UBA727 > UBA727 > CAYLZW01 > CAYLZW01. The sequence goes on along the minus strand of CAYLZW010000277.1, from coordinate 5,048 downwards.
AGACGAGGCCACGTCGTCTCATCCCCCGTCCGATGGACCCGCGCGCGCCGGCGACACGTGCACGCGCACCTCCTGCAAGGACTCGTTCTTTGACGCGTCCACCCCGAGCAGCAGCAGGCGATAGCGCCCGGCGCTGTCGATCAACAAAGAGAAGCAGCCCGGTTCTTGCCCCGGCTCGAAAGCGTAGCCCGGCTGTCCGCCTCCTTTGAGCGCGAACGCGGTGATCTTCAGCGCGGGATCACAGCGCACCAACAGCGGCTCACCCGCGCGGCTCGCGAGCGCGTCGTCGGAGAGAAAGCGCGTGAGGCGCAGGTGCGGCAGAAAGTGCGGGCTCCTGAGCGCGATGTCCTCCATCACCTCGAGGGGATAGATCTCGCCGATGCCGACGCCGGTCTGAAAGCTCGACAGCACGCGCCGCCCAAAGCCCGAGCCGAGCGCGAGGATGGCGTCGGCGACGGCGTGCACGGCGGCCGCTCTGCCTTCGTCACCGTCGCTGATGCGGCGCGCGAGCACGTTCAGATGACGCGCCACCCGCAGCGGCGTCTTGAACGCCGCGCGCATGCCTTCGCCGTCTCGGACCGCGAGCGTGCCGTACAGGCGCAGCTCCACCTCGGGGTCGTCCAACAAGCGCGCCACGACGTCGGCGGAGGCCTTGCGCAGCAGGCGATCGACGCGCGCGTCGGAGAACACGGCCGGCTCGCCCGGGTCCGCGCTGTCCTCGCTGCGCTCATCGTCGGGCGCGGCCGCCTCGTCGTCGTCGCCAGGGTCGTCGTCGTCGTCGTCGAGGCTCGGATCGAGGATCTTCTTCTTGATGCGCTCCGCCTCGAGCCGCTGCTTCTTCTGCTCGGGGGTCTCCTTCTGCAGCGCGTTCTGGTTCACGACCTTGCGCGGATCGAACTGGTCGTCGGGCGCGCTCGGCGTGCCCGCCGCGGGGCCAGCGGCGTTCGCGGCCTGCTCCTTCTGCACCGCGCGCAGCTGCTCCTTCTGCTGGCTCTGCTGCGTCTTGGCCGTCAGCCGCGACTGCTTCGCGTTCTGGGCGGCGCTCGAGTCGCGCCGCTCGAGGTACTCGGCGTCATGGTCCTGGTAGTCGACGCCGCGCGCGCCGCCCGCCGCGCCCTTGACGATGTTCTTGGTCTGTAGCCCGCGCTGGAAGTCGCGCGCCGCGTGGTTGCCGTCCCGCACCGGGGGACCTTTTCGGATGGTCACGCCTTGCCTCGCGAAAGCGCCCGCTCGGGCCGGCGGCAGCATAGCGGGCGGGGCACGCTCTCGGGTGCCCCGCCCGGCGCGGAGCGCTATAGGAGCGAGCCATGGCGAAGAAGCAGATCGTCCTCCTGTCCACCGGCGGCACCATCGAGAAGACCTACGACGCGCTCTCAGGGGTGCTCGCGAACCGCTTGAGCGTGCTCGACGTCATGCTGTCGCGGCTCGAGCTGCGCGGCGTGGAGCTGCGGCGGGTCGCGCTCATGAACAAAGACAGCCTCGAGATGGACGAGGCCGACCACGAGCTCATCGCCGAGTGGGCGCACAAGGAGGCGCACGTCAGCGATGGCGTCGTCATCGTGCACGGCACCGATCGGCTGGCGAAGAGCGGCGAGCGCGTGCTCGCGCGCGGCGTGCCGGCGGCCCCCGTCGTGCTGACCGGCGCCATGCGCCCCTACGAGCTGCGCAGCACGGACGCGTTGCAGAACCTCACCGAGGCGCTGCTCGCCGTTCAGCTACTGCCAAAGGGCGTGCACCTCGCCATCCACAACCAGATCCTGACCTTCCCCGGCGTCATCAAGGATCCAGAGCGCGGCTCCTTCCGTCGCTCTGAATCCTGACGCGCGTGCTGCCCGCGCCTACTCGGCGCAGTGGTCGCCGCAGCGGCTGACGACATCACGTTTGAGCAGCGTGTCGTCGTCCGCGCGCGAGAGCGCGGGGGACAGGTCGAAGTGGAAGCGAGACAGCAGCTGGAAGAGCATCGAGATGAAGGCCATGGTCCGTTCCCTCCCTGTGACTCGCGCGGTCGAGCGCGCGCTGATCACGGTACCGATGAACCAGGCGCAGCCCAAACGCAGGCGTCTTGTGCGTCGTCACGAGACATTCCCATGTCGGGCCGGGTGACGACGAGTGAGCGGAGGTGACCCCTCCGGCGCGCGTTTGTCCGGGCGGCGCGGCGACCGCTGCAAGCGCCGCGCGGGGACAGAGGGTTTGTCAGAGCGTCGCTTCGCGATGCATCCTTCCGCCCGCCGCTGCGCTCGCGCGCGAACAGGAGCCCATGTCATGAGATCGTCGTTGCTCGTCGCCCCGCTCCTGCTGGCGCTCGCTGCCGCGGGCTGCTCCGATGAGAAGAGCCCCGAGCAGGTGAAGAACCTCCAGATCCGCCAGGAGATCGAGACCACGATCAACGAGATTGAGGCCAAGACCCGCACCAAGGCGCGCGGCCTCGGCATGGCGAACGCCGAGAGCGCCACCATCGAGGACGTGCGCGCTTACGTCTGCAACGCCCTCGTCGGACAGCTCAAGGAGGCCAAGGCGCCCGAGGCTCGCGAGGGCGTCGCGACCGATCTGACGACGTACGCCTGCCGCGAGCGCGGCGAGTGGCTCGAGGTGCTGCGCGCCACGGCGGAGGATCAGGGCCTCGAGCGCTCGGAGCGCGCCACGCTCAACGACGCGCGCGACTTCGTCTGCGAGCGCATCAAGGAGAGCCTGCGCGCGGTCAAGAAGGCGCGCGACAAGGCGGCGCTCGAGACCGAGGGCCGCGTCTACGACTGTATTTTCTAGCGTCGAAGGGCGGCTCGCCGACATGAACAACCACAAGCGCCGCACGACGCTGGCCGTCGTCGTCCTCGCCTCGATCGCCGCGCTCGCGTCCGCGCTGCAGAGCTCGTGCACGCCCCCGCGCGGCCGGCTGCTCGCCAAGCGCATCGACGCGCGCCAGGAGCTCATCGGCGGCCCGCGCGCCCTCGGTGAGCTCGGCGACTTCCTGCTCGAGAACGACGAGATTCGCCTCATCGTGCAGGACGCCGGCTTCTCGCGCGGCTTCGGCGTGTTCGGCGGCTCGCTCATCGACGCCGATCTCGTGCGCGCCGAGAGCGGCCCAGGTGACTCGCGCGGCGGCAACGGCAAGGACAACTTCGGCGAGATGTTCCCCGCCATGTTCGTCGAGGCGGTCGAGCCCACCGAGGTGCAGGACCCGAACGCGGACGGCAACGCGCGCCTGCCCGCGCTCGAGGTGGAGCGCGACGGCAGCGACGGGGAGGAGGCGGTCCTCGTCGTGCGTGGCTACGGGAACGACTTCCTCGCCATGACGCAGGTGGCCAACGAGGTGCTGCTCGACGACGACCGCGACGATCCGGCCATCCTGTTCACGACGCGCTACCGCATCAAGCCGGGCGTGCGCTACGTCGAGATCGAGACCACGGTGCAGAACGTCACCTTCCCGCCGCGCGAGCTGCGCTGGGACGGCGGCGAGCGCCTGCTCGGCGCGCCGCTGCCGACGCCGGTCGGCGACATCGCCCTGTTCGGCGGCGGCAACCACGTGTTCGTGCCGCACGACGCGGGCTTCGACCTGCGCTACCGGCTCGAGCGCGAGTACCAGCGCGGCTATGAGCTGCCCGCCGTGCCCGGCCTCGTCGTCGACTACGTCGCCGTGAGCGGCCCCGACGTCAGCTACGGCATCGTCGCGGCGCCGAGCGAAGACCCGCAGCACAACTACGCCGTCTCCACGGGCCAGTTCGAGGGAGCCGAGGCGCACTCGCTGCACGTCCCCTTCGTCGCGTCGGCCTTCACGGGCATGTTCTACGTGCAGCCGCCCGCGCTCGCGCCGAACGACAACGCCCCCGGCGGCCCCGACGAGCTCACCTTCAAGCGCTACTTCATCGTCGGACATGGCGACGTGGCCAGCGTGTCCGACGTGGCCTTCGCGCTGCTCGGCAAAGACACCGGCCTCGTCGAGGGCCGCCTGCGCGAAGACCAGACCGGCGTCGTCGTCGCGGACGCGTCCATCGTGCTCATCGACGAGCGCGGCAAGAAGATCACGCAGGCCGAGACGGGCAGCGACGGGCGCTTCCGCGCGCGCGTGCCGCCGGGCCGCTACCGCGCCGTCGCCCACGTCGAGGGGCGCGCGCTCCCAGGGCCGGTCACCGTCGTCGTGCGCGCGGGCGAGAGGAGCTTCGTGGAGCTGCAGGTGAACGCGCCCGCCAGCGTCGTCGTCACGGTGACGCAGCCGGGCGTCGGCCTCGTGCCCGCCAAGGTCGTGCTGGTCGGCCGCTACGGCGCCGAGCATGTAGGCGAGGACACGCGCGACTTCCTGTTCGACCTCTCGCTCGGTCAGCACTGGCGCTATTCGGACCTCGTCCCCGACGAGGCGGACGATCCGGACAGCCGCCGCTACATCGAGGCGTTCGACTACACCGACGACGGCACGCTGACCCTCACGGCGCGCCCCGGTCGCTATCAGGTGTTCGTCAGCCGCGGGCCCGAGTACACGCGCTTCGAGGGCGAGGTCACCTTGACGCCGGGCGCGCAGCGGACGCTGTTCGCCAGCATCGACCACGTCGTGGACACGGCCGGCTACGTCGCCGCCGACTTCCACCTGCACAGCATCTACAGCCTCGACAGCTTCGCGGACCTCGACAGCCGCGTGGCCGCCTACGTCGGGGAGGGCCTCGAGTACGCGGTCGCCACCGACCACAACTTCATCGCCGACTACAAGCCGACCATCCTGCGCCACGGCCTCGAGCGTTGGCTCAATTCCGCCGTCGGCCTCGAGCTCTCGACGCTCGATCGCGGGCACTACAACGGCTTCCCGCTGCGCTTCGACGAGGGCGTGCCCGTGCGCCAGGGCGACGGCAGCTACGCGGGCACCATCGCCTCGCGCACGTACGGCTCCTTCAACTGGGCGGGCGAGGATCCGCAGGTGATCTTCGACGGGCTGCGCGCGCTCGGTCGCGAGCAGCAGGTCGATCCCTCGTGCAGCGGCGCGGACTGCGAGAAGACGCTCGCCGACGTCATCGTGCAGGTGAACCACCCGCGCGGCGGCATCGGCGGCTACTTCGACGTCTACG
>CAYLZW010000276.1:0-7646 GCA_964388085.1 uncultured Myxococcales bacterium | reverse complement strand
CCCGCCCCGCCGTGCGCGTCAGGTCGGTGAGCGGCTTCAGCACGCTCTCGGCGAGGCCAAAGTCGATGAGCTTCACCTCCCCCTCGAAGGTCACGATGACGTTGTGCGGCGAGACGTCGCGGTGCACGACGCTCAGCTGCTCGCCGCTCAGCGGGCTCTTGAAGGCGTGCGCGTAGGCGAGCGCGGCCAGCACGTCCTCGACGAGGGTGAGCGCGAGGCCGGGGTCGAGCTTGCCCTGCTGCGCCTCGCTCCACAGCTCGCGCGCGGTGACGCCCGAGAGGTGCTCCATGGCCATGTAGTAGGTGCCGCCCACGTTGCCGGCGTCGAACACGTGGCTGATGCCGCTGTGGCGGAGCTGCATCACCGTGCGCACCTCGTCGAGGAAGCGGCCGACGTACTCGGGATCCTCGGCGAGCTCGGGCTTGAGCGTCTTCAGCACGCAGACGCTGTTGGCGCCCCCCATCGTCGCGCGGCGGGCGAGGAAGACCTGCCCCATACCGCCGTGTCCGAGCCGCACGAGCAGCTCGTAAGGGCCGAACAACAGCGGAAGGCTGACCCCCAGGGCGGACATGGCCTGGTAGCATACCCTCGTGTTGCCACCCGTCGCGCGTCTCGCTCTCGCGATGCTCCTGCTCTGGCCCACGTCGGCCTTCGCGCTGGAGCGCGCCTCTCCGTCACCTGCGCCGCCGTCCGCCCGGGCGTCGTCGTCATCTCCGCCGAGCGCCGAGCGCCTCGCGCGCAAGCGCGGCGCTCGACGACAGCGGAGCAAGGCGCAGCAAAAGAGTCCACCGGCGCCCGCGCCCGTCGAGGTCGCGCCCGTCGTCGAGGCGCCGCCGCCGGCGCCGGTGCCGAAGCTCGCGGTCGTCCCGCTGCGCGTGGAGGGGCTGCAGCTCAACGACGTCGCGCGCTTGAGCCGAGCGCTGCGCGAGCAGGTGACGCGCGTCTCGCCGTACGCCCTGCAAGACGAGGCCAGGACGACCGAGCTGTACGAGGCGGCCAAGGGCCTCGGGCTCGCCTGTGACATCAACCAGGTGGACTGTGCGCTGCAGCTCGGCGCGCTGCTCGAGGTGCCGTACATCCTGCTCGGGCGCGCAGGCGGCATCGAGGGCGGCGAGGTCGGCGTCGATCTCCGGCTCGTCGACGTGAGCGCGGGCCGGGAGGCGCGGCGGGCGACGGTGCTCCTGACGCTCGCCGATGGCTCGCCACCCGACGTGGGCCCGCTCGTGGAGGCGCTGTTCACGGAGCGGGCGTTGACGCGTGACGCGATCGTGTCCTTGCGGCCCCACAGCGCGCGCCTGTACGTCGACGGCATCGCGGTGCCGCTGAGCGCGCAGCAGTCGCTGCAGAAGATCGCCGGCCTCTTGCCGGGGCCTCATGTGTTGCGCGCGGAGGCCGAGGGGTATGAGCCCCTGCGGCAGCGCTTCGAGGCGAAGGCGGACGCCGTCAGCGCCATCGAGGTGAACCTCGTGCCGCTCGCCGACATCACGGTCGAGCGGGAGATCTCGCCGCTCGAGCTCGCGCTGCCTTGGAGCGTCGCGGGCCTCGGAGCCGTCATCGCGACGGCCGGGGCGGTGACCGCCGTCGTCGGCTTGCAGCCGTGGTTGCGCTACAGCGCGGCGGTCGACGCCCACCGCGCGCTCGACGTCGAGGCGGCCGGGTATCCGGCGCTCGCGGGCGGTCGTTGGCAGGAGGTGAATGGCGCGGCGGCGGAGTGGGAGTCGTGGGGGATGCCCGCCTTCGCTACCGGCGTCTCGCTTCTCACCGTGGGGATCGCCGCGGGCGTCGCGGGCGCGAGCTGGGGGACGGTGCTGCTCTTGCGCGAGCCGGGTGAGGTGGTCGAGGAGTAGCGGATCGCGTCTTGACGTTGCGGTGTTTGCGCGGGCTCGCTCCGTCAGATGTTCCGCTCGTCGACGTCGTAGCCCCGTGCTGGCGTTGGGTTTGCAGTGGGCTCTCGTCGAGATGTCGGATCCCAAGCAGACCTTCGCGGAGGTGCCGCGCAAGCACATCGGCTACGGGCCGCGTCCCATCTTCGTCGATGTGCGCGCGGTGTGGCTCACGTTCGCCATCGGCGTAGCGGTCCTGCTCGCGTGGGCGATGCGCGATCTCTTCGTCCCCTTCGCCTTCTCGGCCGCCTTCGTCCTCATAGGCGCTCCCGTCGTCGACGCCATGAAGTCGCACGGCATGCCGCGGCCCGTGGGCGCCGCCATCTTCCTCCTGGTGCTCGGCGCCGTGCTGACGGCGTTGACGCTGCTCATTCTGCCGAAGCTCATCGATCAGATCGGTGACGTCGTGCAGCGGGTGCCCGTCCTGCTCGAGGAGCTCGAGAAGTGGATCTCGCGCAACTTCGGCGTCGACGACTCGCTCTTGCGCATTCGCGAGGCGGTGCAGGAGCGGATCGACGACATCGGCGGCACGCTGGCGACCGGCGGCGTCGGCGGGGCGCTCGGCGCGGGGGCGCGTGGCATCTTGCGCGGCGCCGCGTCCTTCGCCGTCGCGGCCGGCCTCTTCCTCATGGTGCCGGTGCTCGTGTTCTTCGCGCTCAGCGAGCTCGATCTGCTGCGGCGCAACGTGCCGCGCTTCATCCCGATGACGTGGCGAGAGCCCGCGGCGCGCTACGGCGGCGCGATCCGCTACGCGATCTTCTACATGCTGCGCGGTCAGCTGATGGTCGCGTTCTGCTTGATGGTCATCTACATGATCGGCCTGTCCCTCGCGGGCGTGCCCTTCGCCATGGCCATCAGCGTCATCGCCGGCCTCGGCTACTTCATCCCCTACGCGACGGGCACGCTGCTGTTCGTGCTGAGCGTGCTGTTCACGCTGCTCGATCCGAGCGCGAGCCTGCTCACCTCCGTCATCGGCGCCGGCGTCACCGCCCTGGTCGGACAGGCGGTCGAGACCTGGTTCCTCACGCCGCGCGTCGTCGGCAAGAGCGCGGGGCTGCCGCCGCTGCTCGTCGTGCTCGCGGTGCTGATCGGCGGCGAGCTGTTCGGCTTCGTCGGCATCCTGTTCTCGCTGCCCATCGCCACCGCCCTCGCGGCCGTCGTGCGCGCCTCGGGCGAGATCCCCTACGAAGAGGGTGACGACGACGAGCACGCGGGCTGACGCCGGCGCTGCGGCTCACACGAGCTCGCGCAGCCTCGCGGACACGCCGTTGGCGCCGCAGAAGCGGGTCACGCCGTGCAGGCGGCGGCGGGCCTCCTCCACGTCCCTCGCGTTGCCCTCTCCGACGAGAAAGCGCCGCTCGAGGGCGGCCAGGAAGGCGCCCGCGCGAGCGATCTCCCGGCGCGCGCGCGCGTGCGTCGTCTCGCGCCACGCGCGCCGCAGCACCTGCAGGTGGCGCGCGAAGGGGAACGGCCGCTCGCTCCAGTCGAGGCAGCCGCCGTGCGCGGCCTTCGGATACGCGACGCACCAGTAGGGCTCGCTGCCGTCGAGCGGCTCATGACAGATGAGGCAGCGGGAGTCGTCGAACAGCGAGCGCGAGCCCTCGAGCCGGGAGGAGAGATCAGAGGTGACGGCAGCCGCGGGCCGCGCTGTGTGGCGCTCGCGATAGCGCACGGACCAGGAGCTACGACGACGACGGACCACGAGCGTCATGTTGCAGCGCCCGACGCCGCCTGTCCAGACGGATGTCTGGTATGTGGCGCAAATGAGGGACGACACGGCCGCGGCCATCACGGACACTGCCGGCCTGTGACCGGACTCCCGCGCTTCCCTCTGCACCGGCGCCAGCGCTGCCTCTTGGTAGGCGCCGCGCTCGCCGTCTGGTTGCTGGCGAGCGCCGAGGCCGGCGTCGTGCTCGTGCTCGGCACGAACGTCGGGCTGACGGAGCTGCCGCTGCTCTGGCTCGGGATCGTGGGCGCGGTGCCGCGCATCCTGACCGCGCCTCTCCTGTGGCTGCTGGTCCTCGTCGTCATCGTTGGCGTGCAGGGCAAGACGGCGCGAGCGCGAGCGTTGCAGCGGGCGCTCTCGGTCGTCGCCACGCTGGCGTTCGCGCTCTACGCCTACGCGGTGCTGATCGGCTACGAGGGCTTTCGCGGCTATCTGCCCTTCGCCGCCGCCTTCGTCGCTTTCGCCGTGCTGCTGAGCGGCCTGGTCCTGCTGCTCGGCTCGACGCCGTCGTCGCGCTACGGCCGCCTGCTGCGGCCGTGGCTCGGCCCGAGCGTCGTCAGCGCGAGCGCGCTCGCGCACGCCGGCAATTTCTTCCTCTACCGGGGCCAGTACCCGACGCTGCACGCGAGCGCGCTCCTCGTCACCTTCGCGCTGCTGGTGGTCGGTCTCGCCTACGCCGTCGAGCGCGCCGGAGAGCACCCCCGCGGCACCCGCGCGGACGGCTTCGTGGCGCTCAGCACCGCCCTCCTCCTCGTGGCCAGCGGGCTCGGCGCGCTCGGCGCCTACGCGCGCATCGAGCCCGCCCTGCTGCACTACAGCATGCTCGGGCAGTGCTTCGTCGTGTTCCGGGACGTCGACGACGGGCGCCTGGCGGGAGCCGCGGGAGACCCGCCGCCGGCCACCGACCCGGAGGCCGCCGCGCGCTTTCGCGAGCACAGCGGCCTGCCGCCGTTGCCCTCCGGCTTCCGCCTCGACGACTACAACCTGCTCCTCGTCGTGACGGACACGCTGCGCTTCGACAAGACCTCGCTGCACGACGCGGGGCTGCGGACCACGCCGTTCCTGCGCGAGTGGAGCGAAGGCGCGTTGAACGCCGTGCGCGCCTATTCGCCCTCGAGCGGCACGCTGCCGTCGATGTCGAGCGTGCTGACCGCCAAGCCCACCAGCATGATCGCGCTCGAGACCTGGTCGCGGCCCTGGTGGGGCGAGCTGCGCGCGTCCGAGACGACGGTGACGGAGGTGCTGCGCGGCGCCGGCTACGACACCTTCTGGGTCGGGCACGATCACAACCGCGCCTTCAAGCGGGCCATCCACGGCTTCGAGCAGGGCTTCGACGAGATCGCGCGCTTCTACGAGCCGAACAAGGGCCGCGTGCTCGACGTCGACGAGAAGATCCGCGTGCGCGCCGTCGCCGAGCTGAAGGAGCGCGCCGGCCGCGAGCAGAGGTTCTTCGGCCTGGTCTTCTTCGTGAGCCCGCACGGCCCCTACCAGGCACGCTACGACGACCTGCCGAAGGGCAACGGCGCTGCGCGCTATCTGCACGAGGTGCGCAACGTCGACGAGCAGTTCCAGGCGCTGATGAAGGGGCTAGAGGAGAGCGGTCACCTCGAGGACACCGTGGTGATCTTCATGAGCGACCACGGCGAGGAATTCAAAGAGCACGGCGGCAGCCGACACAAGTCGACCGTGTACGTGGAGTCGACGCACGTCCCGCTGCTCATCCGCGTCCCCGCGATGCCGGCGGGCACCCTGCGCGAGCCGACCTCGACGGGCTACGTGCTGCCGTGGCTGTTCAGCAGCGCGGCCGACGACGGCGTACGCGCGTTCGCCGAGGAGCGCCTGGTGCAATACGTCGGCCCGCTGATGCGCGAGACCGCGGGCGGGGTGCTCATCGAGCTCATCGGCCACGATCGCATGCGCTCTTCGCTCGTGTACCCGCGGCACAAGCTGAACTACGACTTCTTCTCGCAGCTCTATGAGCTCTATGACCTCGCGGCCGACCCGCTCGAGCAGCGGAACCTATTCGACGACGATGACCCGCTCTCCCAGCGGTACCGCGCGCGCTTCGAGCGCTATCGCGCGCTGCGACAGCAGAAGCAGCAGTACATCCTGCTGAAGGACAAGAAGCACCGCTGACGGCTCAGCGCCGCTTGATGCGACCGCTGGTGCCGATGCTCTTGTGCGCGGTGACGGCGAAGAAGATGGTCTTGTCTCCGTGCCGGGGCCCTCCGACGAGGAGCGTGCCGCCGTCGGGCACCGCCACGAGCGTGTCGAACTTCAGCTCGGGGATGGAGAGCTGGAAGCGCAGCTTGCCGCCGCGCTGCTCGCCGTGGCTCGAGACGACGAGGAAGCGGCGCTCCCCCTTCGGCCCTGGGAACTCGAACATCACGCGCTCTTCGGGGGACATGACCTTCTGGTGCGCGTCTCGCTGCTTGAGCTCCTTGAAGGGAAGCGACTTGAAGTCCTTGGCCAGGGCCTTGAGCTTCGGGTCGACCTTCTGCTTCGCCGGCGAGCCCGGCGTCGCCTCGATGACGCGGATCTCCACGCGGGTACGGGCCTTGGCGGCCTGCGCCGGCGGCGCGGCGACGAGCACGAAGAGCGCGCAGAACGCGAGCAGGTGTCCGAGGACGTGACGGCTCATGTACCGCTCTCCGTGCCGTCTTCGTGCAGGACGTCCGCGCCGAGGGCGTCGGGCAGCGGCTCCGGTACCCAGATGACGGTGATGGCGCTCGCCTCCGTCGAGAACACGGCCGCCATCTGCGAGCCCGAGTCGATGGCCTGCACCTCGGTGTCGGAGTTGTCGCCCAGCACCTCGATGGCCTCGGGCGTCGCGGCGGCCAACAGCTCGTCGTCGAGCGCGGGCAGGAAGGCGCGCGCCCAGTCCTCCGGCGGCGCGTCGCTCCCGAGGGCGGACGTTCCCGGGCCGCCTTGCAGCGCGACGAACACCGCGGCGGCGCAGGCGGCCGCGGCCAGCGGCGTGACCAGGGTGGAAAAGCCAGCGCGCACGCGCTCGAGCCAGGACGGCTCCTTGGCGGCCGCTCTCGACGTCGTCGTGGCAGCGCGCGCCTGCTGTGCCTCCGCCTCGATGTTTTGCAGGGCGGCGGCGCCCGCGCGCGCGGCGGCCGGATGCTCGACGGCGGCGCGCACGACATGAGCCACCGCCTCGGCGGCGTGCAGGAACGACAGCTCGGGAGTCGCGCCGCCCGTGAGGAGGTCCTGCAGCTCTTCTTGCTCCGCGTCGTTCACGGCGTCGTCCACGAAGGCGGACAGCAGCTCGGCGGCGCGCTCCTCGTCGGCGACGCGGGCGGACACGGCGGCCGGCAGGGCGGCCACGGCGGCCTGCACGGCGGCGCTCTCGGGCAGCGCGGCCAGGCTGCGCTCGATCGCCTCGGCGGCGTGCAGGAAGGACAGCGCCTCGCGCGCGGTGCGCTGGCTCTCGCCGATGAGCTGCGAGAAGCGCGCGCGCTGGGCGTCATCGGCCTCGTCGTCGACGTAGGCAGACAAGAGCGCCGCGGCGCCGGCCGCGTCGGTCGCCTCCGGGGCCACCTGCGCCATCACCGCGTCGGCCAGGCCGGCGAGCTCGGCCGTGGCGCCAAGGGTGCGTTCCATCAGGAGACGGTGACTTTCTTCTCGAAACCGGCAAGCGGTTTCGAAGTCAGCTTCCAGCGCCGGGTCGACGGCCATGGCCTCGAACAGCCGCGCCTCGTCCGCCTCCGGCAGCTCCCCGTCAAAGAACGCGCTGATCCACAGCAGCAGCGTCTCACGGTCGGGGCGGGCGTTTGGGCTCATGGGCGGCGGGCCTCTCGGCGTGCGGGGCGTTCGGACATCAGCCAGGGTCGGTCAGGGACATCAGCCAGGGGTACAGCGACAGGGGGAGCGCTATGACACGGACGTCACGGCGGCGGCTTTGCTTCAATCGGACTTCCCGTCCGTGGGCTCTCCGCGCAGATCAGCGCCCTCCTCGAGGCCGAGCCAGGGGCGAAGCAGCTTCTGCATGTTCTTTCGGGCGTGGAACAGGCGGGACATGACCGTGCCGC
>CAYLZW010000275.1:0-7668 GCA_964388085.1 uncultured Myxococcales bacterium | reverse complement strand
CAGACCGCCGCCGAGCTGAACCACACCAACATCGTGCAGGTCTACGAGCTCGGCGAGGCGGACGGCCAGTACTACATCGCCATGGAGTACGTCGACGGCGTCACGCTCTACAAGCTGGCGCGGCGGGCCTGGCGCCGGGGCCGCTCGATCCCCATGGAGGTCATCCTGCGCGCCATCGCCGACGCGGCGCTCGGCCTCCATCACGCGCACACGCTCAAGCACGCGAGCGGGCGCAAGCTCGGCCTGGTGCACCGGGACATCAGCCCCGACAACCTCATCATGAGCCGCGGCGGCATGACCAAGGTGCTCGACTTCGGCATCGCGAAGGGCAGCGAGTCGCGCGGTGTCACGAAGACCGGTGAGCTCAAGGGCAAGATCCCCTACATGTCGCCGGAGCAGATCCGCGGCGAGGAGCTCGACGGACGCAGCGATCTCTACTCGCTCGGCGTCACGCTCTACTGGCTGCTCACGGGACAGCGGCCCTTCGACGGCGCCACCGAGCTGATGACGCTGCAGGGCGTGCTGAGCGACGAGGCGCGCGCGCCGAGCCTCGTGAACCCGCACATCCCGCCGGACGTCGACGACATCGTGCTGTCGCTGCTCGAGAAGGATCCGAAGCACCGCCCGGCCTCGGGCGCCGAGCTCTACGACGCGCTCATCGCCCTCGCGCCCATGCGCACCACCGAGAGCACGCGCTTCGTCGGCGAGGTGATCGACGATCCCGACGACGACGCGCCCGCCTCGAAGCCCTTGAGCGGCGGCTTCGTGCCCTCGACACCGCTCACCAGCAAGCTCAGCTCGGGCGAGCGCCAGCTCATCCGCAAGGCGCCACGAGGCCTGCGGCGACGAAACCGCTCCCTGGTGGCCGCCGTCGCGGGCGGCGTCTCGGCGCTTCTCGTCGGCGCGCTCGCGGTCTCCCTCGTCATCGGCGACTCCGACCCGTCGGACGAGGTCACCATCCTGCCCGCGGCCGCGCTCGCGAGCCCGCCGAGCGACCTGCCGGTGCCGGCGCCCGTCGAGGACGAGCTCGAGGAGCCGGCGGCGCCGCCTGCCATGGACGACGAGGCGGACCCCGAGGAGGACAGCAGCGCGCCGGCGGCGGCGTCGAGCGAGGACGCGGCCCTTGCGGCGCCGTCCGCGCCGGAGCCGCCGGAGGTGGCGGCCGCGGCGTCGAGCGCAGCAGCGGAGCAGGGCGGCGACGACAAGCGCCCGCGCTCGCTGCAGAAGCAGCGTCGCTCGAAGCGCCGGGCGCAGGTGTCGATGAGATCCGTGACGACCAAGGCGCCCGCCGGCGTCGCCTGGTCCCTCCCGAGCGGCAAGGTCGTGGGCCGCGGCGCCGGACGCGTCGAGGTGCCGGCCGGCACCGACAGCTTGATCGCCACGACGCCGGGTACGCTCGGTCGATCGCGCGTGCGCATCGTCGGCGGCGCCGCCGCGTACGCCGACCTCGCCCCGGGCAAGCTCAGCCTGCGGGTGTTCCCCTTCGCCAAGGTGACCATCGGCAAGGACGTCGTCGGCACCACGCCGCTCTCGCCCATCACCTTGCTCGAGGGCAGCTACACGGTGAAGCTCGAGCACGAGGGCAAGGTCGTGAAGAAGACGGTGAAGGTCGCGCGCGGCAGCACATCGAAGCTCAAGGTCGATATGCGAGCGGAGTAGGCTGCCGGAGGCGCCTCCGTCCTCTCCTCCTGGCCGCCGTCACCCTCTCGCTCGTCGCTGCCTGCACATCGGACCCGCGCGAGCGAATCGACGCGGGCGCGCCCGACCGATGCGCGTCCGATGGCGAACGGTCGAGGCGGACGAGCGCGACGGGCGAGCGCGCTCCCATCAGCCAGCGTCCGACAGGCCGCCGTCCGGGATCACGAAGCCGGGGCCGGCGTCGTCGTCGTCTTGCGGCGGCGAGGGATCGACCTCGACGCACACGCCGACGCCCCCGTCGGCGTCTTCGGGCACATCACAAAAACCGAGGCCTACGTCGCGCGGACAGTCCCCGTCGCGCGAGCACGCGACCTCGCGCGAGAGCAGCCGACAAGAGCTGAGCCCCACGCCGGCGACGAGCAGAACCACGATCAGCGCGTGCCGCATGGGGCGACTCCTCACGGCGGGTCCAGCAGGAACGCGGTGAGCAGCGCGCCGCCCCCGACGACGGCGAGCGCGGCGCCGCTGCCCGCCAACGCCAGCGCGAGCGGACCCTGCAAGAGCGCGCGCTTCTTCACGTCGCGGTGACGGCCGGCCTCGCCGAGGCTGAGCTCGAGCTCGAGCGCCCAGCCGCCCGCGCCCACGGCGAGCAGCGCCCCCGCCGCCGCCACGCCCGCGCCGGCGAGGAACAGCGGCTGCTCGTACACGTTCGGCTCGGCCTCGGCGAGCACGGGCGCCAGCAGCCGGTTCATGGCCGCGCCGACGAACGGCGCCAGCGTCGCGATGTCAGCGCCGGAGACCTCTTCTCGCTCGATGATCTCGCCGCTCTTCTCCTCGAACAGGCCGAGCCGGACGACTCGGCCGGCGCCGCTCCCGTCGCCCGCGGTGGCGCTCGGCTCGACGTGGCCGAAGAGCACGAAGTCGGAGTCGAGCGCGTCCGCGAGCTCGTGGAGGCAGAGCTCCTCTTCGCAGCCGGCGGCCCTGTCGGCCTCGAGCGGCGCGCGCTGGCGTACGTCGGCGCTGGTCGCCACGAGCAGCCCCTCGCGGCCGCGCAGCGCGTCGGTGACGAGCGCGCGGGTGGCGGCCTCCTCGTCGGAGCTGATCGCGCCGCGCGCCTGTACGTCGAGGACGAGCAGGCGCGCGCCGACCTGCGCGCGGGCGCTCGCGGCGCCGGCCGTGACGACGACGAGCGCCAGGAGCAGGGGGGAGACGAGGCTGCGCACGCGGGGGAGTTGAGCACCTTTGCATGCGCTCTGTCACGCCCCGTCGCTGCGCGCTCGCCGGGCAGCCTGCGCTATGGTGCCCCGGGGCGTGCTCCCGGGGACAACACGATGCGCCATGTGCCTGTGCCGCTGATCGTCTGTGTGCTGCTGTTCGCGAACGCCGGGCTCGCGGCGGGCGTCGATCGTGCGTCGCTGTCGACCCTCACGAACCTCGTCACCATCTCGCTCTCGCAGCACGAGCGCTTCGATGTGCTGGCGTCGTCCGACGTGCGCGAGGTCGTCGCCCTCGAGGCAGAGAAGCAGGCCATCGGCTGCGAGAGCGACGCCTCTTGTCTGGCCGAGGTCGCCGGCGCCATGGGGGCGCGCTTCGTCGTCTTCGGCCAGCTCGGCACCCTCGGCTCGCTCTACGTGCTGACCCTCAACCTCTTCGACTCGGAGGCCGCGAGCGCCGCCGGGCGCGTCGTCTTGAAGGCAGACAGCCTCGAGGGGCTGGCCGAGAAGCTGGACGCCGCCGTGGCGCGCCTCGTCGCGCAGGGGCTCCAGGGCGCGGCCGGTGACGAGGAGCTGAAGGTGCTGGTGCTCGATCTGAAGCCGGCCGCCGGCGTGGTCACGAGCGCGCCCGAGCCCCCGGCGACGGCCAGCTCCGCCACCGCTCCCCCCGACGACGGCGGCTCCTTGCCCTGGTTCCTCGTCAGCGGCGGCGCCGTGGCGGGGCTCGGCGTCGTCGGCCTCGCCGGTGGCGCGGGTCTCGGGCTGGTGGGCGCCGGCCTCGCGGACGAGGCGAACGAGCTCGTCTTTCAGGACGAGACCATCCAAAAGCGCGACGAGGCCAACGGCTACGGCGTGGCCGCGAACACGTCCTTCCTCGTCGGGGGCGCGTTGATCATCGTCGGCGCCTCCGTCGCCGCGCTCGAGCTCGTGCTCGGTGGAGAGGAATGATGCAGAGAGCCGCGCTCCAAAGCGTGCTCGGGCTGGCGCTTCTCTTCGTCAGCGCGTGCTTCTACGACGTGCCGATCGACGGCAAAGCCTGTGACGGTCAACACCCGTGTGCCACGGGTTACGTGTGCGTCGTCGACACCTGCTACCTCGAAGGGCAGGAGCCGGGCGAAGGCGAGGGCGAGGGCGAAGGTGAGGGCGAAGGTGAGGGCGAAGGTGAGGGCGAAGGTGAGGGCGAAGGCGAAGGTGAGGGCGAGGGCGAAGGCGAGGGCGAAGGCGAGGGCGAGGGCGAAGGCGAAGGTGAAGGTGAAGGGGAGGGCGAGGGGGACGGCGGTCTCCCGGACTGCGCGCCCGCCGGCGGCGACGCAAGCCTCGCGCCGCTGTGTGTCGCGACCGTGTACGACGTGAAGCAAGACGGCGCGCTGCTCGACCGGCACGTGAGGGTCGAGGGGTTGGTGGTCACCCTCGTCGAGGGGAACGGCTTCTACGCGCAGCTCGATCCCGCGAGCCCCGACTTCGCCGGCTCGGACTTCAGCGGCGTGTTCGTCTTCCTCGGCGCCGCCGCCGCGAGCTTCCCGAGCGTGGACGATCGGGTCGACGTCGAGGGCAGGGTGGCGGACTTCAACAGCCAGCGCGAGCTCGACGAGGTGACCTTCGAGGTGACGGGCAGCGCGCCGGCGATAGCGCCGCGCGTGTTGGACACGGCGGAGGTCGCCTCCTTCGTCAGCGCGCCGAACACCTCGTCGCTCGATTCGCTGCTCGTCACCACGCCCGCGGACGACCTCGTCGATGTCGCGGAGGGCACGCGGAACGTCGCGCTGAGGTCGGGGCTCGAATGGAGGGTGTTGCACTCGATGCTGGAGCCGCAACCCTACGCCAATGAACGCTTCTCCTCGCTGACCGGGGTGCTCAGCTCGTTCAATCTCATCGCGCGGATCACGCCGAGGAACGTCGGCGACGTCGGTCTCGCCGTACCGAACGCGCGGCTTTGGCCGGAGCGCGTGTGGCAGTTCGATAACGACAGCGGCGACACCGCTCCCGAGTCGCTCATGGCGGAGCTCGAGTGGCCGGCGCGCGCGCCGCTCGTCCTCGCGCTCACGAGCGACACCCCGACGGTGGCGGTCCCGGAGTCGGCTGAGCTGCCCGTCGCCGCGGGAGAGCACAGCGTCGAGGTCCGGGTCACAGGAGTCACGCGAGGCGAGGCCACTCTAGCGGTCAGCCCCGGCGTCACCGGCAAGAGCCGCGCCCGTGTCACCGTCGTGGGGCCGAGCGATTCTCCCCTCGTCAGCGTGACGCCGACGTTCACGATCCTGGGCGTGAGCCAGACCGCGGCGTTCACCGCGACCTTGCTGCAGCCGGCCCCGACCACGGGCAAGCTGCTCGTCGTCAGCACCGATCCCGCGGGGCTGTTCACGTCGACCAGCAACGGCAGCTTCACGCTCGTCGAGTCGGCCGTGGGGACCTTCACCGTGGTCTCCGGGTCCGGCTACGGGCGCGGCACCGTCACCGTCAGCGAGGGTACCGGGTCGGGGGCGCCGTCCATCCGCGTGGACGTGGCGGTCAGCCGTGGGGCCTATCCGGGCTTCGGCATCAACGAGGTCGAGTACGACAACGTCGGCGATGACGCGTTCGAGTTCATCGAGATCTACAACGGCTCATCGGCAGGGGTGGATCTCGCGGCCGACGGCGGCGCCACGCTGCGGTACTTCGGCAGCGGCGACGCGGATTGGACGCTGGAGCTCGACGCCGTCGGCACGTTGGCGCCGGGTGCGATCCTGGTGGTGGCGAGACCGGCGCTCGAGACCCCGAGCTCGGTCGCGCGCATCGAGCCGCCGGACGTCGGCGACGAGCAGCTCGGCTTCCTCGAGAACGATGGCATCGCGGGTCACGGCCTCCTCCTGCACAGCGACACCTTTGTGCTCTCCGACTTCGGCTGGCGGCAGCCGCGCACGGTGCTGATCGGCGGGATCAGCTTCGAGGTAGGCCACGGATCGTCGGACCTGGTGGACGACGGGAACGCGCCCGACCGGAGCCTCGCGCGCGTGTACGACGGGGTCGACACGGACGTCGCCAGCACGGACATTCGGCTGGCGCCGTCCACGCCCGGCCGGCTCAACGGCATCGAGCCCTGAAGACCGTCAGCAGCGGATCACCTGCGCGACGCCGCGCACGCGCTCGAGCTCCAGGATGAGCTTCTCGTCGGGATAGACCTTCAGCTCCTCCCCGCAGGCGACGAGCACGTTGTAGCCCGCCGGCATGGCGAGATGAACGCGCGCGGGCGTCTCGCCCTTCTGGCCCTCGCAGAGCGAGCGGATGCGGGCCAGGCTCTCGAAGGCGCGCTCGGTGTCCGCCTCGTCGCGCGCGCGGTGCGGCGCGGCGTTCGGATCGAAGCGCTCCTCGAGCGGCGCGCCTCCCCCTCGCGCCGGCACGTCGAGGTGCACCTCGAGCCAACGCGTGCGCTTGATCTGCTCCTCGGCCAGCAGGCCCACCGTCTCGGCGCGCATCTTGGGAGTGAGCTGCTGCCCGTCGTCATCGATGTCGTCGATGAGCACCCGGCCCTTGATGAGGATGGGCTCGCCGCTCTTCAGCTTCTCCTCGGCCTCCTCGTATGCCTTCGAGAACACCAGCACCTCCGCCTGCCCGAAGGTGTCTTCGACCACCACGGCGGCCCAGCGTCCGTCGCCGCTCTTGAGCGGACGCTCGCGCAGCGACGCCACGATGCCGACGATCTGCGCCTCGCTGTTGTGCCGCTGCTGCAGGAGCTCGGTGGTGGCGACGGCGCCGAGCTTCTTCGCGTCCTCGACGTAGCGGTCGAGCGGGTGACCCGAGAGATAAAAGCCGACCGCCTCGCGCTCGAACGCGAGCCGCTCCTTCTCGGGCCACTCCTCATTGGCGCGCCCCGGCACGTCGAGGAAGATCTTCTCGACGCCCCCACCGCCACCGGCGGCGGCGAACATATCGAACATATTCACCTGCCCCGAGGCCCGGTCCTTCTTGAGCTGCTGCACGCTCTCGAGCGCGCGCTCGATGGTGGCGTAGTGCTGCGCGCGCGTGCGCCCGAAGGAGTCCATGGCGCCCGACTTCACGAGCACCTCGAGCACCTTCTTGTTCAGCTTGCCGTCGGGGACCTCCTCGCAGAAGTGGTACAGGTCGCTGAAGCCGCCGACGCGCTCGCGCGTCTCCTTGATGGCGTCGATGGTGGCGTCACCGAGCCCCTTGACGGCGCCGAGGCCGAAGCGGATGCGGCCGTAGGCGGTGTTGCGGTTGCGCCGCCGGTTCCGAGTGGCGTCGTCGACGTCGTAATCGACCGTGAAGCGCCGGTCGGAGATGTTGACGTCGGGCGGCAGCACGCCGATGCCATGCGTGCGCGCCTCGTGAATGTACTTCACGATGTTGTCCGACGAGCTCATCTCCGTCGTCAAGAGCGCCGCCATGAACTCCACCGGGTAGAAGCACTTCAGGTAACCGGTCTGGAAGGTGATGAGCGCGTAGGCGGCCGAGTGGCTCTTGTTGAAGCCGTAGCCGGCGAACTTCTCGATGAGGTCGAAGATCGCGCCCGACTCCTCCTCGGGGATGCCGTGAATGTCCTTGGCGCCGCTGACGAACATGCTGCGCTGCTTCTGCATCTCCTCGAGCTTCTTCTTGCCCATGGCGCGCCGCAGCAGATCGGCGCCGCCGAGCGAGTAGCCGCCGAGCACCTGCGCGGCCTGCATCACCTGCTCCTGGTAGACGATGGTGCCGTAGGTCGGCTCGAGCACGTCCTTCAGGAGGATGTGCGGGTACTCGACCTTCTTGCGACCGTGATTGCGATCGATGAAGTCGTCGACCATGCCAGACTGCATGGGTCCCGGTCGGTAGAGCTCGACGGCGG
>CAYLZW010000274.1:0-7684 GCA_964388085.1 uncultured Myxococcales bacterium | reverse complement strand
TCGCGTGCGCGCGCGCGTTTCAGCGCCTCGAGGGCGTGTCGCGCTGCGCGCTCGGAGCGGTCTACCCGACGGAGCGTCGACGCGGGGAGAAGGACGATCCGTTCAGCTTGATCCTCGACGCCGGGCTGACCCTCGACGTCAGCGCGGAGGATCTCGTCAGCTTCGCGATCATGGGCGCCGCCTACGCGAGCCGCATCTCGCACAACCCTTCGCCCCGCGTCGCGCTGCTCTCGAACGGTACGGAGCCGAACAAGGGCAAGGCCAGCGTCGTCGCCGCGCACGAGCGTCTGCGCCAGCTCGCCTGCCTGCGCTTTCTCGGCAACATCGAGGGCATGGACATCCCGCGCGGCACGGCCGACGTCGTCGTCACGGACGGCTTCACCGGCAACATCGTGCTGAAGATGCTCGAGGGCGTCGCCGAGACCGTGCAGAACCTCGGCCGCTACGCGTTTCACCAGAGCCTCTTGTACAAGGCCGGCCTCACGCTGCTCTCGCCCGCGGTGAAGCAGCTGAAGGCGGTGACGGACTGGCAACAGTACGGCGGCGCGCCGGTGCTCGGCTTCGATCACGTCTGCATCAAGGCGCACGGCCGGAGCTCCGAGCGCGCGCTGGCGAACGCCATCAAGGTGGCGCACAAGGCCGTACGCACCGGGCTCACGGACGCCATCCGCGAGGGCCTCGAGGAGGCGCGGGCCTCTCCCGCGCCTAGGGCGAGCGACGGATCAGACGCCGAATGACGACGGACGACGGCGAGACGCGCACGCGGTCATGCTGGTAGCCTCCGGCGCGCATGCTGCTTCGGATCGTCCAGTACCTGCCCGTGTTGCTGATCGGCTCCGGCCTCATCGTCGGCATCGGCAGCCTCGTCGTGCGCTTCACGCGCAAAGACAAGCTCGCGCCGCGCGGGCGCTCACTGCTGTTCTTCTGGAGCGCGGTGAGCTTCTGGGCGCTCGTCATCGGCGCCTTCATGATCTTCGAAAAGCTGCTGGACTGATATTTTGGAGGGGCTGCGCCCCTCCCCCGCACGGGCATAGCCCGATGCGGGGCCCCCTCCCATCCTTGGTCGCTCCGCTCCCTCTTCTTAGAGAGGCTGCGCCCCTCCCCCGCACGGGCATAGCGGCGCGCTCCCGTTCCTGGTTCAGGGTGCGAGGCGGGCGGCGCGGACGACGACGGGCGCAGCGTCGATGCGCGTGATGCCGAGCGCCCGCAGGAGCCCGCGCGGACCTTCGTCGTGCCACACGAGGCCCAGCCGATCGAGCTCCTCTTCGACGGCGGGCGCCGACGCGGCTTCCGCCGGCCAGGCGGGGCCGAACCTCGACGTGAACGCGTTGTCGATCGCGGCGGCGACCGTGGCCGCCACGAGCGCGTCCGCCGCCGCGCCGGACGCGTCGAGGGCCAGCAGCGACGACGCGCCGGGGAGCACCGCCGCACCCGGCGACGTCCAGCTCATGGCGTGCGCGTCGAGGACCGCGCGAACGTCGTGCTTCCCCTCGAGCAGCGCGCGCACCTCCACGGCGAGGCGACGGACCTCGAGCAGGTAGGCCGCCCGCTGTCGTTCGCGAGCCTCCGGCCGGGAGGCGCCAGAGCGGGAGAGCCACGCCGTGTCGCGGAGCAGCGAGGCGACGACGTGAAGCCAGATCGGATCCCACGCGCCTTCCGGGAGCCGCAGGGCAGCCGACGCGCACGCGCGGGCGTAGCGGGCGAGCGCCGTGGTGGTGTGCGCGCCCTCGATGAGGCGCACGTCGCGCGGCGGATCGACGACGACACACTGCGGCAGCGCAGAGCTTACCGTCACGCGGCGGCCGCCGAACGTCGCCACGAGCGGCCCGCGCCGCCAACTGGTGGCGTCGAGCTCTGCCGCCTGCTGGGCGAGCAACGCCGGCACATCGGCCGGCCCCGAGGGCAGCGCGGGCAGGCCGTCGGCGGTACGGGCCAGGACGTCATCGCTGAGCGCTCGCAGCTCGGCCTCCGTGAGCCCCGCGCGCAGGGCGATCAACTCCGGCGCCGAGCGCCGCGCGCGCGCCGTGATCGCCGCGCGCGCCTCCGGAGCCGAGGGGCTGAGCGCCAGCCGTGCGTCCACCAAGCTGGACGACGACGA
The DNA here is from genome assembly GCA_964388085.1 of uncultured Myxococcales bacterium. Classification (GTDB taxonomy): domain Bacteria; phylum Myxococcota; class UBA727; order UBA727; family CAYLZW01; genus CAYLZW01. The sequence continues at coordinate 5,586 of CAYLZW010000274.1, read as the reverse complement.
CAACAGCCTGGTTCGAGCCGACGGCTGCGCCTGCGCCAGCGCGCTCGGCAGGTCTGCGTATGCGTACGGCAGCTCCGGTCCGTCGTGCAGCACGGTGCTGTCCTCGAGCGCCGCGCGCGCGAGCTCGTACTCGCGCACCGACTCCTCGAGCGCGATGCGCGCGGCCGTGCGAAAGGGCAAGCGATCCGCGGCGCGCTCGACGTCGCGCTGCCGCAGCACCTCGAGCGCCAGCTCCCGATCTTGTCGCTCCCGGCGGCGCTCGTCCTCGGACAGCGCCGCGCAGTCGTGCTCGACGAGACAGCGCCACGCGCGCGTCGCGCGACGGGCTTCGCGCTCGGCCGCGCGCTCGAGCAGCTGGCGCGAGAGGGACTCGTCGGGCCCGTCGCCGCGCGGCACCTCGGGGGCCGCGCGCTCGACATCCTGGCTGCGCTCGCCGGCCTTGCGTTCGGTGGCGCAGGCGCCGAGCACGACGCTGCCGCACAGAGCCACGGCGAGCGCGGCACGGTGATGCCGGTGGGGCAGCGTCGTCATGCCTGCCCTTCTACCTCCCAAGCGATGACGCCGGCGAGCCCTGCGCCGCGTGCGATCGCGAGCGCCCGTCGCTCGTCGCGCACGGGGCCGGCCGCGAAGACGGGGACGCTGACCTTGCCGACGAGCCAGAGCGCGCTGGCCAGCCACGGCTCGTCCTCTCCCATGTGGCGCGGCCGCGAGCGCAGGTCCGTGAACCACGCCGTCCCCGCGCGCGCGACGACGAGGGACGCGCCCGCTGCCGTGCAGGCGCGGGCGATCTCGATGCCGGCCGTGGGATCGATGCCGCCGGGCGCGAGGTCCTCCACGGTGAGCAGCACACCGACCTCGACGCCACCGGCGTGCACGGCTTCGAGGACGCGCACCAGCTTTGCCCTGCGCTCGGCAGAGCTCGCCCCGGGGAACGAGAGCGGGGAGAGCGTGCACGCGAGCAGCCCGTCGTCGGACGCGTCCACGAGCACGAAGGGCGGGCCTTGGGCAGGTGCCTCGGCCGCCTCGCTCACCTGCCGCACGAGGGCCGCGGCGGCGGCGAACGAGCGAACGACGTCGTCCCAGCCGGCGTCGTCCAGCGGGCGCGCGCGGCGAGCGCTGGTTGCGGCGGGGACGTCCGCGGGTCCGACGGCCCGGGCGGCTCGCCAGCGGCCCGCGTCGGGTCCGGCGTGGCCGAGCACCACGACGACGTCATCACGAGCGCGCGCGGCGCGCAGCGTCTGCTCGTCCACGACGGGGGCGTCCGCGCTTCGCTTGCCTTCCTCGCTCACCGCCAACGTCCACAGCAGCGCTCGATCGTGGGCCTCCGCCGGCGGCAGCGCCTGCGTACCCCAAGGCAGCGCGCGGCCCCGCGGGCGTCCTGTCGCGAGGGCCGACGCCCTGCTATGACTCGACGAGACCGCGTCTCGGTCTGGCATGGGGCGGTTGTCCCCGAACGACGCCGCGCCCGCAAGGCAGAGCGCGCAGAGAGGGAGTGACGCGTGGCGGTGCGCATCGGTCTCGAGGTGCTCGCGGACGAGGGGATGAAGCGGCTGCATGGCCACCGGGTCGCGTTGCTCGGCAACCCCGCGGCCGTCGACGGACGCTACGTGCACCTCCTGGATCGCTGCCGCGAGCACGGCGTCGACCTCGTGCGCCTGTTCGGCCCCGAGCACGGCCTGCTCGGAGACGCGCAGGACATGGACCACGTCACGAGCCACCACGACAAGCGCACCGGCCTCGAGGTCGTGAGCCTGTACGGCCCGACGCGAGAGAGCCTGTTCCTGCGGCCGCGCGACCTCGACGGCGTCGACGTCCTCGTGTGCGACCTGCAGGACGTGGGCAGCCGCTACTACACCTTCTGCTACACCATCGCCTTCGCCATGCGCGCGTGCCGCGAGGCCGGGGTGCGCTGCATGGTGCTCGACCGTCCGAACCCCATCGGCGGTGACCTCGTCGAGGGCAACCTCGTGAAGCCGGCCTTCGCCTCGTTCGTGGGCGAGTACCCGCTGCCGAACCGCCACGGCTACACCATGGGCGAGCTCGCGCGCCTGTTCCAGCAGCTCGACGAGAGCGCGCGCTGCGACCTCGACATCGTGTGGATGCAGGGCTGGCGACGCTCGATGCTGCACGACGAGAGCGGCGCGCCCTGGGTGATGCCCTCGCCGAACATGCCGACCCCCGACACCGCGCTCGTCTACCCCGGCGGCTGCCTGTACGAAGGCACGAACCTCTCGGAGGGGCGCGGCACCACGCGGCCCTTCGAGCTCGTCGGCGCGCCCTACATCGACGACGCCTACGCCTTCGTCGAGCGCACGGCGGCCGCCGGCCTCGAGGGCGTGGCGCTGCGCCCGTGTTGGTTCCGTCCCACGACGAGGAAACACGCCGGCGAGCTGTGCGCAGGGCTGCAGCTGCACGTCACCGATCCGAAGCGGTTCCGTCCGCTGCACGCCGCCGTCGCGGTGCTCGTCGCCGCGCGCACGTTCACCGGCTTCGACTGGCGGCGCGAGGAGTACGAGTACGTCCGCGACCGGCTCGCCATTGACCTGCTGTTCGGCGACGATCGGCCGCGTATCGCGCTCGACCAGGGCGCCTCGGCGGCCGCCATCATGGCCATCATCGACGACGACAAGGCGGCCGTCGCGGCCCAGCGCGAGCACGCGCTGCACGACGCCTACAACTAACGATGCGCGTCTGGGCTCTCGACGCCAGCGCCCCGGAAGGGCAGACCCTGCGCGGGCTCGAGCCGCGCGCGGGACAGGCGTTGCCCGACGTCATCCTGCTCTTCGGTGGGGTGGCCGAGGCGGCGGCGCTCGAGGCCGGCGCCGACCGGCAGCGTCGTGACGAGGGCTTTCTGGACGCCGCGGCCGAGTGGCTGCTGAGCAAGAGCGACGCTCCGCCGCCGGCGAGACCCGCGCCCGCCTCCTGGCTCGAGCGCGTCCGGGTCATCAGCGAGCGGCCGGCGACCTGCTTCGGGCCGCTGCCGGCCACCGATCGCGACATCGAGATGGTCGACAAGCTGCTGCTCATGGCCGTGCCGCGCAGGGATCTGCTCGACGAGGACGCGCTCGTGAACGCCGCCGTGTGGATCGCGGGCGGCGGCGGCGACGCCGCGCTCGAGGACCGGCAGGGTCGCGCGGTGCTGAGCCCAGGCGACTTCCTCGAGAGCGGCGCGAGGCTCGAGGTCGAGCTGACGAGAGGCATGCTGCGCGCGCTCGTGACCACGCCCGGCGGGAAGGAGCGCGCTCGGCTCGAGCTCCCGCTGTCTTCGCGCCCGAAGCTGAGCGTGAAGGGATGACGGCGTCGAAGCGGCCAGACCCCAAAGGCGCCACGGCGACGACGGTGGACGCCGCCTTGCTGGCCGCGCTCGATGAGCGGGTGCCGCCGCTGCCGGCGAGCAAGAGGGTGGCGCTGCTCGGCGGCAGCTTCAACCCGCCCCACCTCGCGCACGCCATGCTGGGCCTCGCGGTGCTCTCGGTCGACGACGAGTGTGAGCTGTGGGTGCTGCCCTGCGCCGATCATCCCTTCGGCAAGGAGCTCGCGCCGCTGCCCGATCGGCTCGAGATGTGTCGCTTCGCGTTCTCGCGGCTCGGCCCGCGCGCCCGGGTGGTGGACCTCGAGTCGGGCCTGCCCTCGCCGAGCTACACCGTGCAGACCCTCCGCGCGCTGCACCGCATGAGGCCCGGCATCCGGCCGCTCTGGGTGGCCGGCGCCGACCTCCTCGACGAGCTGCATCGCTGGCAGGAGCCGCTTGAGGTGGAGCGCCTGGCGGAGTTGTTCCTCGTGCCCCGCCCCGGCTACGACGACCGCGGACGCGCGCGCCTCGACTTCGCCCTCGCCGAGCTGTCGAGCCGCGACCTGCGCGCCCGCCTCGCCGCCGGGGAAGACGTCCCCGGCAGCCTCGACGCGGCCGTGCGCGCTTTCATCCTCGCGCGGAACCTGTACCGGACGCGCCGCTGAAACTCGACGATGAGCTTTGGGGCCACCGCGTCGATGGGCTAGGCTTTCGCGGTCCGTCGCGGGCGCTCGTCGGCCGTGTACGAAAGCCCCTGCGTGCTCAGCGCCGTTTGCGCGGAAGCGAACCCGGAGCCACCATGTCTTGCCGCTCTCCCCTCTCCTTGTCCTTCCTGCTGCTGCTCGCCCTCGTCGGTTGCTCCGAGGCGGAGACGCCGGACGCGCGCTTCGACGCGGGCCCGCGCGTCGTCCCCGGCCTCGACGGCGGCCCTGGCTTCGGATCGCGTGACGAGCCGTGCGCGTCGGGCAACCGCTGTGAGTCGGGCGATCTCGTCTGCGTGAACGAGACGCAGCCGAACGGAGAGAACGAGAGCTTCTGCCGCCTGGTGTGCGATCAGGAGGCCACGGACGATCCCTGCGGCGACGGCTCCACCTGCGGTCGCCTGCAGGACGATCGCGGCGCGTGCCTCCCCGCCGGTGGGCTCGACGAGGAGTGCCCGTGCGATGACGGCTTTGCCTGCACGCTCCTGCCGAGCGGTGACGGCGGCACGGACGCGATCTGCAAGCAGGCCTGCCCGTTCGCGGACGACGACGGCGGCGTCACGAACCCGGGCGACCTCGAGGACTGCCCCGCTGGGCAGACCTGCACGCGCCTGCAGGGCAGCGACGGCCTCGGCGTCTGCATCGAAGACTGAGCAACCGCGGTTCGCCTTGCCCGCGGATCGTGCGGCGACGTACAAAGACGAGCCATGGAGCTCAGCCCTTCGTCACGCCTCGCGCTCGCTCCCGACCTCGCGCGGACCCTCCAGGAGGCGCGCGCAATCGCGGATGGCGTCGGGCAGCAGCTCAACACAGCGCACCTCTTGTTGGCGCTCTTCACCGTGCCGAACCCCGCGGAGGTGCTGCTGCGCGAGCGCGCCGTCGACGAGGACGTGCTGCTCGAGCTCATGAAGCAGAGCGGCCACGACGCGCATGGCGCCGTCAAGAGCGTGCTCGATCAGGCGGAGCAGACCGCCCTGCGCTGCGACGCCCGCAGCGCGAACACGCTCCACCTCCTGGTCGGGTTCCTGCGCACGAGGGAGTCGCTCGCTTATTGGCTGCTCGAGCGAGCGATCGAGCCGCTGCCCGCGTTCCGAAACCAGGTGATGTCCTTCGTCACCGGCGTGCTGCCGCGGCGGCTCCTGCAGCCGCTGCAAGAGGCGCGCGCGCCCCAAAAGCGCCCGCGCGACGAGCGGCCTCGTGTGCCGAGCCCCAGCGACGACGTGGTGATGTCGAAGAAGACGTTCGTCGACCCGGGCCCCGCGGGCGATGAGGCGCCCGTGGCCGCCCGTCCCTTGCCGGAGTCGAGCAGCGTCGTAGAGCCCGCCGACGAGGAGTGGGCCGAAGACGGCGACAGCGACTACGGGGACGCCGTGAGCGCGCCGCCGGTGTCGACGCCGCCGTCCTCCAAGAAGGCACGCGAGCCCGAGAAGCCGCGCGGCAAGCGATTCCACATCACGCGCGCGCCCACGCTGCCGCCCACCGACTACGATCTGGATCCCGATCGGTTCCCCTGGCTGACCAGCCTCGGGCGCAACCTGACCTCGCTGGCCGCGCTCGGACAGCTCGATCCCGCCGTCGGGCGCAGCGCCGAGT
>CAYLZW010000273.1:0-7728 GCA_964388085.1 uncultured Myxococcales bacterium | reverse complement strand
CTTCACCAACGTCTTCGGGGCGTTGTGATGCCCGAAAACGAGGGGATGGCTCAGGACTGGTAGGCCTCACCCCCCGACCACTCGCGTTGATCCCCCCTCGCTCGGTCTTTCGCCCGCTGGCTGCGTCGCGTGCTCGGCACGACCGAAAGGTCGCGCCTCTGCTGCGCCTTGCCGAAACGGGGTGTCGACGAGACGAGCAGCGGCTCCGCGCTTCACCTCCTGATGTGCGGCATGACATCCAGCCAGACGCGCTCCGCGATGGCCTGGTATGAGGCCGGCGTACCCACGTTATCATCGTCGTTGAACCAGCGGGCGAACTCCTCGTAAATCACGTTGCGCACATCTTCGACCGACCGGCAGTCGTGAAGACGAGGGAGAATCGTTCCCACCTCCGGGTCGTACTCATCGGTGTTGGTCTCGAAGCTGATGCCTATCGGGTCGGCGGTGAAGAGAATCCGCCGCAATGTATCGAACGCCACGGCATACTCCTTCGCGAGCTGCTTCCTCCGGCGAGCGTCGTCTTCCGCCATTGCGATGGCCTCCGATGTGGTAGTTTTGCGGCGTGGGAGCGGCTGGCACCCGTGAATGCCGGTGATGAATGAGGCGTACGCACGGTTGGTTACCGGATAGAAGATCGGTAGTTCAGGCAGACGCGGTGGAAAGCCCCGCCCGTCGACTGCAAGGATGAGCTCGAGCTCCTTCAGACCGATAGGACGAAATAGTGTGCGGATGTCATCGCTCATCCGCGGAGAGTACCACCCGTCGCGGCTTGGCAGAAGTGGCGGCCAGCGTAGCTATGCGCGTCCGGCGGATGGGCGACGAGCTACCCTTACGTGCACGGCGGGCTCGAGCTCGCCGCAGCTCCGCGAAGCGGTCTTCGGCCGTCACGAGCTCGCCGCGCTCCACTTCCGCATCGGCGTCAAGCAGCGCCTGGTCCTCGTCGGGGCGCGGGCGATAGGGCTCCTCATCGGTGCCGCCCACGACGGTGACCTGAGGCCCTCCTCGAGAGGCTCACCCTCGACCACGATCCGACCGTTGAGCACTCTGCCGTGAAGGATCCGCATGGACCAACTGATCAGCGACAACTAGAACTGCCGGCCAGCGACAACTACCTCTGCCGGTCGCAGCCGTCCTGACGGCGCGTGAGGCTGGGCCCTGGGAGGCCCGGCATGGTGACGGACGCGCAGGTCAGGTTGCTGAGGCAGTTACGCATGGAAGGCAAGAAGCAGGCTACGGCGGCAGCGTCCGCCAACATGAGCGAGCGTTCGGCTCGCAAGTGGGAGCGCGGCGCGCTTCCGTCAGAGACGAAGAAGGAGCGCTGGTGGCGCACGCGGAAGGACCCCTTCGACGAGGTCTGGTCGACGGACATCGAGCCGCTGCTCTCGAGCAAGGACGGTCACAAGCTGCAAGCGCTGACCATCCTCGGCGAGCTGAAGGTGCGCTACCCATCGCGCTTCGATGACGGTCAGCTGCGCACACTGCAGCGGCGGGTGCGTGACTGGCGCGCGCTTCACGGCGTCGACAAGAACGTCGTGTTTCCGCAGGAGCATGTGCCCGGCCGCGAGGGCGCGTTCGACTTCACCGACGCGCGCGAGCTCGGTGTCACGATCGGGGGCGTCGCGTTCTCGCACCTGCTGTTCGGGTTCAAGCTGAGCTTCAGCGGGTGGCTGTACGCGTGCATGGCGTTCTCGGAGAGCTTCGAAGCGATGCTGAGAGGGCTCCAGGGCGCGCTGTGGGCGCTTGGGGGCGCCCCCGCCGTTCTCAGGTCGGACAACCTAAGCGCGGCGACGCACGAGCTCTCTGGCGGCGGCCGCGCGCTCACGAAGCGGTACCGCGCGGTGCTCGACCACTACGGCGCCAGGTCGACTCGCATCAGGCCGGGCGAGTCGCACGAGAACGGAGGCGTCGAGAAGGCGCACCACCTGTTGAAGACGGCGCTCGACCAAGCGCTCATCCTGCGCGGCAGTCGCGACTTCGAGAGCGAGACCGCGTACCTCGCCTTCGTTGACGCGGTCGTCGCGAAGTCGAACGAGCGCGAGGCAGTGCAGGCTCGCCTTCTCGTCGAGCGCGAGCACCTCAAGCCCCTGCCGTCGACGAGGCTGCCGGAGTACACCACGTACGAAGCGACCGTGCGCTGCTGGAGCACGGTTCACGTGAACCGGCGCACGTATTCGGTGCCGTCGCGGCTGATTGGCCACGTCGTCGAGGCTCGCCAGTACCCCGACGTCGTCGACATCTTCTACAAGGGCAAGCTCGTCGAGCGTATGCCGCGGCTCAAAGGCCGGCGCGACGTGCGTATCGACTACCGGCACGTCATCTGGTCGCTGGCGCGAAAGCCGGGCGCCTTCGCGCGCTACAAGTTTCGCGAGGAGCTCTTCCCGTCGCTCGTGTTCCGTCGAGCGTACGACGCGCTCAAGGACCACCACGGCGAGCGCTGCGACATCGAGTACGTGCGCATTCTCCACCTGGCGGCGAGCACGATGGAGTCCACCGTCGAACACGCGCTCCAGCAGCTGCTCGACGAAGGTGTGAGCTTCGACTTCGCTCTCGTGAAGGAGCGTGTGGCGCCCGAGCGACCGGCGGTCCCCGAGGTCACTATCCCGCAGCCAGACCTCAGCCGCTACGACGCGCTCCTCAAGGGGGCGCGATGACGACGACCACGACGTCCTCCATCGAGGAGCGCATCGCTGAGCTGTGCCTGTCCTTCAAACTCTTCGCCGCGGCTGACGAGCTCGTGCATCGGCTGGTCGACGCGGGCTTCGAGGGGGCGCTTCCCGTCATCCACGAGGTGCTCTCGCTCGAGGACGACGGCCGCCGCCAGCGCCGCACCGATCGCCTTCGCCGCGCGTCGCTTCTCCCTGTCGGCAAGACCTTCGGCGGGCTCGACGACAAACGGCTGCCGCCCGCGCTCCTGGCGAAGATTCGCGCGCTCAAGGACGGCAGCTTCACGGAGCGCGCGGCCAACATCCTGGCCTTCGGCTTGCCCGGCACCGGCAAGACGCACGTCGCCTGCGCCATCGGTCACTCGCTCGTCGAGCAGGGCTACTCGGTGCTCTTCGTCTCGACGTATCGGCTCGTGCAGGACCTGCTCGCGGCAAAGCGCGACCTCGCGCTGCCGCGTGCGCTCAAGAAGCTCGACAACTACGACCTGCTCATCCTCGACGACATCGGCTACGTGCAGCAGTCGAAGGAAGAGGTTGAGGTGCTCTTCACGCTCCTCGCCGAGCGCTACGAGCGACGCTCCGTTCTGATCACGAGCAACCTCGTCTTCAGCCAGTGGGAGCGCATCTTCAAGGACCCGATGACGACGGCAGCGGCGATCGACCGCCTCGTTCACCACTCGGTCATCTTGGAATTCGACGTCGAGAGCTACCGGACCAAGCCGTCGAATCCCCGCGACGACAACACACCAACGACGAGGAAGAAGAAGAAGTGATGCGCGCCTCCCGCACGCGGTCCGTCCTCGAAGTCCCGCGCCGGCTCACACAGTCGACGTGCTTCGAGCGGGCTGCACCCGGGCGGGCCGATGTGGCGCCACTCCGAGAGCCCCCGCGCACCGGCGCCAGCGCGGGATCTACCTGGCTGCATCACCGGCAGGAGTAGTTGTCGCGGACCGGCAAGAGTAGTTGACGCCGATCACCCAGCCTTCGCTCGTCCAGATGTAGGTGATGTCGGTAACCCAGACTTGGTTCGGGTGGTCGACGTGGAAGTCGCGGCCAAGCAGGTTCTCGGCGATGGGAAACGAGTGGTTGGAATCGGTCGTGCGGCAATAACGACGACGACGGCGGCCAGCGATACGGCGCGCCTTCATGAGGCGGGCGATGCGCTTCCTGCTGGTTCGCCGGCCGTTGGCCCTGAGCTCCTGGTAGATGCGCGGGCTGCCGTAGCGGCCCTTGCTGGCGCGGTGTGCCGCAACGACTTCCTCGGCAAGCTGGTCGTCGTCGAGAGCACGCTGAGGGGGAGGTCGCTTGCGCCAGGCGTAGTACCCGCTCCTCGAGACTTCGAGCTGCCGGCACATGAAGCCCACCGGGAAGCTGGCCTTCTCCGCGTCGATGAGAGCAAATCTCACTTGCTCTCCTTCGCGAAGAAGGCCGCCGCCTTTTTTAAGAAGTCACGCTCCATCTTCAGCACGCGATTCTCTTCTCGGAGTCGACGGAGCTCTTGCCGCTCATCCTCGTCGACGCTGGTGGCCCTCCGTAGCTGGCCATCCTCTGCCTTGCTCACCCACTCCCGCAGCGACGTTTCCGTCAGGTCCAGGTCCTTGGCGACCTGGCCAACGCTCTTGCCGCTGCTACGAACGAGCTCGACGGCGTCGGCCTTGAACTCGTCGGTGAACGCTCTGCGACGTCTTCGTGACTTCTTGGACATCCCACTCTCCTACAGCGATCATCGCTGTGTTGGGGTGTCCACGGAAGCGGGGCAGGCTCAATTCATCGATGCTCGATGATGAGGACCGTCTCCCTCTGGGCTAACGCAGGTGCCGAAGCCGTTGACTCGCTCATGTCCCCTCCCTCGTTCATCCTGGGGACCGTGTAGCACAGTCGAGGTTCCCTGGGCTGAGTCGCCACGAGCCGTGACCTGGCCTGGCCTGGCCTGGCCTGGCGCGTCGAGCGTCGATTTAAAGATGCTCGATGATGAGGACTGATCACTGAAAGGCGACGCAGCGAGATGTGATCAATGAGTGGCCCTTCTCGTAGGACCCACCTCACCGCTAGTCGTCGAACGCGTCTTCCACCTCAAGCCCCTCCACGAATGCCTGAAAGTCCGGAGCGAGCTCTGTGATCTGGTAGTCGACCTCTTGGTCGACGTGAACAACCGCAGGCTCTCCGGCCAGGCCACACCGTCGGCAGTCTAGGCACACCATGTCGTGACCCGCCGACGGACAATCCGCAAAGTAGACGCCGATCGCCGAGTAGCCCCACTCGTCGATCATGAACTTGCTACCGAATCCACCGCATAGAGAGCCAGGCCGGGCATCCCCGATCGAGAAGATGCCCGTAATGGCAATGTGGTCATGAGCCAACGTCGTCGGACGAGACGTCCTGTGGCACGTCCGCCTCGGCATGCCGCCGTTCTGGAACTGCATCAACTCGACGTACGCCGACGGCAACTTGTATCCCAGTTGCCGCTCCACCTTGGCGAGCAGCCCCGGGGTGAGGGGCTCGCTGATGTAGTGCTCTCGCGCGAAGTCGACGTCGTCCCAGAACTCCGTCGGGTCGAATCTCAGTGCCATCGACCCGTGATACCACGAGACCGTGCGGCCGCGTAAAGTCGCACTGACGTTGATGCTTGGCACGATGGCTGCCCAGCGTAGTCAGGCGCGGCGAAACAGTCGCAAGTCAGAACGCTGACGCCGCCATATCGGCCCCTCTCCCACGGCCAGATCATTCATCACCTCGTCCGCGAGGATCAGCCCTCGCCCCTCGTCTCTCGATCCTCAGTCCTCATCATCGTGCATCACTACTCGTCAGACACCGACTCCACGAGAGTGCTCCTGCGCGGTCTCCATCTTGGCGGCGTCCTCGACGCCGTCAAGGGTGAAGCGCGCAAGCGCGCCGGCCACCGCGCCTGCACGCACCTCCACGAGTGGGGCCGCCCTTGACTGCGCCTCCGGGCGCCGCGTTGGAGAGTCCGTTCGCTGACCGGTTCGGCGAGCGGGAGGCAGCAGACATGTGGTTCAACGAAACTGAGATTTACAAGAAGTCACTCGAGCTGACCGAGGTCGTGCGAGAGGCAACGAGCCCGATGCCCGTCGGGTACGCGTTCTTGCGCGACCAGCTCGTCAGGGCGTCGGCGTCGGTGGTGCTCAACTACTGCGAGGGGTTCGCGCGCCGAACGCCGCGTGACCGGCGGCGGTTCTTTCGATCAGGCGAGAGCGAGCGCGGTCGAGGTGATGGGCGGGCTCGACGTCGGGGTGGCGCTGGGCGTCATTCGGCCGATCGTACGTGACCGCGGGGCTGACCGTGCGGGGCATGTGGCGAGCATGTTGCGGCGCTTCAAGTAGGGGGCGGGTCGGCGCTCGGCGGGTTCGCCCGTCGAGCGTCGATTTATCGATGCTCGATGATGAGGACTGATCACTGAGACGCGAGGCAGCGAGAATTGATAAATGAGCGGCCCTCTCCCGTGGGAGAGGGCGGTGACCTGCAGCCTAATGCAGTGACGGGGTGAGGGAAGGCAGCAGGGCGAAGGAAGGCAGCGGGGCGAGGGAAGGCAGCAGGGCGAGGGAAGGCAGCAGCGCGAGGGAAGGCCGCGGGGATGAGGGACGAGGGGGCGTTACGGGGCGCAGCCCCGTTGTGGGGGGTGTCGACGAGACGCGCAGCGGCTCGGAGCAGGGGGGAGGCGAAGCCTCCCCCCACCAAATGCAGCCCAGCCACAAACGAAAGCCGCCGAAGAGTCCCAGACCCCTCGGCGGCAACAGAACCCAACGAAAGCAGCAATCAGAAAGCCGCTTCGTCCAGCTCCATCAAGTCCAACGAGCTGTTCTCAATAATCTTCCGAGCCGTAGTCACCCGCGGCAACGTATCCGCACAGAAGAACCGCGCCGCAGCAATCTTGCCCGTATAAAACGCCTTATCCACCTCATTCGCCGAGCCCAGCTTCTCCGAAGCCAGCTCCGCCTGCTTAATCAGCGTCCACGCCAACAACACCTCAGTGAGAGCAAACAGAATCCGATTCCCATGCAACCCCACGTGGTACACGGACTCACCGAGCTTCTGCATCATCGTCCCGAAGATGCCCTCGACGTCGCCAAGCGCCCGAGCGAGCGCCTTCTTCTCAGCAGACAAAGCCACTCCCCCGCGATCGCTAGCCGCCGTCGCCCCGACCTCTTCGAGAAGGTTCCGCAGCGTCTCGCCGCCATCGCGCGCGATCTTCCGGAAGAACAGGTCCAGCGCCTGAATGGCCGTGGTGCCCTCGTAAAGCGTGTCGATCTTCTGGTCGCGAATGTACTGCTCGTGGGGGTAGTCCTGCGTGAAGCCGGAGCCTCCGAAGACCTGCAGCGCCATGCCCAGCAGCTCGTAGCCCTTCTCCGAGTAGTAGCCCTTGATCATCGGCAGCAACAAATCGCTGCGGCGGGAGAGCGCCTGGGCCTCGGAGGCTTTGTGGCCGCCCTGGACCTCGACGTCGTCCTGCAGCTTGGCCGCGTACAGGCCGAGGCCGCGCATGGCCTCGCTGTATGACTTCAGCATCATCAGCATGCGGCGGACGTCGGGGTGCTGGATGATGCGCACGCGCGGGGCGGTCTTGTTGGCGGCCTCGGCGAGGTCGGGGCCTTGCACGCGGTCCTTGGCGTACTCGAGGGCGTTCAGGTACGCCGTCGACACCGTCGAGAACGACTTGAAGCCGATGCTCATGCGCGCCTGCTCGATGATGTCGAACATCTGGCGGATGCCGTCGTGCACGCCGCCGATGAGCCAGCCGCGGCAGGGCTGCTTCTCGCCCATGGTCAGCTCGCACGTCGAGGAGGCCTTGATGCCCATCTTGTGCTCGACGCCGGTGACGTAGACGCCGTTGCGCTCGCCCATGCTGCCGTCGTCGTTGACCCAATATTTGGGCACGATGAACATCGAAAGGCCCTTGGTGCCGGGGCCCGCGCCCTCGGGTCGCGCGAGGACCATGTGCACGATGTTCTCGGGGAAGTCGTAGTCACCATTCGTGATGAAGCGCTTGGTGCCCGTGATCTCGTAGAGGTCGCCCTCGATTTGCTTGGCCTTACTGCGGCCTGCGCCG
>CAYLZW010000272.1:0-7730 GCA_964388085.1 uncultured Myxococcales bacterium | reverse complement strand
CCTCGCCGTAGTTGCCGTTCTCGAACTCGAGCACGCCGAGGTTGTTGCGCGCCTGGGCGAAGTCGTTGTTCTCGCGGATGGCGGTCTTGAAGTAGTCGCGCGCCTTGTCGTCGACGCCGCGCGCGTACCAGACGAGGCCGAGGCCGTTTAGACACTGGGCGTTGCGCTCGTTGTACTCGAGGCAGATGTCACAGCGGGTCTCGGCCTTGTCGTAGTCGCCGACCTGGATGTTCTGCACGCAGGCTTGCTCTTGCAAGAGCTCGTTGGCGTTCTTCGCCGCCTGATCGCCGCACAGCGCCCCCGCCTGCGAGAGCGCGAGCAGCGACGTGATCAAGAGAAGCTTCCGGCGCATGGCAGTCCCTCACGTTGGCGACGCTCCGGACCATAGCTCGCCACCCCTCCGCTTCGCCAAGCGCGGGCTACCCGCGCGGGCGGCATCCCGATACCCTTCGCGCCATGCTGTCCCCGCGAGCGCTCTCCCTCGTCGCCCTGCTGCCGCTCCTGTCCGTGGGGCTCGCGTGCGAGCCGGTCAAGGTCGGCAGCCTTTTGGAGCCCGGCGCGAACGCCGTCCTCGTCGAGATCGACGCCACGCCCGCGGGCGCTACCGTCGTCGTGGACGGCACCCCGCTCGGCAGCGCGCCGCAGCGCGTGAAGCTGAACCCGGGCCCGCACACGGTGAAGGCCATGAAGAGCGGCTACTTCGCGCAGGAGCAGAAGCTCGTGGTGTCGTCGGGCGCGCCGCCGCCGAAGCTGAAGCTGACGCTGGTCGCGAGCCACTGACGCGAGCCACGGACGCAAGCCAGGGACGCGAGCCGCCGCCCGTCGCTACTCGAGGCAGACCCAGCTCTGGCAGCCGGCGCTGTAGTCGCCGTAACCGCCGTCGAAACAGGCGGTGAGCCCACTGCTCCACTTGAGGACGCCCTTGTCGCATTTCGCGGCGCCGCCGCAGCCGGCGGCGTTGTCGCAGGCGCCGGTGCCCCAGGCGCTGCAGGCGCGCAGCACGGCGCTGTTGCTCGAGCAGCGCCGGTCGCCGCCGCCGCGCGCAAAGCCCTTGGCGGCGCCACTCACCGTGAGGGCGTCCGCCGCGAGCGCGCCGACCTCGACGGCACCCGGCATGGCGACGGAGCTCTCGCTGTTGCCCAGGTGGAGGTCGCCACCGTCGAAATTCAGATACAGCGACGTGGGCGCTCCGTTGTTCCGCGTCATGATCTCGTTGGTGTCCATGGCGAGGTTGGCGCCGCTCGCCGGCCCGATGGTGAGGCCACTGTTCGTCGTACCGAGGCCGAGGTCATTGGTGGCGGAGAGCCGCAGACGATCCGCGTAGCTGTCGCCGGCGACGTCGAGCGTGCCGTTGACGAAGAAGTCGCCAACACCGCTCGTGAGCGCACCGACGGCCGGGTACACGCGCTGGCGTCCGGCGAGCTGCGTGTAGCCCGCCGCGCCTTCGACCTCGACGGCGAGGAAGACCGGCTTGCCGAGCACACAGCTCTCGTTGACGGGTCCGATCTCGACGCTGAAGCGCCCGCCGCGCACCACACCGGCCGCGCTGTACTTTGAGCCGCAGGCGCTCCCGCCCGCAGCGGCGTCCCAGAGCGTGAAGCGAAAGTTGACGGGCGTGAGGCTGTCGACCGGCTCGCCGTCGAGCTCCAGGTGCCCGCTGTAGGGGATGAGCACGCCCGCTGTGCCGCCGAGCTGCGCGAGCGCCACGAACGACACCAGCGTGAGCAAGCCGCCGACGAACACGAACGCGAAGCGGCTCCGAGCGGAGGCGAAAAAGATGCGCATAGGTCGCGGAAACTAGGGCACCGCTCAGCTTCCGCAAAGCCCGAGCCGATCGGTTGTATCTGGCAGGTACAAACGCCGAGCGGCAGCTACTCGACGCAGACCCAGTGGCGACAGCTGCCAGTCCACTGGTCCGCGACCGGGTTGTAGCAGCGTAGGGCCGGGGTGGTCTGCTGCACCGTCCCTTTTGCGCAGGCCGGCGCGCCTCCGCACGCGCCGGCGCCAGAGTTGGCGTCGCAGCGGCCCGTACCCCAGTTACCGCACTGGTACAGCGTGTTGCCGAACCCGTCGCACACCGTCCAGCCTCCGCCGCGCACGAAGCCGGTTGCGTCACCGCTGACCTTGAGAGCGCTCAGGGAGCCGTCGATGACGATGTTGCTGCTCGCGTCACCGAGCTCCACATCGCCGCCGCCGCGGTTCAGAAACACCTTCTCCGGCGCGCCGTTGTTGCGCGCCATGATGTCGTTGGTGTCGAGCGCGAGGTTCACGCTTGAGACCGCGCCCACGATGATACCGCCCGACCCATTATCGACCTGCGCGAATTCGCCGGAGCTTACGCGCAGCCGCTTGACGCTCGCGTCGCCGCCGACCGACGCATTGCCGCCGATGACAGCAGTACCGATCGAGGCCTCACCGCCGATGACAGCGTCGCCGTCGATCGAGGCCTCGCCGTCGATGACCGCGTCACCGCCGATGAGCGCGTCACCGCCGACGGTGAGCCGGTCGTTGACGTCGAAGTGCCCGGTCCCGCTCGTCATGGCGCCGAGCGCCGGATACACGCGCTGTCGGCCGGCGAGCTCCGTGTAGTTGACGCCGTCGCCCAGCACCTCGACGGACAGATACACTTCCTTGCCGAGGACGCAGCTCTCGGCCACGGGGCCGATCTCGACGTTGAACTTGCCCCCACGCACGTCGCTCGACGCGGAGTAGCGGCTCGCGCAGGCCGTGCCGCCGCTCGCGGACGGCCAGAGCGTGAAGCGAAATTCCATGTCGGTCGGGCTGTGCACCGGCTCACCGTCGAGCTCGAGGTAGCCGCTGTAGGGAATGATGACGCCGGAGCTGCCGCCGAGCTGCGCGAACGCCACGAACGAGACGAGGCCAGCGAACAGGAGCGCGACGGTCACGTTCCGCGCGCGGCGAGGCATGAAGAAGATCCGCATGCGCGACCCTACCGCAGGCGCCGTCGATCACCACCGCTCGCTGTGCTCACGTCCGAAGTGACACAGTGCCGACGTGATGTTGAGCGCGCGCGTCAGCGATCTCGGCGCAGACCGTCGAGCACGAGGCTGGTGAGCTGCTCGGGCAGCTCGAGGGGGCTCTCGATGCGCTCCTCGACGAGCACGGCGAACAACAAACGCTCGGCGGCGCCCACGACGGTGAGCGCCGACACCTCGGCCGGGAACGAGCGCAAGAGCCCATGGGTGCGTGCCTTGGCGGTCAAGACGATGGCGCCGCTGGCGACGACATCGGCGAGGTCCCGCACGGGCGCGCGCGCCTCGCTGCGAGGGCCGCGGTTCTCCTGCAGGTAGAGCTGCACGACGTCGAGCTCGGGGAAGAACGCGAGCCCGAGCTCCTCGCCGAGGCCCACGTAGGCGGCGTTCATGGCGTCGGCGCTCGTCGCCGCGGCGAGCTTGTCGCCAGCGTCGCGGAAGGCCTGCTCGACGCTCCGGCGCACGGGCGCGAACAGCGCCTCCACGAGCGCGGCCTTCGACGGGAAGTAGCGATAAAAGCTGCCCTTCGCGATGCCGGCGGCCTTGGTGATGTCGTCGATGGTGCTGCCCTCGATGCCGCGCTCGAGAAACAGCGCCAGCGCGGCCTCGAGCAGCTGGCCGGTCTTCTCGCGGCGGTTCGTGTCGCGCCGCCCGCCGGGCTTGCCCGGGCGCTCCTTCGGCAACAGCCCAGGCTGGACGCTGGTTTGCGCTCCCTCGCCGCTCGGGTCGATCTCACTAGACATCCGCCATCCTCACAGGCATAACATGACTAAACGGTCATTGTTTTTCAAGGTGGTCACCATGATCGGCATCCCGCTCGGCCTCTTGTACGCGAACGCAGGGGAGTGGGTGATCCACAAGCGCCTGCTGCACGACCTCGGCAAAGACCGGAAGAGCTTCTGGTCCTTCCATTGGCACGAGCACCACAACGAGTCCCGCAAGGGCGACATGGTCGACGACCACTACCTGAAGCCGCTGTTCCGCGGCTGGAACGCGCAGACCAAGGAGGCGCTCGCGCTCTTGTTCGGGCTCGCCGTGCACGCGCCCGTCGCCCCCATCGCGCCGTTCTTCTACGGGACGCTCGTCTACTCGTCGTGGCGCTACTACACGCTGCACAAGAAGGCGCACCTCGACCCGACCTGGGCCAAGGAGCACCTGCCCTGGCACTACGACCACCACATGGGCCCGAACCAGGACGCCAACTGGTGCGTCACGCACCCCTTCTTCGACTGGGTGATGGGCACGCGCGAGGACTACCTCGGCAGCGACAAGCACAAGGCGGACGTCGAGAAGAAGCAGCGGCTCAAGCAGCGCCGCGCAGCCCAACGCGCCAGCGCGCCTACGACGACGGGGGCGAGAACGAAAAGCGGGGAGCGATCCGCGCGCGCCTAGGGCTCGGCGGGACGCGGCGGCTTCAGCCCATCGACCAGCACCTTCACGTTCAGCTCCATCTCGGCGTCGTCGTCCCAGTCGCGGTGCGGCGCGAACACGAAGCGCAGCGCAAGGTAGCTGAGCAGCGTCGACATCAAGACGCGCGCGATGGACGCCGGATCGCCCGCCATGACCTCGCCCCTCTCCTGGTAGCGCTCGATGACGCCGTACACGCGCGGCAGCACCTTCGCGAGCAGCCGCTCCTCGACGAGCGCGCGCACCTCGGGGTGGAAGGGCAGCTCTTGCGCGACGATGCGGATGGTGCGCTCGTGCCGGCGGACGAACTCGAGGCGGTTCTTCGACATGGCGCGCACGAAGCCCTCGAAAGAGTCGTGCTGCCCGTCGACGACGTCGATGACGTCCTGCATGAGGGCCGGCCCGAACACGCGGATGAAGAAGGGCGCCACCACGCCGATGAGCAGATCCTTCTTGGTCTTGTAGTGGCGGAAGATGGTGCCCTCGGCGACGCCGGCGCGCTTGGCGATCTCGCTCGTCGACGCCCCCGCGAAGCCGCGCTCGGCGAACACCTCGAGCGCCGCCTCGATGACGCGCTGTTGCTTCTCGGTCGTCGGCTCGTCGCTCACTCGGCCCTCTCGCGCGGCTCGCTCTCCGCGATGCGCCCGTCGACGATGTGCAGCACGCGGCGCGCGTGACGCTCGATGCGCGGGTCGTGCGTCGAGAACAGGAAGGTAACGCCCTTGTCGCGGTTTTTGCGCAGCATCAGGTCGATGATCTGCTCGCTCGTCTCGGAGTCGAGGTTCGCCGTCGGCTCGTCGGCGAGCACGAGCGACGGCTCGGTGATGAGCGCGCGCGCGATGGCCACGCGCTGGCGCTGGCCGCCGGAGAGCTGATCGGGGCGATGGTGCAGCACGTGCCCGAGGCCGAGATCCTTCGCGATCTCGATGGCGCGCGCGCGCAGCTGCTTCTTCGGCTCCGGCGGGCTGCGCAAGACGCAGGGAAACTCCACGTTCTCGACGACGTCGAGCACCGGGATCAGGTTGAACGACTGGAAGATGAAGCCGATCTTGCGGTTGCGCACGTCGGCCAGCTCATCGAAGTCCACCTGGCCGACCTCCTCGCCCTCGAGGCGATAAGAGCCGCCCGAGAGCCGGTCGAGGCAGCCGAGGATGTTCAACAGCGTGGTCTTGCCCGAGCCCGACGGCCCCATGACGACGGTGAACTCGCCCTTCGCGAAGGAGGCGGTCACGCCCTTCAGCGCGTGGACCGGCGTGTCGCCGAGCATGTAGTCCTTGCTGACGTCGCGCAGCTCGATGAGGTTCATGGTGCTCTCCTAGGCCGGGTCGCTCTCGGTCGTCATCAGAAGTAGATCCGCAGCTCGCCCATGAGGCGCAGATCGAAGGGGACGGCGTCGTATTCGCCATAGGGCTCGCCGCCGATGCGCGGCGCGAGCGGCAGCCAGTCGCGCGTCTCCGCGTCGCCGGCCTCGGCCACGGCGTCGAGCGGATCGCCGTCGATCCACGACGACACCCGGCTCACCGAAGGCAGCGGGAAGAAGCCGAACAACGACAGCGTCAGCCACTCCTGCGCCATCCAGCTGGCGTGGAAGCTGGCGATGGAGGAGAGGTCCTCGACGGCGGTGATGAGCGTGCCCGCCAGCGTCCAGTCATCGAACACGCGCGGCTTCTGGTACGACAAGAACAGATAGTGGCGCCGCACGGGATCGAACTGGAAGCGGCTCGGCAGCGCGCCCCCGTCGGCCGTCGACGGCGCGCTCGCGGACACGAGGCCCTTACGCTGCAGCTCGCCGACGAGCGACTGCAGGCGCACGAAGTCCGCTAGCTCCGCGCGCGTGTAGCCGTCGGCCTGGTAGAGATACTCGACGCTGAGGATGCTCTCGTCCGGCAAGAAGGAGCGCGAGCCCAGCAAGAGCCGCGGCAAGACGTCCTCGTCGTCGAGGCGCGTGGCGGCGAGCGGCGACCGCTGCGACATCGCGCAGCGCGCGAGCGCCGCCTGGTCCGTGACGCAGTCACCGTTCGGATACAGGCGCGCCGAGCCGGTCTGCGCCAAAAGCTCGAAGTGCACCTCGTGGTAGTCGAAGATCGTACGCGAGGCGGAGGCCATGAGGCGCAGCTTGTCCTCGAAGGCGTCGCGGTACAGGTTCGAGTACACGAGCCAGAGGTTCACGTCGGTGTCGAAGAGCAGCGCATACAAGCGCAGCGCGGCGGCGAAGTGGTCCTCGTCGTCACGCGGGTCGGCGAAGGCGTCCGGCGCCATCACGCTCAGCGCCGGCGCATAGCGCGGGTAGTCGTAGACGGCGTAGGGGATGCCGCTCTCCTCATAGAGCACGGCGGGCGAGACGAGGCCCGTGAGCGTGAAGCTCTCGAAGGGCAGGTCCACGATGGCGACGACGCTGCCCTCGCGCTGAAAGGCCGTGTCCGTGGGATCGCGCGCGGGGTTCAGCACGTCGGTGGGGCTCACGTGCTGCCCCGAGCCAAAGACCACGCGCTTTTTGCCGACCGTGACGCGCAGGTGCGCGAGCGGCTCGACGTCGAGATAGGCCTCCGAGAACACCACCCGCGGCCGCAGGCTGACCACGTCGTGCGGCTCCACCGGCGTGAGCATCCCGCTGTCGAGATCGGTGTCCACGAAGCCGCCGCCCACCAGGTAGAAGGCGGAGACGTCGCTGTAGAGCGTCAGCCTGTCGTCGAGCAGCCGCGCGCGCGCTTGCAGGTTCGCCTCGCTCACCGAGCGTAGCCGCGGCATGTCCCGGGTGGACACGAGCGCGCCTCCCCGCACGAGGGTCGCCTCGAGGCGCTCCGCGAGCGAGCCATGAAACTCGAGATCCTGCGCCAGGGCGCCGAACGACGGCAGCGAGGTGGCGAGCAGGAACAGCAGCGGCGTGCGCAACAATGGGCTCCTCCGGCAAGGAACGTCAGCGCCCCAGATCGTCGAGGGTGAAGCGGCGCGCCGGGATGTCCGACCTCCGCTGCAGGCTCTTCCAGGTCATCTCGCTGAAGCGCTTCTTCGCGAGCTCGTTGCGCATGGTGATCTTGGCCGGTCGCCGATAACCGTCGCCGAAGTCGGTCACGTCGGAGAACTCGGCCGTGCGCAGGAGCTTGCCGCTCTTCGCGTACAGCTCGGCCTTGCGCGGCTGGGGCTCTTTGTCCTTGCTGAGCCAGAGCTTGATGCGGTCGTAGGCGACCTCGGCGCCCTTGGCCTTCAGCTCGAGCACCCAGGCCTCGTCGGTCTCGTCGGCGATGGTGGCCGTGTAGTCGGACGTGTAATCCACTCGCAGCACGTCGGCGTTGTTGAAGTCGCCGCCCATGAAGCTGTCACGCGAGGCCA
>CAYLZW010000271.1:0-7850 GCA_964388085.1 uncultured Myxococcales bacterium | reverse complement strand
ACCACAAGGACTTCAAGGGCAAAGGGCGCTTCATCAAGTTCATGACGCATTGGTCACAGACCCATTGGGAGGGCGGCCCGAAGGAAGCCTTCGCCAAGGAGCGCGCGGTGATGTCGTCGACGCACGGCGGCGCGCTCGTGCCCACCACGAACGCCAATGGCGAGAAGGACATCGGCTGGGTCGACTGGCCGACCGATTACGGCCGCCTCGAGAACGACGAGTACGCCGCCAACATCGGCTTCTTCTCGCTCGACAACATCGAGTTCACCAGGCCGCTGCCCGCCAACTGGGACGAGATCAAGACCTCGATCTACGACACGATGGACACCATGGCGGCGCTGCAGATGTGCGGCATCCCCTTCGCGTCCGGCGACCCGCGGCCGTGGAACACCAACTACAAGTTCAATCTGCTCGAGCTCACCAGCGCCGAGAAGATGACCGAGTACACGAACCTGCTGTCGAGCCCGAACGATCCCGCGACGGCCGACAAGCTGAAGGCGTATTCGCACTACTGCATGGAAGGCGTCTGGAACAATTGCAACTACGCCTCCCTGCCCATCAACCAAGCCTCCGTCGAGCGCGGGCTCTTGAGCCAACAGGCGCTCGATCGCTTCCAGAAGATGGCGCAGACCTTCAAGGACGCAGGCGGGCTCGAGGCGGGGCAGGCCAAGAAGGGCTGGCTCGCGCTGCAGGCGGCCGGCGTCTTGAACGACCGGCAGATCGGCGATCTGACGTCGACGGGCATGATCAATGTGCCCTTCAAGCTCTCGCACCCGGACGCGCGCCCCTACACCGACTACGGCCCGAAGGGCGTGACCACCGAGGGCGCCGGCAAGGGCCTCACCGCCAAGCCGCTGACCCTGGCCGGGCTCGTCGGCGGAATGATGCAGGTGAATTTCCCGCGCGAGGACATCGCCGCCGAGTCCTCGAAGGTGCTGATGGAGGCCATCAAGGCCGCGCCTGACGACGCTACGCGCACGAAGATCCTGGGCGGTGCCTTCGGCGCCATGCAGGCGGTCGCGGAGAAGCTGCACACGGACATGGCGCTCAGCATCGACCTCGGCGTCGACCCGCGAAATCCAGCGCATCATCCGAAGCTCATTCAGCTGTTCGGGCAGATGATGGCGGCGCAGCTCCAGGTCGGCGTGCTGACGAACCCCGACGTCATTGGCAAGGCGCACCAGGCCATTCAGTACCCAGCCATGGACGCCGAATCGAAGGCGAAGGTCGACAAGCTCCTGCAGCAGTACGCGCGCGTCGTGGCGGACTTCACCCAGACGCGCCCGGAGCTCGACAAGGCGCTGCGCACCGTCGACAAGCGCGCGGAGTCGAGCACCATCAGCTACGGCCCGCCCATCAACCGGAGCGGCGAGATGATGGTGTTCGTGCCGCCGCAATACGGTTGGCTCGCGTACAACGGCGCCGGCGGCGCCTCCTGGCCGGGGCTCGTCCCCGTCGCCGACGCCATGCACGAGTCGAATCAAGTGGGTGGCAGTTGAAGCTCCGGTGAGCGTTCGCTTCCGTCGCGTCGCGGCGGGCGCGTCCGCTCGCGCGGCGCCGGCGCACGCTCGCGGCGCTCCGGGCGGACGCTCGGCCGCTCCCGGCGCTCTACGCTCGGTGGTCCTCGACCCTCCCCCAGCGAGCGACCCTCGACCCTGGGAGGCAGCGGACGCGGGCGCGGCGGACGCAGCCGATCGTCCGGCCTCGGCATCGGCGCCGGTTCCCGCAGAGGATCGCGTCTCGGCGGCCGATCCTCCGGTCGCTGTCGCTGTAGGTTCTCCAGCGGATCGCGCTCACCGCGTCGCACGGGCGGGCGCTCCAGGGGACGCGCGGGTCGCTCGATGCGCTGCCGCCGCTCTGTCCGCTCTGTCCGCTCTGTCCGCTCCGTCCGGCGCTCGATTCGCTCGCTCCCCTCGGCCGCCAGCGCCCGCGTCCGGTCGACGTCGTCGGCTCGCAGGCGCGGCAGCGCGCGCCCTGAGCGCCGCTCCACGGCGCCTACGTCCACGCCGCGGTGGATGACGCCGTGGCGGCTGGCTTCGTACCCGACGAACGGCCTCGTCGAGCGAAACACGCCCGGCGAGCGGCGCCCGAGGTACGTGTGCGCGTAGAGCCGCGGGGATGACAAATAGTAGGGATCGGTGAACACCCACCACGACGAGCCGATGGCGGCGTTGAGGCCGCCGCGTCCGAAGCGGACGCCGTAGCCGGGCACGTACACGGCGCTCGGCGGCAGGGGCGCCCAGCCGACGACGCTCGGGCCCTGGCGCCAGGCCACCCAAGCGGGCCCCCACGTCGTGCCCGGCACCCACACCCAGCCATAGTCCCCGTAGGTCCAGCGCCCGTAGTGAAAGGGCACGGCGCCCCAGTCCCAATAGGAGACCCAGGTCCAGCCGTAGTCGCTGTAGGCCCAGCGGCCGTAGGTGTAGGGCCGCCACCCGGCGTAGGTGTCGTAGGGAGACCAGACCCAGCCGAGGCGAGAGGTCCGGATCCACTGCCCATAAGGGCTCAGCTCGTCCCAGAAGTAGCCGGCTGCGGTGCTCGGCGCCGTCGCTGCGTAGGCCGGGGCATAGGTCCTCGTCGTGGCGCATCCCCCCGCGAGCAGGACGGCGGCGAGCGACCATGCGCCACAGATGCGCGCGAGGCGGAGGCTCATGCCGACGTTCACCGCAACCGGCGTGCCACCGCTGCAGCCTCGCCGCGCACGCCTCGCTACCGTAAAGAGGGTGTCATGCAAGTGCGGATCGCCGAGGGCCTCAGCGAGATCGATCCCGCGGAGTGGGACGCGCTCTCGGGCGAGCACAACCCGTTCGTCGAGCACGCGTTCTTGCACCTGCTCGAGACCTCGAAGAGCGCGTGCGCCGAGGAGGGCTGGCTGCCGCTGCACGTGCTGCTGGACGACGACGACGGCCGCCTGGTGGGGGCGGCGCCCTGCTACCTGAAGAGCCACAGCTACGGCGAGTACATCTTCGACTGGGCCTGGGCCGAGGCGTGCGAGCGCGCGGGCGTCGAATACTTTCCGAAGCTTCTCGTGGGCGTGCCCTTCACCCCCGCCACCGGCCCTCGCCTGCTCGTGCGCCCCGGCGTCGACAAAGCCGCGGTCTGGCGGGGTCTGCTCGACGGGCTCGACGCGCTGCGCGAGGAGACGGGCGCGCAGGGCACGCACGTCCTGTTCTGCCAGGACGACGAGGCCGCCTTCTGCGCCGAGCACGGCTTCTTCCGCCGCGCCACGCACCAGTTCCATTGGCGCAACGACGGCTACCAGAGCTTCGACACCTTCCTCGAGGCGCTCAAGAGCCAGGCGCGAAAACAGATCAAGCGCGAGCGCCGCCACGTCGTCGAGTCGGGCCTCACGGTAGAGCTCGCGCGCGGCGACGAGCTGAGCGACGACGACTGGCGCACGCTCTTCCGGCTCTACCATTCGACCAGCGGCCGGAAATGGGGCTCCCCCTACCTCACACGCGCGTTCTTCGACGGCGCCAAAGAGAAGCTCGGCGCCCGCGCGGTCGTGTGCTTCGCGCGCGACGGAGGGCGAATCGTCGCCGGCACGCTCTCCTTCGAGAAGGGCAAGCACCTCTACGGCCGCTATTGGGGCGCGTTCGAGCAGGTGGACATGCTGCACTTCGAGCTCTGCTACTACCGCCTGGTCGAGCACGCGATCGCGAGCGGCCTCACCCTCGTCGAGGCCGGCGCGCAGGGGCCGCACAAGCTAAAGCGCGGCTTTCTTCCCGTGGTCACGCACAGCGCGCACAAGCTCGTGCACCCCGGGCTCCACGACGCCCTTCGCCGTGCCATCGAGCGAGAGGCGCGCAGCGTCGAGCGGCAGATCGTGGAGGCGCAGGCAGACGGACCGTTCCGCGAGGAGCGCATCCCAAAGCTCCCCGCCCGCGCGGGCGTACCCTTGCCTGGCGAATGAACAATCGCAGCCTCACGCGCAGCGCCGAGGAGGCGCGAAGCGAACGGCAATCGATGCGCTCCTGCGGCTTGCGGCTCGCGGCTCGACGCGAGACCTGGGTACCTCAGGTTCCGTCGAGCACCGCCAGCTCGATCTCGGCGACGACCGGCAGGTGGTCCGACGCGCGCCGCGCCTCGACGGTGTCGTGCGTCCACACGCGCACGATGGTCGACGGCTGGCTGACGTAGATGCGATCGAGCGCCAGCAGCGGGAAGCGTGACGGCCAGCTCTTCACGGGCGCGGCGGCGCCGAAGCGCGCCTCGAGCGCGCGCAGGACGTAGGCCTTGTTGCGCCATTCATTGAGATCGCCGAGCAGCAGGAGCGGCCGTTCGTCGTGCTGGTCGAGCAGCGCCAATAGGCGCTCGATCTGTTCACCCCGCTCCGCCACCTTCAGCCCGAGGTGCGTGACGACGACGCGCAGGTGATCGCCGGGCTCCACCAGCACGTCGGCGTCGAGCGCTCGGCGGGGCTCGCGCCTCGAGACGCTCAGGTCCACGTTGCGCACGCGATGGGGGCGACGACGCGTCAGCAGCGCGTTGCCATAGCCGCCGTGCGTGCCCCACAGAGTCGGTGACGAGATGGGCCGAAGCCCCGTGCGCGCGGCGAGAGCGCCGAGGTGTTGCTCCGCCGGGTGGTTCTCACGGTCGTCGAGCTCCTGAACGCCCACGAGATCGGCGTCGAGCTCGGTGATGACCGCGGCCACGCGGTCGACGTTGCTGCGCCCGTCCATGCCGACACAGGCGTGTACGTTCCAGGTGGCCACGCGGAGCCTAGCCCGCATTCGCCCCCTCGGTCGCGAGGCGCTGCTTGAGCCAGCGCTGGAACAACCACGCCGCGGCGAGCGCGAGCGCGCCGGAGAGGAACGCCAGCGTCACCGTCGCGACGGTCGCCCCCTGCTCGAGCAGCTCCCACAGACCCTTGCCGACGAGGGCGAGCGCCACAGCGCCGGGGAGCAGCCCCAGCAAGGTGCCGAAGAAGTACGCGAAGAAGCGCACCTCGAGCGCGCCCGCGATCAGGTTCACGACGGGGAAGGGCGCCACGGGCACGTGCCGCGCGACGAACACGGCGAGCACGCCGCTGCCGCTCAACTGAGAGGCCGCGCGCTGCACCCGCTCGCCACCGAGCTTGGCGACCGGCTTACGACCGATCAGGCGGCCGGCGCCGTAGCTCATGCTCGCGCTCAGCATCGCGCCGCTGAGCGCGTAGATCGGCCCGAGCCAGGGGCCGAACGCGACGATGACCGGCACCTGCAGCAGGTTGAGCGGCGCCATGACGACGGCGCCGAGCGCGTAGGCGCCGAGCACCAATGGGAACGCGAGCGGGCGCTCCCGCCACTGCTCCAGGTGCCGCTGTACGTCCTCCATGCCGAGGTCTCTGAGCGGCGTGGCGAACCAAAGCGCGAGGCCGGCGACCACTACCAACAGCAGCGGGAGCGCCTGTAGCACCATCCAACGCAGGCTGGTCGTCGTCCTGGCGCCGGCGTCGTGACCGTGCCCCGGCGCGCTTGGCTCACCGGCAGGCTCATCTGGCGCGTCGCTGCCTGCCCCCTTGGCACCGTCGCGCCCGTTCTCGCGGCGCTCGAGGAGCTCGGTGATGACGTGGCCGAGCTCCATGGGCTCGGGGGGATCGACGAAAGGCCGCCCGAGCGGGATGAGCGTCGCTGCCCATTCGAAGGCGGGCGTGCCGTTGAGGTCCTCGAGCGGCTGCAGGCGGCGCGCGCCGTCGTTCGAGCTCGACAACAGCTCGCGCAAGCTGCCGCCGCCCGCGAGGTGACGGCGGACGGCCTGCGCGGAGACGCCGAGGTGCTCACCGAGCAAGCGCGCCTTGAACGCTCCGATGGCGGCGCGCACGTCGTCACGCGCGCCCGCTTCGATGGCGAGGCCGCACTCGGTGTCGAAGCCGAGCGAGCGGTCCGTGAAGTTCGCCGAGCCGAGATAGCTGAGCTCGTCGTCGACGATGAGCAGCTTCGAGTGCACGAACACGGGCGACGATCCGACCAGCGGGTAGACCGCGCGTAGGCGGGCGTCCCGGTCCGCGGCGACCAGCTCGGCGAGCAGCTCGGCCCGCAGGACGCCCATGGTGCTCTCCTCGAGCCAGCCCTCGCAGCGCCGCGGAGCGACGATGAAGACCTCGGGGCCGCCGCGCTCGGACAGCCGCGCACACAGCGCCTCGCTCAGCGCCCTCGAGGTTAGGTACTGGTTCTCGATGTAGATGTGCTGCTTGGCCGCGTAGACGGCGCGCACGAGCAGGGCCTCGGTGCAGCGACGCGAGGTCCGCGCGGGATCCGTGTAGACCACCCCCACGTCGACGTCGCGCACGTCGACGGGCAGGTGCGCCGGCCACACCTCGGGCAGCGGCGGCGGCGGCGGCAGCACCTCGCCCGTGTGCCGCTGCCAACGATCGCGCACGAGGTCTCCCAGCACGCGCGCGACGGCGCCCGACGCGGCCGCCTGGGCGTCGTGGAAGGGCCCATAGGGGCGCCCCCGGGTGGTGACGCGGCGCTCGTCGTGGGGCTCGTGCGAGGGCGTGTCCCAACGATGGCTGGTGATGTCGATGCCGCCGGCGAAGCCGAGCACGTCGTCGATGACGACCACCTTCTGGTGGTGACAGGCCGTGGGCGCGTGCGTGTCGTCGAGATCGAAGTGCAGCCGCTCGTGCGTGCTCCAGCCGAGCTTCACGCGCACGCCGAGCTCCCGCTCGAAGGCGTAGATGGCGGCCGGCGCCCACGACAGCAGGTGAACGTGAAGGTCCTCGCGCCGGCGGACCACGGCGTCGAGGAAGGGTCCGAGGCGATCGGGCAGCGGGTGTGTCCAGCCGCCGGCGCCGAGCCGTACGCGGCTGTCGACGTCCCAAGCGAGCGCGCCTATCCAGCGGCGGGCCTCGCTCACGGCGCTCGCGAAGGCCCGGAAGTATGCGTCGCTGTCGATGAGGAACGCGAACCGGGTGGCCCGCGCGATCTCGTCCGCGGTCGTCCCTTCCTCGAGAATGGCCATGACGCGGGTCGCTTCAGGATCCGGACCATCGCGACCGGTCGCCCGCGGCCGCCGCTTCGCCGTGAAGAGCCGCGGCGCGCTCGACGTCGATTCGCCCCTTTTCGGGGCCGTGCCGATCCACCCCGCC
Source organism: uncultured Myxococcales bacterium (assembly GCA_964388085.1). Classification (GTDB taxonomy): domain Bacteria; phylum Myxococcota; class UBA727; order UBA727; family CAYLZW01; genus CAYLZW01. Next base: position 778 of record CAYLZW010000271.1, on the reverse strand, counting down.
GTGGCGTACGCGCTCACGGCGACATCAACGCTGGGCGACCGACCGTGTCCGACCCGCGCACGCACGGCCGGCACACAAAGGAAGCGGCCGCGCAATGAGCGCAGCCGTTCCTTCGAGCCATTCAAATGAGCTTCGCCGTCAGCCCTTGCTCGGATCGACCGGCTTGCTCGCGCTCCCTGCCGCCACCGTCTCCGGCACACGCTTCGCGGCCGCCGGTCCGCTCGCCTTGGCGCGGATGACGAGGCCTCCCCTGAGGTCCGCCGGTCCGATGGTCGGATCGCGCGGCAGCGCCTTCTCGTCGAGGTCGATGACCGCCTGGCCGCCCTTCTCGAGCGCGCCGAAGAGGATCTCCTCCGTGAGCTGCTTCTTGATCTCTTCCTGAATGACCCGCGCCAGCGGCCGGGCGCCCATGGACTTGTCGTAGCCCTTCTGCGCGAGCCAGCGTCGCGCCGCGGGCGTCAGCTCGAGGGTGACGTCGCGGTCGGCGAGCTGGGCCTGCAGCTCCTTCATGAACTTGTCGACGATGAGCTCCATGGCCTCGGGCAACAGCGCCGCGAAGGGGATGCGCCCATCGAGGCGGTTTCGGAACTCGGGCGAGAAGATGCGCTTGAACGCCACGTCGTCGGCGCCCATGTTCATGGAGTCGCCGAAGCCGATGCGCGACTGCGCCAGCTCCCGCGCGCCCACGTTCGACGTCATGATGAGCACGACGTGGCGGAAGTCCGCCGGCTTGCCGTTGTTGTCGGTCAGCTTCCCGTGGTCCATGACCTGGAGCAGG
>CAYLZW010000270.1:0-7876 GCA_964388085.1 uncultured Myxococcales bacterium | reverse complement strand
GCCCGGAGACGTACCGCCACCCTCTCAGGCCTGCGGTCGTCGTCGAGTCGAACCCTCTCCGCTCCCTTTCCCTGGCGCGAAAGCGCCTCCATGACGCGCGAGAGGCGCGCCATCTTCTCGTCGTAGTCGCCCTCACCGAGGACGACGCGCGTACCGTCTGCCAGCACCGCCACCGGGCGCTCCGCGGTCTCCATGCGAACTTCTGCCAGGGCGCCGCCGGGCGCGCCCGCCGCCTCGTGCGAGGCCAGGACACGCAGCGCGACGCCGAGCGCGTCCGGGGCAGGGAGCACGGCGCCGCCGCTCTCCTCACCGCCCGTGAACGTCCCCGCGAAGGCGTCGGCGCCGATGCCGGTGATGACGGGGAGATCGAGCCCGTCTCCCGGCATGGCGCGCTTCTGTGGCGCGCCTCGCTCGTCGACGAGGTAGAGCACGCCGTCGAGCGCGACGAGGGCGCGCGGCCGGCGCTCGCGCACCTCGATCTCGAGGCCGTCGGGGGGCACGCGCCGCACGCTGGCGGTGTCGACGAAGGGGTGCTGCTCGACGCGCGCCTTCACGACGTCGAGGTCCACACCGAGCAGGGGCTCACCCTGGCTGACCTCCGCGTAGGCGACCACCTCTCGCGCGCGCTCGCCGCTGACGCCGGCCACCGCGACGGAGCGCAGCGGCAGGACGTCGTCGCTGCGCAGCCAGCCGTCGAGGCGCACGACACCAACGGCGCCGGCCGCCGCGACGCCGACGAAGAGCGCGCCTTTGAGCGCGCCCGCGCGCGAGCCGCGACGCGCGTCACCGCCTCGTCGATAGCTTTGCATGGGGCGGCTCACGTGAACTCCCCGACGCGCCGAACCTCCCACTCGAGGTCCGTGCCGAAGCGCTCCTTCACCTCACGCCGCGCCCGCTCGGCGAGCGCCATGACGTCCCGCGCGCTGGCGCCGCCGAGGTTCACGACGAAGTTCGCGTGCACCTCGGAGATCTGCGCGCTGCCCTCGCGCAGCCCCTTGAGCCCCGCCGCCTCGATGAGCCGCCCGGCGAAGTCGCCCGCGGGGTTTTTGAAGAGGGAGCCGGCCGAGCGCAGCTTCGGCTGGGACCGGTGCCTCTTCTGCAGCAGCTCTTTGGCCATCCGGTCCAGCTCCACGATTCGATCGGTTCGATGATGATCGCATTGAAGAAGTGCACCCGTCAATACGACCTGGTCGGGAAATTGACTTTTTCGGTAGGAGAAGCCACAGGCCGCGCGCGCGAAGGTGATCGGGCCGTCCGCCGTCGCCCCCTCGACGCTCACCACCACGTCACCGATCTCGCCGTCGCGCGTGCCCGCGTTCATCTTCAGCGCGCCGCCCACCTGCCCGGGCGTGCCCATCCAGCCGATGGCGGGCCGCCAGCCGAGGTTCAGCGCTGATCGCGTCAATCGCGGAAACGTCGCACCGGCGCCGACCGCGATCACCGCGCCCCCTTCGCGCACCTCGATGCGCGTGAGCTCCCCGGCGAGCACGATGACCACGCCGCGGATACCGCCGTCTCCCACGAGCAGGTTGCTGCCGCCGCCGAGCACGAAGGTCGGCAGCGCGCGCCGCTTGGCGGCCGCCAGCGCGCGGATGAGCTCATCGCGATCGCGCGGGCTCACCAAGGCGTCCGCCGGTCCGCCGATGCCGAAGGTCGTGCGTTTGCTCATGGGGGCAGAGAGCTCGACGGGCACGTCCGCCAGCTCCGCGACCAGCTCGTCGATGGCCCCCCGCCCTTGGCTCACGGTGGTGCTCCCGCGTCGAGCTTCGCGAGCAAGGCCGGCCCCGCGCGGGTGATGTCTCCCGCCCCGAGCGTGATGATGACGTCGCCCGCGCGCGCCTCCTGCCAGAGGGCCGCGATCGCGCTGTCGAGGTCGCCGAGCGCGCGCGCGTCGTGATGACCATGAAGCTGCAGCGACGCGCAGAGCCCCTCGGCGTCCGCGCCCTCGATGGGCGCCTCGCCCGCTGCGTACACGTCGGTGACGCGGACGACGTCGGCGTCGTTGAACGCCATGCCGAAGTCGTCTTTGAGGCCCGCCGTGCGCGTGTAGCGGTGCGGCTGAAACAGCACGACGATGCGGCGGCCGGGGTACGCCCGCCGTGCGCCGGCGAGGGTGGCGCGGATCTCGGTCGGGTGGTGTCCGTAGTCATCGACGACGGTGACGCCCGCGCGCTCGCCCCTGAGCGTGAAGCGGCGCTGCACACCTTCGAAGGCGAACAGCGCCTCCTGCAGCTTGGCGAAGGGGACGCCGATCTCCTCCGCCACCGCGATCGCGGCCAGGGAGTTCAGCACGTTGTGCTCCCCCGTCAGCCGGAGCACGACCTCACCGCGCTCCTCGCCGCGCACGATGACGCGGAAGCGGCTGCCGAGGCCCTCCGCGACGACGCCGCTGACGCGGTAGTCGGCCTGCCGGCTCTTGCCGTAGGTGACCACGCGCCGGTCCACGCGCGGCAAGATGCCCTGCACGTTCCCGTCGTCGATGCAGACGACGCCGAGCCCGTAGAAGGGCAGCCGGTTCAGGAAGTCGGCGAACGCCTGCTGGATCTGCGCGAGGCCGCCGGTCCAGTAGTCCACGTGCTCGAGATCCAGGTTCGTCACTACCGCGATCGTCGGGGCCAAACGCAGGAAGCTCCCGTCCGACTCATCCGCCTCCGCGACCATGTAGTCGCCCGTGCCGAGGCGGGCGTTGGTGCCGAGCTGGTTGACCTTGCCGCCGATGACCACGGTGGGATCGATGCCCGCGTGGTTCAGCAGCGAGGCCACCAGGCTGGTCGTCGTGGTCTTGCCGTGCGAGCCCGCGATCGCGACGCCGTGCTTGAGGCGCATGAGCTCCGCGAGCATCTCCGCGCGGGGGATGACGGGCACACCGCCCTGGCGCGCTGCGCGCACCTCGGGGTTCTCGCGCGTGACGGCGGAGGAGGTGACGACGACATCGGCGCCCTCGACGTTCGCCTCCGCGTGGCCCACGTGGATGACGGCGCCGCGCCTTCGCAGGCGGGTGACGGTGTCGCTCTCCTTCAGGTCGGAGCCGTGCACCTCGAAGCCGAGGTCGAGGAGCACCTCGGCGATGCCGCTCATGCCGATGCCGCCGATGCCGATGAAGTGGATGCGGCGCACACGGCCGCGGAACATCGCCGACGTCACGACACCACCTCGAATCCAGCCAAGGCCGCCCGCGCCACGCGCTCGGCAGCGTCGAGCCTGCCGAGCAGACGCGCCCTCTCGGCGATCTCATCCCGCCGGCCCTCGCCCCCGAGCAGCGCCGCGAGCTCATCGGCCAGACGCCCGGGCGTGAGCTCCGCCTGCGGCAAGAGCACGGCGGCGCCCGCCGTCATCAGATCGCGCGCGTTCAGCGTCTGGTGGTCATCGGCCGCGAAGGGAAAAGGCACGAGGATCGCCGGCACGCCGAGCGCTGTCAGCTCGGTGCAGGAGCTCGCGCCGGCGCGGCAGACGACCACGTCGGCGCGGCGGTACTCGCGCACCATGTCGTCGATGAAGGAGCGGACGTCCGCCTCGACGCCGCGCTCCTGGTAACCGGCGCGCACGCTGTCCACGTCGTCCTTGCCGGCCTGGTGCAGCGCCCGCACGGGAAGGCCGCGCTCGCCGAGCAGCCGCAGCGCCTCGGGCAGCGCTTCATTCAGCGCGCGCGCGCCCTGGCTACCGCCGAAGGTGAACACGAGGCCGCGCTCGCGCTCGGGCGCCTCATGGGCCGCCGCCCTCCGGAACGACGCGCGCACGGGATTGCCGGCGAGCTCGACCTTCGCGGACGGGAAGTGGGCGCGTGCGTTCTCGAAGGTAATGAAGATACGCTTCACGAAGTGTGAAAGCATCCGGTTCGTGAAGCCGGGCACGCTGTTTTGCTCACAGATCGCGGTCGGCAGCCGCATGAGGGCGGCCGCCAGCAGCACCGGCCCCGACGCGTAGCCTCCGACGCCGATGGCCGCGTCCGCGCGAAACTCCCGCAGGATCCGCCGCGACGCGAGCAGCGATCGCGGCAGGGCCAGCAGCGTCTTCGCCATCTTGGCGAGGCCCACGCGCTTGAGCCCGCCCACCTCGACGAGCTCGAGCCGGAAGCCTGCCTTCGGCACCTCGCGGGTCTCGATGCCTTTGGCCGTCCCGACGAAGAGGATCTCGGACGAGGGATCGACCTCTTGAAGCGCCTCCGCCACGGCGATGCCGGGGAAGAGGTGCCCGCCCGTGCCGCCCCCTGCGATGACGAGGCGCATCAGCGTGCCTCCCAGTCGTCGTACGCCGCCTCGTCGTCACGGACGCGGCCGCGCTGCTTCTCTTGCTCGAAGGCGTCGCCGCTCAGTCGGATGAGCACGCCCGCGAGGAAGGCGCTGGTGATGAGGCTGCTGCCGCCCGAGCTGATGAACGGCAAGGTCAAGCCCTTGGTCGGGACGAGGCCGGTCACGACCGCCATGTTGAAGGCCGCCTGCAGCACGAGCAGCGAGGTGATGCCGAGCGCGAGGTAGCTGCGGAACGCGTCTGGGTGGCGCAGCGAGGCGCGCACCCCGCGCACGAGGATCACGCCGAAACCGAAGATGACGACGAGGATGCCGCAGAAGCCGAGCTCCTCGCCGACCACCGCGAGGATGAAGTCGGTGTGCGCCGCAGGCAGGAAGAAGAGCTTCTGCCGTCCGTCCCCGAGCCCGAGGCCGAGCAGGCCGCCCGATCCGAAGGTCATCAGCGACTCGATGATCTGGTAGCCCTCGTCGTAGCGATGCGCCCAGGGGTCGAGGAACGCGAGAATGCGCCGCATGCGGTAGGCGCTCGAGGACACCAGGTAGAGCGCGAGCGGCAGCACGGCGAGACCGGCGACGAGGAGATAGCTGACGCGCGCGCCGCCCACGAAGAGCAGCAGCAGGGTCACGGTGGCAAGCATGAGCGCCGTACCGAAGTCCGGCTGCTGCAAGAGCAGCAGGATGACCATGCCGGGCACGAGCACGTGCGGCAAAAGCCCGACGGTGAACGAGCTCATGCGCTCCCCCTTCTTGGCGAGCGACATGGCCAGGTAGACGAGCAGCGCGAACTTCACCGGCTCGCCGGGCTGCAGCGTGAACGGGCCGATCATGATCCAGCGCCGTGCGATGCCGGCCGCGGCGCCGACGCCGGGGATGAGCACGACCAGCAGGAGCACGAACGACGCGAGCAGCATCGGATAAGACCAGCGCGCGTAGCGCGACGGGTTCACGAACGTGCCCGCGAGCAGCGCCAGCATGGCGATGACGGCATAGGCCGCGTGGCGCTTCGCGTAGTACAGCGAGTCGCCCATGTTGTCGGCCGCGTAGGCCCAGGAGCTCGATGTGACCATCACCATGCCGAGGCCCATCAGGGTCAGCACGGCGAGCACGAGCGGCAGGTCGACGCGTACGCGCGACGTCATGGCTTGCCTCCACCTTCCGCAGATGAGGTGCGCTCCGCCTTTGCCTCGGCGAAGAGGCGCCGCAGCGCGTCGCCGCGCGCCTTGTAGTCGCTGAACTGATCGAAGCTCGCGCAGGCCGGCGCGAGCAGGAGCACCTCGCCGGGCGCGGCGCGCTCGCGGATGAGGGCGACCGCGCGCTGCAGCGTGCCGGCTTCGACCACGGGGGCCGCGCCGGCGAAGGCCGCGCCGATCGACGGACCGTCGTCGCCGATGGTGTAGACCGCCGCCAAGCGCCCTCGGCCGGCCTCGACGAGGGGCTCATAGGGCGAGCCCTTGCCCTTGCCGCCCGCGATGAGGTGGACGCCGCCCGCGAAGGAGCGCACCGCGGTCACGGCGGCGTCTACGTTGGTAGCTTTGGAATCGTTGAACCAAGCGACCCCGGCGGCCTCGCCGAGGCGCTCCAGGCGGTGCTCGATGCCCGGCCAGCCCGCGAGGCCCTCGCGCCAGTGCGCCGCCGGGATGCCGATGACCGCGGCGGCGGCCACGGCGGCGGCCGCGTTCAGCATGTTGTGGCGACCCACCAGGCGCGGGTTCTCGAGCAGCAGCCGGTCGACCTGCGCGCCGACGCGCACCTGCAACGCGTTCCCGTCCACGACGACGCCGTCGCTGCCCGGAAGGACGTCGAAGTCGAACGCCCTGCCGCGCCGCGCGCCGGCGAGCACGCGACGGCTGGTGGCGTCGCCAACGTTCAGGCAGGCGGCGCCGCTCGCGCGCACCAGCGCGAGGATGCGCGCCTTCGCGGCGTAGTAGCCCTCCACGTCGTCGTAGCGGTCGAGGTGATCGGGCGCGAGGTTGGTCACCACGGCGGCGCTCAGCTCGAGCGTCGTGATGGTCTCGAGCTGGTAGCTCGACAGCTCGATGACCGCCACACGCGGGCGGGCCTCGTCATAGGCCAGCTCACACACCGGGGTGCCGAGGTTGCCGCCGGCGAACGACGAAGGGTCGAAGGCGCTCGCGATGGCGCCGAGCAGCGTCGTGGTCGTCGACTTGCCGTTCGTGCCGGTGATGCCGACGAGCGCGGCGCCCGGCAGGTGCGCGGCGCCGAGCTCCACCTCGTTGATGAGCGGCAGGCCGAGCGAGAGCGCGCGCTGGACGCCGGGATGACGGCGCGGCAGCCCCGCCGAGAGCACGACGAGGTCCACGCCCTCCACGTGCTCCGGCCAGAAGCCACCCGCGCGGACATCGAGGCCCGCGCCCGTGAGGCCGGCGCTCGCGAGGGCGAGCTCGACCTTGTCGCGCGGGGCGTCATCGGCGACGCGCACGGAGGCGCCGAGCTTGACGAGCAGCCGAGCGGCGCTCGCGCCCTGCCGCCCGGCGCCGGCGACGAGCACGTTCTTGCCCTTCGGAGAGGCGAGCCACGTTCGCAGCTCAGCGGCGCTCGTCACGTGGTCACCTCAACTTCAGGGACGCCAGCGCGAGCAGCGCCAACATCACGCTCATGATCCAGAAGCGCACGATGACGCGAGGCTCGGGCCATCCCTTCAGCTCGAAGTGATGGTGGATGGGCGCCATCTTGAAGATGCGCTTGCCGCGCAGCTTGAAGGAGCCCACCTGCAGCATCACGCTGAGGGTCTCGACGAGGAACACGCCGTGCAGCACGGCCGAGAGCAGCTCGTTCTTGGTGAACACCGCGAGCGTCCCGAGCGCGCCGCCGAGGGCGAGCGCGCCGACGTCACCCATGAAGATGAGCGCGGGGTAGCTGTTGTACCAGAGGAAGCCGATGCCGGCGCCGATGACGGCGGCGCAGAACACGCTCAGCTCGCTGGCGCCGTCGACGTGCGCGATGCGCAGATAGGCCGCGATGTTGAAGTCGGCCAGCGTCGTGCCCGCCGCGTAGGCGAGGATCAGGAAGACGAAGGCGCTGACGATGGTGGGCCCGATGGCGAGGCCGTCGAGCCCGTCTGTCAAGTTCACCGCGTTCGAGGTGGCGACGAGCAAAAAGAGCGCGAAGGGCAGGTAGAGCCAGACCGGCAGCTCCGGCTGGTACACGTCCGCGGCCACGAAGGGGATGACGACGCCGGTCGAGAACGGCACGTCGGCGTAGCCCTGCCAGTAACCCAGGATAGCGACGGCGCCGATGGTCGTCTGCCAGAACAGCTTCCAGCGCCCCGAGAGGCCGGCGGGGTCCTTGTATTTGATCTTTTTGTAATCGTCGTAGAAACCGATGGCGCCGTAGCCGACCAGGACCAGCATCAGCAGCCACACCCCGCCGTGGCCCGCGTCCGCCCACAGCACGGTGCTGATGACGACGGCGATGAGGATGAGCACGCCCCCCATGGTCGGCGTGCCCTGCTTCTTCAAGTGCGCCTCGGGGCCCTCCTTGCGGACCTCCTGGCCGAACTTGAAGATCTGCAGGCGGCGAATGAGCCACGGGTAGAGGAAGAGCGTCAGCGCCATCGCCGTCGCCGCCGCCATGATGATGCGGAACGACGGGTAGCGCAGGACGTTCAG
>CAYLZW010000269.1:0-7886 GCA_964388085.1 uncultured Myxococcales bacterium | reverse complement strand
GAGACCGGCCCTGCAAGGAGCGTAGGACGTCCTCGCGAGAACGAGGCGGCCGCGGTACGTCGACGACGACGTGCGCATCACGTGCTCCTTTCCGGCCTTGCCCGCGGAGGAGCTTTCGATGCGAAACACGATCCGGGCCCGCAGGTCTCTCGCCGTCTCTCTGCTTTCTTGTCTTCTGCTCCACCTGGCACTGGCCTGCGCGCCAGGGAGCAGCGGCGACGCCGGCGTACCCGCGGACGCGGCACAGGCCAGCGACGACGCGGGTGCGGCTGATGACGGCGGCAGCGACGACGGGGGCGTCGAGCCGTGCGCCGACGCCGACCCGGTGCTCGGCACGCTCACGCTCGGCGAGGGCTACTCCGTCGTGGACAGCGCCGCCCTCTCGCCCTCCATCGCGGTCGTCGAGGTGGTCCCGGGCGAGGGCGGCGGCACGCTGTACGGTCTCGACGTCGCCGCCGGCGCGGTGGTGAACCTCGGGCCCTGGCCCATCGCCGACGACGCCGCCGGCAGCGCGCTGTTCGAGGTCGTCCCCAACGACGTCGAAGAGTCGTACCTGTCCTGGTTCTTGGCGTACGACGGCGCTCGCTTCGCGGCCGGCTACACGGGCGCCTTCGACACGGAGACGTTCGTCGTCGCGGGCGCGATCGCCCTCTACGACACGACCGCCGGCGTGAGCGAACCGCTCCGCTACGTCGACGCCAACGGCAACTTCGCCGCCGAATTCGTCGACGCCACGCTGGTGGTCAACGCGACCTCGCTAGGGGCGCTCGAGGGCGACACGGCGCTGTACGCGAAGGCCGACGCCCCGCTGTTGCTCGCGAGCTACGCGGACCCGACCACGACCTTCGGCGGACCGGTGATCGCCACGAAGGCGGGCGGTCTCGTCGTCGGCGGCTACCACGGCGGCGCGCAGCACTTCTCGCTGCTGTCCGCCGGCGACGTCGCGGCCGCGCTCTCTGGGGACCCCATCGCGCTCGCCGACGCCGAGGAGATCGTGGCCGCGCCTTCGCTCGCCGCCGCCCGCTTTGGCGACGAGCTCGTGTACGTGCACGGTGACTTCTTCGTCCCCTTCGAGGCCGTCCGGGGCGTCTCGCTCGACGACGGCGCCGCGCGCGTGCCGCACGACGTGCTGACGTTCCACGACGAGTGCACCGCCGTCGACCTGCTGACCGACATGGGCGACGACCTGCTCGTCGGCCTGTCCGACGACGCCGGCCGGCGCCTCGTGCGCCTGCGTGCGGGCGAGTGAAGCGACTGCGTACCTCCCGCGGGGGCCTGCCCGCCCTCGGCGCGATCATCCTGGCCGCGCTGCTGGCAGGCGCTCCCGCCCTGCGCGCGCAGGCCGATGAGTGGGGGGACGAGTGGGGGGACGAGGAGGACGCCGCGGTGCTCGAGGGCACGGTCGAAGGCGCGCGGCCCCGGCAGGCGTCACCCGGCGACCAGCGCTCGCTCGAGGGCGCTTCGTCGTCGACGGCGACCCCCGAAGAAGGCCTCGAGGCGCTCGCCGGCGTCCACCTGCTGCGGACCGGCGGGCCGCTCGCGCCCGTCCGGCTCCGCTATCGAGGGCTCGAGGGCCCGCGCCTCGGCAGCGATCTCATGGGGCTCCGCCTCGCTGACCCGGTGACGGGCGGCCTCGACGTCGCGGCGCTCCCCCTCTGGGCGCTGCCCGCGGCGGCGGCCTCCTCTCGTGCCGGGTCGGGCGCGGGTGGCGTTCACTTTGAGGCTCCCAAAGGTAACGACCTGAAGGCGCGCGCGGGCGCCGGCACCCTCGGCACCTTCCGGCTCGACGCCGTCGCGACGCGAGACGACGGTGCCAGCCTGTTGAGCGCCGGAGCGTCGCTGGCGATGACGGAGGGCGACTTCCGCTACGCGCCCGCCTCGGCCACGGGCAGCGTCGACGACGCTGCCCCGCTCACGCGCGGCAACAATGATCAGCGACGCGCCTCCGGCCTCTTGCACGCGCGCACCTGGATCCCCGTGGGCAAGCTCGACGCCTTGGCCTGGGGCAGCGCACACGAGGGCGGCGTCCCCGGCTTCGCCACCGCCCCCACCTCGCGCCTGCGCGGCCGCCACCTCGGGGGCGGCGCCCGCGGCGCGATGACGCTCGCTTACGGGCCGCTCTCCGCCGAGCTCGACGGCGCCGTGACGGGGAGCGCCCGCTCCACCTGGGATGAGCTCCGTCCGGCGAAGGAGGGCGTCGCCTCTCTCTCGACCAGCGTCGGGCTGGGCGCGGAGGCGGAGGAGATCCTGCCGGGGCTCACGCTGGCGGGAGCCGTGCGGCTCGAGCGCGCGCAGGTGCTGGAGGCCGACTTCGTCCGTGACGTCGGCGACGTGTCGGCCGAGCTCGAGCAGCAGCTCGGCGGGCGCTGGCTCCTGCTCTTCGCGCGCGTCGGCGTCACCTCGTTCAGCGACGTCGGCCTGCTGCCGCGCGGCGAGGCCGGGCTCGAGATCGGGCCGTCGTCATCGTGGGCCGCCGGGCTGCGCGCCTCCCACGGCGGGCGCGCACCGACGCTCGATGAGCTGTACGCGCCGCGCGGCTTCGTGCTCGGAAATTCCGCGCTCGGCTTCGAGCGCTCGTCGGACGCGGAGCTGTACGCGCGTATCGCCTCGGCGGCGCGCGGACGTCGCGTCGAGGCGCGGGTAGCCGCCTTCGTCGGACGGATGGAGGACATGATCCTGTTCGTGAACCGCAACGCCTTCGAGGTGCAGCCGGTGAACACGGGGCCGCTGCTCCGCGCGGGCGTCGAGGGCCGCGTCGACGTCCAGCTCCATCCGCTGCTCGGGCTCGAGGTGACGGCGAACGCGCTCGCGTCCACGGTCGAGGCCACCGGCGCGCCCCTGCCGGTGGTGCCACCGCTGTCTTCGCGGCTGGTCGCGCGCCTCGGCGAGCCCGACGGCGGCACGCTCTCCGTCGTCGTGCGGCAGCGCTCCGGCGTCAGCAACAACCTCTATGGGACGCTGCGGACGCCGGGCTATGCGCTGCTCGATCTGGTGTCGCGGCTGCCGCTCGGAGACACGCTCGCCGTCACCGCGGCGTTGACCAACGCGCTCGACGTCTTGGACGCGCGCGACGTGAACCTGCTGCCCCTGCCCGGCCGGCAGCTCTTCGTGGCCGTGGAGGTGCGCACGTGACGACGCGAGCCATGGGCCGTCAGATCCCTGCCGCCGCGCTGACCGTCCTGTTCGCCGCGGCTTGCGCGCCGGCGCCGACGCCCGTGTGCCTGCCCCCGGCGGGGGCGCTCGCGTGGCCCGGTCTCCGCTCCGTCGTCGCCGCGCTCGACGACGGAGCCGTGCGTGTCCGCGGCTTCACCGGCGCTGTCCCCGCGGGCGCGGAGGTCACCGTGGCGCTGCCGGACGGTGAGCCAGAGGCCGAGACGGCCGACCTCCGAGGACGATTCGACATTTCCATATCTTTCAATCCCGGGGGAACCCCGCCCGACGCGGTCCTCCTCGCCGTCCCCGCGAGTGACCTGAGCGCCTCCGTTCGCGTGCGCTCCCTCGACGACGCGCTCGGCTGCGTCGCCGGACAGACGAGAGACGTCGGCATGACGCCGAACGACCTCGCCATCGGGCGGTGCGGAGAGGCGCTGCTCGCCTTCGTCCCCGCGTCCACGGACGGCGCGCTCGAGCCCGCGCTCCTGTCCGGCACACGGCTCCCCCCCGCGCTGGCGTTCCCCGTCGAGGACGGGATCCGCGGCCCGCTGCCCTTCGCGGTAGCGCTGCAGGCGGACGGCGAGCTCGGGGCGGTGACGCTGTTCGGACAGGACAGCGTCGCGCTCGTCGACGTCTGCGCCGGCGCCGTGCTCGATCACGGCCGCGCGCTCGCGGACGGAGCCCACCCCCTCGTCGTCGACGTCTCGCCTCCCAGAGAGCTCAGCGCGCCGCTCGACGCCGACGGCGACGGCGACCGGGAGAGCCGCGTCAGCCGCATGAGCGCCCGCCACCCCGAGGGCGTCGCGTTCGTGGACGGCAGGCTGCTCGTGACCTTCACCAACCTGCTGGAGACAGGGCCTCCCGCGGTCTTCGGCCCCGGCCTCGTGGTGGCGTTCGACGTCGAGGACGGACGTCTACACAGCGCTGGGCATACGATTCTACCCTTTCAGAACCCTCAAGCCATTACACTCGACGACGAAGGCCAGCCCTGGGTGAGCTGCTCCGGGGTCCTCGAGCAGAGCGACGGGCGCTGGCGAGCCCGCTCGCAGGGGGGGCTCATCAGGCTGGACGCGGACAGCCTCGAGATCGTCGAGGTGCTGGCGCTCGAGCGCTTCGCGCCCGGGACGCCCGCGGTGACCGCCGACTGGGTCATCGTCGGCAGCGTGCTCGAGGGCAGCATCGCGCTGCTCCCTCGTGGCGCGACGGCGTTGGCCGACGGGAGCGTGCTCGAGACCGGGGCCTCCGGCGTCGAGTCCCTCTTCGAGGCGGTCTCTCTCGGCGGCGGCCTCGCCCTCGTCACCGAGTACGCCACGGACGCGCTCCACGTGATCGACGTCGACGAGGGCGAGCTTCACCCGTGGCCGTTCAGCCGACCGATCGCGGTGGGACCGGGCGGCGCCGTGTTCCGAGGCCTGAAGGCCATCGCGCGCACACCCGCGCCCGCGCTCACGCCCGGGGCCCCCGAGGCCGCGGCGCTGCTCTCCCAGAGCAGCGAGGTCGTGCCGCTTCACCTCTGGCAGGTGCTCGGACCATGAGGCACGCCATCCGTCTCCCACGCGCGGCTCTACCGGCGACGCTGCTGCTCGGCGCGCTCCTGTTCGCGAATGGGGCGACCCGTGCGGCGCCTCCTGAGGGCACGCTCGGGGAGCGTCGCGCGCACCTGTACCGGCCGGAGCTGCCGAACGCACGGCCGGCGTCCCCGCCGAGACGCATCGTCTCGCTGGCGCCGGTGCTCACCGAGTCGCTCTTCGCGCTCGAGCTCGGGGATCGCGTGGTCGGCGTCACGCGCTACTGCGATCGTCCGGCGGCCGCGACGCGGCTTCCGCAGGTCGGCGGCTATGTCGATCCCCAGCTCGAGGCCATCCTCACCTTGCGGCCCGACCTCGTCGTCGCCATGCCCTCGTTCGGCCAGCGGCAGGTGCTCGATCGCTTGCGCGAGCGCGGCGTCCCCGTGCTCGTGGCCTTCGCGGACAGCATCGGAGAGATCCGAGACCTCTTGCGCGGCCTCGGCGAGGTCACCGGCAGCCAGCGGCGCGCGCGCTATCTCGTCACGCGGCTGAACCAGCAGCTCCGGGCGATCACATCGTCAGTTGCGGAAATAACTGAACGTCCGCGCGCGGTCGTGGTGTTCCAGGTGGAGCCGCTCGTGGTCGCCGGCCCCGGCACGTTCGCGGAGGAGGCGCTCGAGCTCGCCGGAGCGGTGCCGGCGGCGCCGCGGGGAGCGCCCGCCTGGCCCACCTGGTCGCTCGAGACGCTGCTCGCGGTGGCGCCCGACGTGCTCGTCACCGCCGAGGGCCCGGACGCCGCCAAACGGCTGCGCGCGCGCCTCGTGGGCCTCGGCGCGGCCGGATCGAAGATCGTCGTCAGCGCGCCTGCCCACCCGATCCTCATGCGCCCGGGGCCCTCTTTGTACGAGGACGTCGCCGTGCTCGCGCGGCTCCTCGCCGCGGCCTCCACCACCTCCTCGCAGGGCGCGCCGTGAGCCCCGCGGAAGCCGTCCTCAGCCCGCGCCGGCGGCAGCGGATCTTGCTCGCGGGCGCGCTCGCGTGCGCCGGGAGCGCCGCCTTCGGGCTCATGGCGGGGCCGGACGGCGTGTCCGCCGGCTGGCTGTTCGATGACGACGCTCGGCAGACGGTCCTCGGCTTGCGCGCCGCGCGCGTCTGGCTCGCGCTGCTCGTCGGCGCCGCTTTGTCGATGACCGGCGCGTCCTTGCAAGCGCTGCTGCGAAACCCGCTGGCCGACCCCTACATCATCGGCGTGTCCGGCGGCGCCGCGCTCGGCGGTGCGCTCGCGGTGGCCGCCGCGGGCGCGTTGGCCTTCGTCGCGGTGCCGACCGGCGCCGTCGTCGGCGCGTTCGTGGCGTCGGCGGGCCTCGCCTGGTTCGTCGCGCGCGAGGGTCGCGGCCGCACCGACGCCACGCTGCTCGCCGGCGTCGTGTTCAACGCGTTCGCCGCCGCCATCATCACCCTCATCAAGACGCTGCTGCCGGCGGAGCGATCCTACGCGTTGCTCTTCTGGCTCGTCGGTACGCTCGGGTATCCGGACCTGGCGACGCTCGCGCTCGTGGGCGCCGCCGTCCTGCTCGGCGGCGTCACGCTGCTGGCCTTGAGCGGCCGCCTCGACGTGCTCGCGCTCGGCGATGACGAGGCGATGCGCCTCGGGGTCTCCCCGCTCGCGACCAAGATGGCCGCGTACGCGGCCGCGAGCCTCCTCGTCGGGGCCGTCGTCCCCGTGACCGGCATGATCGGCTTCGTGGGCCTCGTCGTGCCACACGCCCTGCGCCTGCTCCTCGGCGGCGACATGCGCCTGCTCGTGGCCGCGTCCGGGCTGTTCGGCGCCGCCGCCCTCGCGCTGTTCGACGGCGTGGCGCGCGTGAGCTTCGCCTTCCTCGGCACCGAGCTGCCGGTCGGTGCGCTCACCGCGCTCGTGGGGGCGCCGATCTTCGCGCTCTCGCTCGCACGCCGCCTGTCGGACGGGGCGCGATGACGACGCTGCGCGCCCAGGGCATCACGGTGGTCGCGGGCTCGCGGCGGCTGCTCGACGACGTCACCTTGACGCTGGCGCCGGCCTCGGTGCTCGTGCTGGTGGGAGAGAACGGCGCCGGCAAGTCCACGCTGCTCGACTGCCTGAGCGGCGTCCGGCGCCCTACGCTCGGCCGCGTCCTGCTCGACGACACCGCCCTCGCCTCGCTGCCCGCGCGGGCGCGCGCCCGCCGAATCGCCAGCCTCGCGCAGGCGAACGTCGTCGCCGAGGACCTCCCGTCGGCGGCCCGCATCGCACAGGGGCTCATCGCTCGACGAGGGACTCAGGCTTTGGTCGACGCCGGCGCGCTCGAGGCGGTCTCCGCCGTCGCGAACGAGCTCGGCGTGGCGACGGTGCTCGGACGGCGCCTCTCGACCCTCTCCGGCGGCGAGCGCCGGCGCGTCGAGGTCGCGCGCGCGCTGGTCGACGACCAGGCGGACGCGTACGTGCTCGACGAGCCGCACGCCGGCGTCGACGCCCGGCACACCACGCTCGTGTCCCGCGCGCTGCGAGCTCGCGCCGAGCGAGGCGCCCTCGTGATCACCTCGCTGCACGACCTCGGCGCCGCGTTGTCCTTGGCCGATCGCGTCGTCGGCCTGCGCGACGGCCGCGTCGTCATGGACGCACCCGCGAGCGCCGCGCTGACGAAGGAGCACCTGCGGCGCGTCTACGGCGTCGAGGGCGAGGTCGTCACGTCGTCGAGCGGAGAGCGCGGCGTGGTCTTGAACCGCGCGGGCCCGTCCCCCCGAGGCTGAGGCGCGGGGCAGCGATTGCTCAGTCCTCCGATTTCAGCCGGCGGCCCATGAGCGCGTACACGGCGTCTCGGGGGGCTACGTCGCCGAAGAGCAGCTCGTAGACGCCTTCGGAGATCGGCATCTCGACCTCTTCGCGACGGCAGAGATCCTTGACCGCGCGGGTGGTGTTGACGCCCTCCGCGACCTCGCCGAGCTCCGCCAGGATGGCGTCGAGCTTCTTGCCCTGCCCGAGCTGGAAGCCGACGGTGCGGTTTCGCGACAGGCTCCCCGTGCAGGTCAGCACGAGATCGCCCATGCCGGCGAGGCCATAGAGCGTGAGCGGCCGCGCGCCCATCTTCACCGCGAGGCGCGAGATCTCGGCGAGCCCGCGCGTGATGAGGGCCGCGCGCGTGTTGAGGCCGAAGCCGAGCCCGTCGGCCGCGCCCGCGGCGATGGCGATGACGTTCTTGAGCGCGC
>CAYLZW010000268.1:0-7896 GCA_964388085.1 uncultured Myxococcales bacterium | reverse complement strand
CCGCGTCCTCGAGCCAGCGATAAGGATCGAGCACCTCTGTGCCGTGGTAGTCGTCTCTCTGCTCGGCGATGCGGGTGTCGGGGTACATGAGGCGCGTCTCCTGCGGCGGCGGGGGCGTTTTTGTGCCAGCGGACGGGGCCGCCTTCTCGTCGGTGCTGGCGCATCCCACGACGAGCGCGGCGCACGCGAGCGCGCTGAGCGTAAGACGAGCCATTCGAGCGGCATGACCATTCACGCGGGCCTCCTGCAAGGTGAGGCGGCGTTCTAGCGACTGACTGCTCGTCGGAAAACCTCTCGTGTAGACTGCGGCCGATGGCGGCGATCAAAGGCCCCGGGCCGCGCAGTCCTGATGTCGGGCCGAAAGGTGCGCAGCAGGGTCCGCCGCTCGGCGCGCTCGAGACGGCGCTGCTGCGGTCCGGCATCGCGAAGACGCCGACGCAAGCGCGCGTGCTCGCGAGGAGCCTCGTCGCCGCGCTCACGCAAGCGGGTTTTCCGCCGTCACCCGAGGGAGGCGCCGCCGAGCAGCTGCGCTCGTTTCAGCGAGCCTACGGGCTGCCCGTCACCGGCAAGCTCGACGACGCGACGCGCGCGAAGCTGAGCGAGCTCGGCATCCTGCCGACGGACGCCGGCGCCGCGAAGCCGACCGAGCTCGACGCCAAACCCGCGCAGCCGAAGCTCGGCGGCGCGCCCACCGCAAAGAGCGGCTGGGGCACGGGGGCTCAGGAGTACTTCGGCCCCAAGGGGCCGTCGAGCGCACGCGGCTCGACGACGACGGCGGCGCCTGGTGAGCGCAGCCACGTGGTCGCGCACGAGCAGGCGAGGGCGCGCGCCGAGCACATGAAGGACCACGCGTCCCGCGACCTCTCGAACTTCCTCGAGAGCCTCGCGACCCTCGGCTTCTTTGGCGGCGGCAAAGGCAAGCAGCGCCTCGAGGGAGCGCTGCGGAGCCTGCAGCACGCGGCGAAGCTCCCCGTCACGGGCAAGCTCGACGCCGCCACCGTGCGCGAGCTCATTCAGCGAGGAGCGCTCCCGGAAGGCACCCAGGTGCCGAGGCAGCAAGAGGTCACGACGCGGCCGGGCGCCAGCTCTCCGTCGACGCAGGCCCCGACCTCCGCGCCACACCCTTCGCGCGCTTCGCGGGACGCTGCGTCTTTACGAGACAACGCGGCCGCATCCTCCCCACAAGGCCAGCAGGGCGCCGGACAGACCGGAGCGCAAGGGGGGGCAGCGAGCGCCGGCGCCGACGGCAGCGGTCGCGTCGTCAGCGGCGATCCCGGCGGCGAAGTCGACGACGACAACAACGCGCCGGCCGGCGACGAGGACCGGCGGGACGAGCGCCGCGGGCACGCCACCCTCGACGACGAAGAGCAGCGCGACGAGGGCTACTACGACGTACCCAAGCTGTCGGTGCAGGTGCGCGAGGCGCTCGACGCCATCGCCCGCAACGACGACGAGAGCGGCGCGGCGACGTACTCCTGGGACGTCACCATCTACAGACCGGGCGTGTACGGACGTCGCCAGCCCGCCGAGCCCCTCTGGCACGTCGTCGTCGATCGCGCGGGAGCGTTCGATCCGGTCTGGCAGAAGGCCAAGCAAGCTCTCGAGGAGCGCATGCGCGAGATCGAGCCCGAGGGGGCACCACCGTCGGATGACGACTTCCGCATGGCCCTGCGCCGCGCGCGCGTTCGTTAGCCGCGTCCGTTTCGAATGGCCTGCGTCAGCGCCTGGTAGATCTCGGCCACACCGTCGAGGGAACGCTCTCTCGCGGCGTCCGGGATGGAGCCGATGTCCTTCGTCAGGCCGCAGAAGTCCGCCGCGGCGATCTGCCGGGCGGCGCCGATGCGCTCGATCAGCGAGAGCAGATCCTGCCACGCCATGGTGCCCTGGTTGTCGACGACCCCCCACTCGTTCTTGGGCGGCTCTCGGCCCCGAACGCGCCAGTCGGTGGTCGGCTTGTCCTTGCAGACGTCGAGGTCCACGGTGACGTAGAGCGGTAGATCCGGCAGGTCGCGCGCGGGCTCGAAGTGCTCGAGCGTCTGCCAGCGCACGTCGAGGCAGGGCTGCGGCGTGTCGTCGCGCAGGAACGCCGGCGTGCTCTTGCGCAGCGGCGGCGGCGGCTCTTCCCGCTCCAGCACCTCGGCCACGGACGGGTTCGCGCGCGCCTCCTCGAGGTCCTCCGGCTGAAACTGCCAGAACAGCTCGGTGACGTCGTCACCGCCGACCACGTACGTGTGCATGCGCCGAAAGTAGTGCTCGCCGTAGTAGCCGAGCCGCGGCGTGAACATATGCCCCGGCCGGTTGGTCTCCTCGAGACAAGGCGGATAGATGCCGAGCAGCCACACGCCCTCGAGCGCGCGGCTCTTCATCACGCGGCCGACGAAGGAAGCGCAGTCACACTTCCAGCGAAAGCGATCGTCCTTGTCTGGATGCGCGTCGATCTGCACGTAGGCGAAGCGCTGCCCCGGCCGCGCCGCCAGACGCGCTGCCAGAAAGCCCTCGACGAGCGGCACGCTCTCGTGGTGATAGTTCCCGCTCCCGTTGACGGCGATGAACGGCTCCGCCGGCAGCGAGTGCGGCACCATGTCCGCGCTCACGGGCCGGGCACCGAGCGAAGGCAACACGCCGGCGGGCTTCACGCCGAAGCGCTGCTCGAGGACGCGCATGGCCTCGTGGGCCTCAGGGTAGTCGATCACGAACGTGGGCAGCATGGGGGAAGCTTACCCCCCCGACCCCTCGCGTTGATCCCCCCTCGCTCGGTCTTTCGCCCGCTGGCTGCGTTGCGTGCGTGGCCCGACCAAAAGGTCGCGCCTCCGCTGCGCCTTGCCAGCGAACGAGATCCGCTTCGCGATCATGGGACCAACGCAAGCGATCGGGGGGGAGCGCGCAGCTCGCTGCGTCTGTGAATCACTCGTTCGTCGGGATGACCTCGAGCAGATCCTCGGTACACGCATAAGCGTCATCGAACGCGCCCTGCTCGAAGTCAGGGTTCAACGGGATCGGCCCAAACTCCACGAGCTCGCCGTTCACCTTCAGGCTGCCCGACACCTGGTTCCCGAAGCCGCCGAAGATGCCGTTGCGGGCGTAGAGCTGCACCTCGCTGAGCGTGAGCTTGAACGTCTTGCCCTCGGCCTCGAGGGTGGCCTCCGCCGACGGTAGCGAGATGGACGCGAGCTCGGCCAGCGGGGTCGGCACGTCGAACACGCCGGGATCGCTCTCGCGCTCTCCGAGGCGGGGCAGCACGCGCGCCTCGATGGTGCCGCTGTGCAGCGTGAGCTTTCCTTTCGGGCCGTCGTCGCCGCCGGCCACCTGGTAGGCGACGAAGTCGTTCAGCGCGGCGCTGGTGATGCGCACGTCCACGGCGTCGCGCGTGCGCGGGATGATGGAGTCCACGACGACGAGCTTCTTCTCGCGCTCGCCCGTCACCTTGCGTGAGGCGTCCACCACGACGCCACCCGAGATCATGGTGTAGCCGCCGCTGCAGTCGTCCGAGTAGCGGCGTAGCACGCCGGAGAGATCGCACTGCTCGACGCTCCACGACATGGAGCCCGTCTCGCCGCTCTCGCCGATCACCTCGTCGGGATCGATCAGCAGCATGGTGTTCTCGAAGCCGCACTCGTCGTCGGCGTTCACCATGCTCGCCAGCGTGCCCGCCGTCAGCACGATCAAGCGCGCGGCGTTCTCTCCGAGCATGGGCGCGAGCGAGCAGTCGGCGTCGCTCCCCGGGATCTCGAGGTTCGGCAGGCAGGAGTAGGCGTTGTGGAAGTCGTTCGGCGTGTACGCGGGGTTCAGCACCGGCTCGCCCGCGACGGGAATGCCGAACGCGGTCCCCTGCACCGTCATCGAGCCCGCCAGGTAGTTCTCGCGCGAGCTGCCCTTGCCGTTCTGCGCCTCGAGCGAGCTCGTCTGCACGCGGATCGTGTACGTGCTGCCGTCCGCGTGCAGGTCCGCCACCGCGTCCTCGAGGACGATGTTCTCGAACGAGGCCACCGGCGTCGGCAAGGCGCAGACGCCGAGCGTGGTGTCGATGGCGGTCTTCGGCCGCATGGACCCCGACAGCCAGCCCTGCTTCAGGAACAGGCGCTGATCGCTCTGGTTGTCGCTGATGGCGAAGCCCTGCAGCTCGATCTCGAGGCTGACGACGGCGGGCTGCGTGGTGATGGGCGCCACCGGATCCTGCGCGCTGCCCGTCAAGACGCCGCTCACGACCTTCGATCCGCTCACCGTCACCTTGCCCTCGGCGAAGTACCGCTTGCCGAGGCAGTCGCTCGAGAATTCCGTCGCCGCCGGCAGCTCGATGACGCAGTTCTCGACGTCATAGCGCGCGCTGCCGCCGGCCTCGCCCACGGCGCCCGTGAGCGTCGGGCTCGCGAGCACGCTCGGCAGCTTGAAGCACTCCTCCTCGGCGAGCTTGGCGACGTTGCCGAAGGTGCTGATGGTGAGCTGCGCGGCGCCTTGCGCGAGCTTCGGGTGCAGCGACTGCGAGAGCGGGCACTCGTACGTGAGCGGCGTGACGAGGTCCTCGGTGCAGGCGTAGCTGTCGCGAAACGCCTCGAACACGTAGTCGGGATCGAGCACCGGCGTCGGATCGTCTTCGAGCGGCACGCGCACCGTCGTGTCCCACACCGTCAGCTCACCCTCGAGGTGGTTCTCCTGGTCGCCATAGACGCCGAGCTGCGCCGACAGCTTCGAGCGCGGCACCTCGGCGGGGAAGGGATCGCTCTCGCCCGCGTCCACGATGACGGCGACGTCCTCGTACACGAGGTCGGTGATGGTGAGGTCGCTGGTCGGGATGGAGCACACGCCGGTGCTGGCGCTCTTCGCGAGGTGCGCCGCGGCCGTGAACGCCACGCTGCCGCCGCTCTGCGTCAGCGCCGTGATGCGATTGGACATGCGCACGAGGTACTCGCTCGGCGCGTAGGTGAGCTGAATCGTCACCGCGTCCGGGCCCTCGGGGATGATGGGCGAGCTCGGGTTCCCCGTGAGCACGCCGCGCACCTCGCGCGTGCCGCTCACCGTCAGCGAGCCGGCCACGGACGTCTCCACGTCGCTGCAGTCGGTCTTCACGACGTGCAGCTCACCGAGATCGAGCTCGCAGTCGCGGACCGTCCAGGTGAGCGTGCCGATGCTGCCGATCTCGCCGCTCAGCTTCGCGCTGCCGAGCACCGCCTCGCTCGCGAAGCCACAGCGCGCGTCGTCGGAGATGAGCGAGGTGACGATGGCGGCGTTGCGGAAGCTGAGGCGCGCCACGCCGGCAGCGACGTCCTCGGGGAAGAAGCGCTCCATCTGGCAGCCGCCGGCGAGCGGGAGCAGCAGCACCACCGGCAGCCAGATGACGAACGCGGCCGAGGGCCTTTGCGTCGAGGGCAGGCGAGCGCGGTCTCGTGGCAGCGACATGGTCGACCCCCCTGGCTGGCGGTTCGACTCGGTATCGGCGCCCCACGTAAGTGTGTTGCGCACAATGTAGGACAACCGCGCCGCTGTCGCGTATCTGTCGGGAACTGTCGCGAGGCGGTTGCGTGCCACGCGCGCTCCCGAAGAAGATGCGCATGCCCATGGCAGAGCCTGTCGATCCGAAGCACCTCGAGACCCTCCTGCCGCAGTGGGCGGCGGGCCAGGTCACGCTCAAGGATCTGAAGGGCTACACCGACGACGAGCTCTACGCGATCGCGCACACGGGCTACTTCTTTCTGATGCAGGGCAAGAACAACGAGGCGCGCACGCTGTTCGAGGGGCTCGTCGCCATCGACCCGCGCAACGACTATTACTATCGCGCGCTCGGCGTCATCTTTCACAAGCTCGGCGACGAGGAGCGCGCCATTCGGCAGTTCGGCTATGCCATCAAGGTGAACCCGCGCTCGCCGGCCGCGTACGTGAACCGCGCCGAGGTCTACATCACGCAAGCCCGCTGGCAGGACGCCGCGCAGGACCTCCAGCGCGCCCTCGGCTCCGTCGGGCACCGTGACGGGGCTCTCGCCCGCAAGGCGAGGGCGCTCTTGCGGGTCGTCTCCGGCCGGCGCTGAGCGGCCGAGGGCTCGCCCGCGGGCGGCGTCATCCCTTTCTAACGCTGCGTTTTCGAACGTGATTCCGACGCCCTCCGAGAGCGTTGCCACCCCCCGGCCGGGTGGGCGAGGATCTCGACGCGAGGCGCAACCAGCCTGGGCCCCGCGCGATAATGTAGGTGCTCCGACGGTGATCCGTTCGGGGAGTGGCTTTCAACACGTGCCTGCGGGCACACGGGAGAACGACAATGAGCGGAATCGGTGGTGCTATCAGGAACGCGATGACCCAGATTACGGGTCGCTCGGGTGGCGACGCGCACCAGGCGCTCCTCCAGGCGCTCGGCATGGACCAGCGCAGCGCCGCGCTCCAGGGTGCCCTCAAGGACCTCGGGCAGGGCAACCTCGCCGGCTACCAGAAGAACCTGTTCGAGGCCTTCACCGGCGTCGATCCCGGCCGCATCGGCTCCGGCATGTGCCGCGCGCAGCACATGGCCTCCCCGAGCTCGTGCATGGGCTCGCGCTACAGCCGCATGGACCTCAAGAAGTTCACCAAGGGTGGCCTCGGCGCAATGCTCGGTGGTTTTGCGCTCGGTGGACCGCTCGGCGCCCTCATCGGCCGTAGCCTCTCGAAGCGGAGCAAGGCCAAGTCGCTCGAGCGCCGCCTCAACCAGAACCCGATCTTCCGCGCGCAGTTCGAGGCGTCGGTCGGTGGCCGCTACGTCCCCGACTTCCGCAACGACGGCAAGATCACGATCGCCCGCAGCAACTTCGGCCTGCCCGGGCTGAACCCCGGCATCTTCGCCGGCCTCGGCGGCAACCCCATCGCGGGCTCGGCGCTCTCCGGCCTCGCGCGCATGATGGGCAACGCGGCCAACCTGATGCAGAGCTTCGGCATGGGCGGCGCGGGCGGTGGCTTCGGCGCGCTGAGCGCGGCGCCGCAGAACGGCACCGGCTTCTCGAACGCCACCGGCCAGGACTACGGCACCAAGTCCTCGTTCGGGAACGACGCCAAGCCCGGCTCGTACATGGCCAAGCTGCCCCCGAACGCGACCTTCGAGGACCTCGTCGCTGCCTTCATGATGGACACCGTCAAGGAGATGCAGGAGGAGATCAAGAAGGAAATGGACAAGATGAAGCAGTCCAACGAGACCCAGGGCGGTGAGTCCGGTCGTCGTGGCTACGGCGGCGCGCTCGGCAGCATCGGCGGCATGGCCGGCGGCGTGCTCGGCGGCATGGTCGGCGGCCCCGTCGGCAGCATGGTGGGCAAGGGTCTCGGCAGCGCGGTCGGCGGCGCGCTCGGCGGCGGTGGCCAGGGCCAGGGCGCCGGCGGCAACTCGACGACGGACAAGAGCGACAGCCGTCAGCTCATGTTCGAGAACCTGAAGAACATGATGAACAAGCTCCAGCAGATGATGCAGTCGATGAGCAACGTGCTCAACACGATGCACCAGGGCGCGATGAACTCCATCCGGAACATCCGCGCCTAAGGCGCCGGCCGGCAGGAGCCGAGGAGCGGGGCGGCCTTCGGGTCGCCCCTCTCTCTTTGGGGCGTGCTTTGGGCGTTCTTTAGGGCTCTCTTTGGGGCTCTTCGAGGGCGCCGGATCGCGACTCGTTTGCGCGTGCTCTGCTCTTGGTTTGACCCAAATTTGGCGATCGTGTTACCACGACGACGCTCCATCCGGCGCGCGCCCGGCTCTGGTGCACGAGGGGCAAGAGAAGATGGCGACGAAGAAGTCCGACTCGTCCGATACGAAGCAAGCCGAGAAGAAGGTCGTGAAGACCGCGGATGGCGAGATCGAGCTCACCGGAGACGAGACCCTCGAGGAGCTCGAGGCGCTGGGAATCGACCCGACGCTCAGCCCCACGTACATGGCGAAGTACGAGTCTCAGTTCTCGA
>CAYLZW010000267.1:0-7908 GCA_964388085.1 uncultured Myxococcales bacterium | reverse complement strand
GGGCAGGTGAAGGGCATCGTGAAGAACCCCAACTACCGCGGCATCTCGGCGAGCTTCTGGCGCAGCCTGAAAGCGGTCGGCTCGGCCCACGAGGTGCAGGTGCTCGGCACGCCCTACTGCGGCAAGGGGGAGCCGAACCAGAGCGTGAACGTCGGGCACGCGGCGCCTCCCTGCCTGTTCGGCGACGTGGCCGTGTTCGGAGGTGAGGGATGACGACGAGCGGCGACAGCACGCAGGCGCTGCAGGCGACCTTCGACTCCCTCGCGGATCTTTCGCGCACGTACCTCCAGCCGGGCGAGGACGTCGCCGTGTGGTTCGACGCCGAGGACTCGAGCTTCGTGCGCTTCAACCAGGGAAAGATCCGGCAGCCCGGCGACGTCTTGCAACGCTCGCTCACCGTCGACCTGCGGCGGGGCCAGCGCCACGCGTCCGGCAGCGTGCCCATCTCGGGCGAGCGGGCGCTCGACGAGGAGCGCGTCGGCACGCTGCTGTCGTCGCTGCGCGAGAGCCTGCCCATGTTGCCCGAGGATCCGTACCTCCTCGTGCCCGACGCCGTGCGCTCGACCGAGACCATCGGCGAAGATCGGCTGCCCGACCCGCACGAGGCCACGCGACAGATCCTCGACCGCGCCGAGGGCATGGACCTCGTCGGCATCTTCGCGTCGGGAGGTGTGCACGCCGGCTTCGCCGACTCGCGCGGGCAGCGGAACTGGTTCTCGAGCCACTCCTTCCACTTCGACTTCAGCGTCTACCACCGCGCCGACAAGGCCGTGAAAGGCGCCTACGCCGGCTTTCGTTGGGACGACGACGAGCTCGCCAAGAAGCTCGCCGGCACGCGCGATCAGTTGGCCCTGCTCGCGCGCGAGCCGCTCAGCATCGAGCCCGGCAAGTACCGCGTCTACCTGACGCCGTCGGCGCTGTTCGAGGTCTACTCGCTGCTCGGCTACGACGCGTTCGGGCTGAAGGCCATGCGGACCAAGCAGTCCCCCCTCGTGAAGATGGAGCACGGCACGACGCTGAGCCCGAAGCTGACGCTGCTCGAGAACGCGGCCGAGGGGGTAGGCCCGTCGTTCAACGGCGCCGGCTTTCCGAAGCCGCCCGTCGTCGAGCTGGTCAAGGAGGGCATGCTCGGGCAAGCGCTCGTCTCGCCGCGCTCGGCCAAGGAGTACGGCGTCGCCTGCAACGGCGCCGGCAGCGACGAGGGCCCGCAGGCGCTGCAGATGGCGGGCGGCGAGCTCCCGACGGCGGACGTGCTCGAGGCGCTCGCCGACGGCGTGTTCATCTCGAACCTCTGGTACCTGAACTACAGCGATCGGCCCGCCGGCCGCATCACGGGCATGACCCGCTTCGCGACCTTCCTGGTCGAGGGTGGCCGCGTGAAGGCGCCGCTCAACGTGATGCGCTTCGACGAGAGCCTGTATCGGATGTTCGGAGAGAACCTCGAGGCGCTCACGAGCGAACGCGAGATGATCTTCGACGCGCACAGCTACGGCGCGCGCTCGACCCGCAGCGCGTTCCTGCCGGGCGCGCTCGTGAAGGACTTTCAATTCTCGCTCTGACGCATGAGACGACGCACCGCCTTCACCGTGCTCTTGCTGTCGTCGGCGCTGATCGCGAGCTGTCCGCCCGCGCCGCCGCCGGTGACGACGTCGCCCGACGCCGGTCCGTCGTCCTGGCGCATGCCTGCGCGCCCTGACTGCGCGGGCTCGTACGCGGAGCTGCCGGCCGAGACGGAGGGGCTCGAGGACCCGCTGCTCGTCGAGGTGAGCGGCCTCGTCGCCTCGCCCTCGCAGCCGGGCGTGCTGTGGATGCACAACGACTCGGGAGACGACGCGCGGCTCTATGCGGCGACCCCCGAGGGCAAGGCGCTCTTGCGCCTCGTACTGGACGACGTGGAGTGGACCGACGCCGAAGACATCGCCGCCGCCCCCTGTCCCGACGGCAGCGGACCATGCCTGTGGGTCGCGGATACGGGCAACAACCGGGCCGACCGCGACGAGGTCTTCGTGTACGCCATCCCGGAGCCGACCGTCGACGTCAGCCAGGGGATCCACGAGGAGCACGTCGACGCGGCCGCCCTCTGGCGCTTCCCCCTCCGCTATCCGGACGGCGCCTTCGACTCCGAGGCCTTCGTCGTGCTGCCCGACGCGTCGGCGCTCGTCCTCCTCGAGAAGCGAGACGGGCCCGCCTCGCGCGTGGCCGTGCTCGAGGCTCCCTTCGTGCGCGACGGAGTGAACACGCTCGACGTGCGCGGCACCATCCCGAGCCCGGGGGTCGAGATCACCGGCGGCCGCATGATCACGGGCGCGGACCTCCATCCGAACGGGGAGCGCATGTTGATCCGCTCGTACACCGGCGTCTTCGAGGTGTTCCTGGGCGACGGCGAGAGCGCGCTCGACCTCGCGGGCAAGGCGGCGCAGACCGTCACGCTCGGCCCGCTCTCGGAGCCGCAAGGGGAGGCGATCGCGTACGACGCCACCGGCAAGGGCCTGTGGACGGTATCCGAGGATCCGAACCAGCAGGCGCCGAAGCCGCTGCACCACTACGCCTGCTTCGAGTGACGCGGGTCAGGCGCTTGGCGTGAGCAGCGACGCCAGCCGATTGACGTCGAGCGCGCCGGTCGCGCCCTGCAGGACATCGTTCGCGAGCGCGCGCTTCTCGTCGTGCATCTCGAGCACGCGCTCTTCGATCGTGCCCGCGGCCACCAGCCGGTAGACGGTGACCGGCCGCGTCTGGCCGATGCGATGCGCGCGATCGGTCGCCTGGTCCTCGACGGCAGGGTTCCACCAGGGATCCAGGTGAAGCACATAGTCGGCGGCGGTGAGGTTCAAGCCCGCGCCCCCGGCCTTCAGGGAGATCAAGAAGACCGGAGCCTCGCCGCGCTGAAATGCGTCCACGCGCCGCGCGCGCTCCTCGGCCGGCGTCGTGCCGTCGAGGTAGAGGACGGGGACACCGCGCTCCTTGATGGCCTCCTCCACGAGGCGGAGGTGCGACGTGAACTGGCTGAACAGGAGCGCGCGGCTGCCGGCGCCGACGATGTCGTCGACCAGACGCAGGCAGCGCAGGAGCTTCGTCGACGCCACCGGGCTGTCCGGGTCATCGAGCTTCGGGTGGCAGCACAGCCGCCGTAGCCGCGTCAGCGAGGCCAGCAGCCGGATGCGCGCTTGCTCCTGGTTCGCGCCCACCGCCGCGGCGGCGATGTCGGACTCCGCTCGACGACGGGCGGCCTCGTACAGCGCGCGCTCCTCCTCGGAGAGCTCGATGGGCAGCGAGATCTCGATGCGCTCCGGGAGGTCCTTGGCGACCTCGTCCTTGGTCCGCCGCAAGAGGAAGGGTGCCAGCAACGAGAGCAGCGCCTCCCGCGCCTCGTCGTCGTTGTCCCGCTCGATGGGCGCGGCGAAGCGCTTGAAGAAGGCGGGCCAGGGACCGAGCAGGCCCGGCAGCACGACCGAGAACAGGCTCCACAGCTCGCCGAGGTGGTTCTCGACGGGTGTGCCGCTGATGGCGATGCGGGCGTCGGCCTGGAGTCGGCGTATCGCGCGCGTGCGCTGCGCCGCCGGGTTCTTGAGCGCCTGCGCCTCATCGAAGACGACGGTGGCGAGCTTCACGCGCGCGAAGGCGTCGATCTCGTTCACGACCACGCCGTAGCTCGCGATGACGACGTCACCAGGGCCGAGATCCTGGAGCGCGCCGCTGCGTCCGCTGCCCTCCATGAGCCGCACGCGCAGCGTCGGCGCGAAGCGCTCGATCTCCCGTCGCCAGTTGAAGCACACCGAGGTCGGCGCGACAACGAGGGTGGGGCCGTTCTCGGCGCGGTGCAGCAGCGCGGTGATGGTCTGCACGGTCTTGCCGAGGCCCATCTCGTCGGCGAGCACGCCTCCGCCGGCCCACTCGCACACGCGCGCGAGCCACGCGAAGCCCGCGTGTTGGTAGGGCCGCAGGGAGGCGTTGAGCGCAGCGGGCGGCGTCGGCTCGGCGTCCTTCGCGAGCCGGGCGCGCGCGACGAGGGCGCGCCAGGCCTCGGCCGCCTCTTCGTCCTCGATCTCGTCGCCGAGCAGCTCGTCGAGCAGCGGCGCCGCCGGGCGCCCCACGCGCAGATCGTCGCCGAAGGGATAGAGCGCGTTGGCCGCGCCACGGAGGCGCGCGCGCAGGTCCTCGGACAGCGACATCCAGCGCCGCTCGTCGACGCGGACGAAGCGCCTACCGTCGCGCACGACCTCGAGCAGCAGGTTCAGGCCCACCGCCTCTTCATTGACACGCAGCCCGCCACCCACGGAGAACCAGTCACGCCCGCGCTTCACCCGCACGATGACGTCGGAGACGCTGGCCTCGCGCGGCGGCTCGAACAGCGCCCGTCCGTCCGGCCACTCGCTGGTCACGTCGTCTCGGCCCGACAGCGCCGCCAGCAGCAAGAGCGCCTGCTCCTCCTCGTCGAGCAGCCAGGTCCAGGGAGCGGCCTCCGGCGGCAGTGGCAGCTCGTCGAGGATGCCGCGCGCGTACGCGGGCTCTTCCGCTCGAGCGCGCACGGCGGTCACGCGTCGACCTTCGTGTACGCCCGCGGCCTTCAGCGGCCCTTCGCCCGGCGCTAGCCACGCCGCGCCGCCGACGGGCACGAGGCCCGCTTGCACCTTCAAGACGACGTTCGGCGCCGGCAGCAGCCGTAGGACGAGCTTCGGCTGCGCGGGGATCTCCTCCCCGACGAGCGCGTCCGGCAGCCGCACCGGCATGCGCGACTCGAGGCGCGGCAGCCGGCGCAGCAGCTCGAAGCGCGCCGACGGCGGGATGCGCGCCGGCAGATCGCGCACCACCTGCGCGACCGCGTTGGTCGTCCGATCGCGCTCGACGACGAGCACGCGCCCCCGCTCGGCCTGCACGAGCAGCAGCGGGCCGCGCTCGTCGAGCGCCGCGTCCGCGGGCAGCGGCTCTCCATCGACCCCAACGCGCAGCGACAGCGCGCCGTCGTCGTGGTCCTCCACCATCAGCTCCACGTACCCGCGCTCGATGGCGACCGGCGCGCTGCCGTCGTCGAGGTAGACCCGCGGATGACCCACGAGCGCGAGCAGCGCGTCGCCGACGGCCTCGCCCTTCTGGTCCGCGAGCAGCAGGCGGGCGCACGCGCGATCCGGCGGCGCGCCGACGTCACCGCCCGCGATCTCCCCGAGCGAGGGCCCTCGCGGCTGCGCGCGCGGCTGCAGCGTCGGGCTGCGCGCGCCTCGTAGCTCCC
Organism: uncultured Myxococcales bacterium; assembly: GCA_964388085.1. Taxonomy (GTDB): domain Bacteria; phylum Myxococcota; class UBA727; order UBA727; family CAYLZW01; genus CAYLZW01. The sequence goes on along the minus strand of CAYLZW010000267.1, from coordinate 2,684 downwards.
AGGCGAGCGAGCCGTCGTCCGCGGCCCTCTTCGCGTCCTCCTCGTCGAGGGCCAGCAGCAGGCGCTGCCAACCGGGGCGGCCGAGCTGCCGCTGCAAGACGGCGCGCTCGTCGTCGCTGGGGTGCGCGAGCAGGTCGAGCACCGCGGCGGCGCCCTCCGCGCGATGCGCGCAAGCGTCGTTGGCGCACGAGCACGTCACCTTCACGCCGTGATCGACGGCGCCGAGCGCCACGCTCACCTCGACGTTTCCCGCGCGCCAGCACAGCCGCCCGTCGTCGAGCTGGGCGTCTCCGCCGCGCGTCGGCAGCGCGCTCACGTCCTCGTCTTGCAGCGCCGCGCGCAGGCGATCGTGCAGCTCCTGAAGGGCGCCGTCGGCGCGCTCGCAGCGAGCGGCGCTCCAGAGCTCGCGCGCGACCGCCTCCGTGGCGACGAGCCGACGCGCGCGCAGCAGCACATCGCCGCGCAGCCGGAGCTCCGCGAGCGCGTCCATGTCCGCCCGCGCGCGGAAGCGTCCGCTGGCGACGTCTCCGACGGTGAGCGTGCTGCGCGACGCTCTGCCGGGGACGCTGAGCGGCTGCAGGCCGTGCTTGCTCTCGAGCGAGAGCGCGCGCGAGGCCGTCAAGCCGAGCAGGCTCTCCACGCCGTTCTCGCGCGCCCACTCGACCAGGCGGTCGTCCGACGGCACGTCGTCGAGCACGCTCGAGAGCCGCGCGCTCAGCGAACACAGGCGCTCGTCATCCGCCAGCGCTGCGTCGAGCGCCTGCCGCTCGGCCGGGCGCAGCCCCCGGTCGGGGAGCGCGTCTTCGACGAGGATCAGCGCCCGAGCGCGGGCCAGCGCCACCAGCGTGCGCGCCGCGCGACGATCGGCCTCTGCGAGCGCCGCGGCGGCGACGACGAGGGGGAGCTTGCGCGCGTGGATGGAAACGGACGGAGACCCTCCCGGTGCGCGCATGGGGGGCTACCTATTGCGTCGCCGGCGCTCGGGGAAGCGCAAAGTGGCGGAGCCGCGAGCAGCGCGCGTTCGAGCGCGCGAGCTCACGGATCCGGCCGGTGACGTCGTGCTCGGATCCATGCGCGCGATCGCGTCCGATACATCGGCGCGTCGCGACCAGGCGCTTGCGAGCGATCAGCTCACAGCGGGCTGCTGCATGGCCTCTTCGATCAGGGGCAGCATCGTGTCCCAGCGCAGCAGGCCTTCCTTGCGGCTCGGGTTCACGCGCACCGTCCCGCTCGACGTGCGAGAGGTGCCTCCTGGGTGGAGCGGGTGCGGGTTGGCGTCGCTCGGATCGAACATCCACGACGTCCCCCGTCGCTGCGCGGCTTCACCCGCGTCGATGCCCGTCGTGTACGCGGTGATCGCGCCGGCCAGATCGTTCTGGCTCATGCCGGGGCCGACCTCGATGCCGGCGTAACCGGCCGTGCGCTTCAGGTGCTCGGCGGCGATGACCGCCGCTTGCAGCCGTCCGTTGGCGGTGTCTTGTCCGCGCTCCCAGGTGCCGAGGCCGTGCTTCGCGAGCTGCTCATTGCCCCAGCGTGTCGTCACCCAGCGGTCGTCGAGGCCGAAGCCCGACTCCGGGCCGTCCGTCGAGGGCGAGTAGGTGCCGAAGTTGCTTTCGTTGCCGTGGATGGCGGCGATGAGCTGCGGCGGCACGCCCGTCATCTCCGCGGCCTGCCGGTAGGTCTCCGCGTGCTGCGGCACCTCGCTGGCGGCGCGCTGTCCGATGCCGCTCGCGCGCGCGGTCTCCATGCCGGCGGCGTTCGGCGTCCAGGACACGAGGCTCTCCTCGAGCTGGCCGGCGTTCGGATCGTCCACGGCCGCCTCGCGCATCGTGCGCGCGGCGCGCCCGGCGGCGGTCTCGTTGCCCTCCGCGTCGACCGACTGGATGGAAGCCGCGTCCCCGTTGTCGTCGAGCGCGTCCACGCGGTTCCACGCCTGCGCGCCCTCGGCGTAGCCCGCGATCCGGCCGTCGCTGTTCCGGTCCGCGCCTCTTATCTGCGCGCGCACGTCCTCGGGCAGCGCGTCGAGGGGGACGGCCTTGCCGCGCAGCGCCGCCGACTGATCCTGCTGCGACAGGCCGCGGCGCAGGTCGGGCTTGGCGAGCTGGCGCGCTTGATCCGCGAGCACGCCGGCCTTTGTCGGCGCCGTGCCGTCGTGCGTTCGGATCGAGCCCACGTCGCCGTTGTCGTCGAAGTTGTCGATCTCGCGAAACAGCCGCTGCGCTTCTTGTGTGCCCGCGACGTCACCGGAGCTGTCGAGGTCCGCCTTCTGCAACTGCGCGCGCAGGTCCCCTTGCGCCTCGTTCACGTCGATCCGCTTGTTCGAGAGGCCGGCCACGAAGTCGGTGCTGCTGAGACGGGTCATCTACTTCCCTTGCTGTGAGCGCGCGGTGGAGGGATCGGCGCAAAGCGCGGCGACGAGCGGCTCTACAAGGGATTTTCGCTCTGTACGCAGGCCGGTTGCCACTGTGGGCGTCGGTCGCTTGACCGGTGTCTCTGTGTGCGTTTGTCGCTTGCGTTCGCTACAGATCGCGCTTGCCGAGATGTCGGGCGGCCTGCGCCGCGAGGCCCTTTACCGCCTCGATGAACAGCGCGAAGCGCGCGTCGCTCGTCAGCCCCTTGGCGTAGCGCGCGTAGATCTGCTGCGCGACGACGGCGACCTTGAACAGCCCGAAGCAGTAGTAGAA
>CAYLZW010000266.1:0-7960 GCA_964388085.1 uncultured Myxococcales bacterium | reverse complement strand
GCGTGACGTCGAGCTACCACGATCTGCAGGAGAAGGCGCGCACGCTCAAGGAGGCCAACGAGCGGCTCCAGGAGGTCGACAAGCTGAAGTCGAACTTCCTCGCCACCGTGAGCCACGAGCTGCGCACCCCGCTCACGAGCGTGATCGGCTACTCCGAGATGTTGCTCGAGGGCATGGCCGGCTCGATGAACGACGAGCAGCGCGACTACGTGAAGACGATCATGGACAAGGGCGAGTCGCTGCTCTCGCTCATCAGCCAGATCCTCGATCTCTCCCGCATCGAGAGCGGCAACCTGCGCCTGCACCTCGCCGAGGTGGACCTGCGCGACGTGCTGAAGAGCGCGGTCAGCAGCGTCGTGCCGCAGGCCAGCAAGAAGGACGTCCAGGTCGAGCTCGTCATCTCGAGCGACCTGCCGCTGTATCGCTGCGACAAGGAGAAGGTCGGCCAGGTCGTCGTGAACCTGCTCGCCAACGCGGTGAAGTTCACGCCCAAGGGCGGGCACATCCGGCTCGCCGCGGACCTCTTCACCGGTCAGCGCCGGCACAAGCTCGAGGACGACGACGAGAGCGGCGCGGCGGAGCTCTTCGACCTCGCGGAGGAGACCTTCCTGCGCATCGTCGTCAAGGACAGCGGCATCGGCATCCCGAAAGAGAAGGTCGACGCCGTGTTCAGCCGCTTCTTCCAGGTCGATAACTCGTCGACGCGCGAGTACGGCGGCACGGGGCTCGGCCTCTCCATCGTGAAGAGCTTCGTCGAGGGGCACGGCGGCGACGTCTGGTGCGAGTCCGACGTCGGACAGGGCGCCACCTTCACGGTCTTGTTGCCGCTTGCGTCCTAAGCGCCCACCAGCCACCAGAGCACGGCGGGGCCGAACGCGATGCCGACGAGCAGCGCCCCCACGACGATGATGGCGCCGGAAGACCCGAGCCGCGACGGCAGCGGACGCTCGAAGGCCGAGAAGAGCCGCGGGATGGGCTGCAGGTAGTAGATGGCCGCGAGCACGCCGCCCAGCGCGGCGATGGTGGTGGCGACGGCGCCGAAGCGCTCCCAGGTCGACAGCAGCACCGCGAGCTTGGCCCAGAAGCCCGGCGTCGGTGGGATGCCCGCGAGCGAGAACAGCCCGAGGATGACGGCGCTCGCCCGGAGCGGGCCGAGCCGCCGCAGAAAGCGCGAGTCGAACGGAAGCTCGCGCGTGCCGAGGCTGGCGAGCGCGGCGTAGATGACCAGCGCGGAGACGCCGTAGCAGACCGCGTAGAAGGCGCCGACGCGCACGCCGTCAAAGGACGCGGCCGCGAGCGCCAAAAAGCCCGCGTGCGCGACGGCCGAGTAGGCGAGCAGCCGGCGGAGATGCCGCTGGCGGAGGCCCGCGAGCACGCCCCAGACGATCGACAACAACCCGCACCCGAGGAGCGCCTGTGTGACGACCTCGCCGCCGCCTCGCGCGAGGCGCGCCATGGCCAGCACCGCCGCCACCTTCGAGAGCACCATGACGTAGCCGACGAAGCCCGCCGGACCCGCCGTGTACGCGTCGAGGGCGCCGAACTGAAAGGGCGCGAGGGCCAGCTTGACGCCGAGCGGCACGAGGAAGAGACAGAGGCCGACCGACAAGAGCGCGCGCAGCGACGCAGCGTGCGCGCTCACCTCCGGGAGCGCGAACGATCCGGTGGCGAAGAAAACCAGCGCGATGCCGAACAGCGCGCACGCGAAGGTGGCGGCGGTGACGACGAAGTACTTGAAGGCCGCCTCCGCCGCGCGCGGCCCGGCGCCGAGGGCGATGAGCGTCGACGCGCAGACGGACAAGGTCGCGAGCCCGACCGCCATCTCGAGCAGATCGTCACCGCTCGCGAGCGCGATGGCGCCGACGCCGCCGAGCAGGAGGAGGGCGACCGCGTCCGGCCGCAACGAGCGCTGCGAGAGCTGGAAGCTGCGCACCAAGAGCACGCTGACCGAGAGCACGGCGGCGACCAGGGGGACGGCCACGTCGTCACTTTTGGAATAATCGAATCCAAGCCCAACGGACGCCGCCGTGAAGGCGAGCGCGCACAGGGCCAGGAGCGTCGGCCTGCGCTCGAGCGGCGGCGTGAAGAGCAGGCAGACGAGGGCACCGAGCGCGAGCGTCACCTCCGCGCGGTGCTCGATGGACAGCGCCAGGAAGGGGCTCATCGGAGACCTCCGAGCAGGAGCAGGGACCCGAGCAGCGCGAGCGCCGCGACGCCGGCGAGCGTGAAGCGCGTGTAGCGCCCGAGCGAGCCGTTCGCGAAGCGCGTCACGACGACGGTGGGCGCCGCCAGCGCGGCGTTGAGCCCGTCCGTGAACAGCGCCGGCGGCACCGGCAAGGTGACGTAGCGGCCCGCGAAGAAGCCGACGGCGCCGAGCACGGCGGCGCCTACACCGAGCGCGTCCGGCACGACGTGCAAGCCCTCCGTGAGCGCGGGGACCTCGCCGCCGAGGACGCCGGACAGCGCGCCCGTGCCCGCCTCGAGGTAGCCGAGGGCGAGCGCGCCGATGCCGAGCGGGAGCATCGGCCACAACAGCAGCGGCGACGGCGCGTGAACGTGCGCGCTCGCCTCTCGCTCCGGCCCCTCGAAGGTCAGGAAATACAGGCGGCCGATGTAGAGCCCCGTGAGCAGCACGCCGGCGACGAGCGCGACGCCGAGCGACGGCTGCCGCTCGAGGGCGGCGACGAGGATGGCGTCCTTCGAGAAGCCGCCCGCGCTGACGAGCGGCACCCCGATGAGCGCCATCCCGCCGACGACGAACGCCAGCCGCACGCTCGGGAGCTTCTTCTTGAGGCCACCGAGCGACGCGAGGTCGTCGTGTCCCGTCGAGTGCAGCACCACGCCCGCCGTCAGGAACAGGAGCGCCTTGAAGCTCGCGTGCGTGATGAGGTGGAAGAGCGCCGCGAAAGGTACGCCCACACCGACGGCCGCGAACATATAGCCGAGCTGGCTCACGGTCGAGTACGCGAGGCCGCGCTTGAGCCCTCGCTGCCAGAGGCTCGCGACGCCGCCGCCGAGGGTCGTCACGGTGCCGACGAGCGCGACGGCGAACGCGACGTTCTCGTCCGCGAGCACGACGCCATGCGTGCGCACGAGCAGGTAGACGCCCGCCGCGACCATGGTGGCGGCGTGGATGAGCGCCGACACCGGCGTCGGGCCTGCCATGGCGGAAGGAAGCCAGAAGAACAGCGGCCCCTGCGCGCTCTTCGCGGCGGCGGCGACGACGAGGAGCGCGCCGAGGGTGAGCGCGCCGCCGGGCACCGCCTGGGTTACCTCCGCCGTGTGCAAGGTGACCAGCTCCGTTCCTCTCGGGACGAGCACGGCGATGAGCAGCAGCGCGGCGTCACCGATGGCGTTGGCGCCGACGGCGAGCGCGCCGGCGCGCAGCGTGCCGTCCTGTCGCCACCAGAAGCTGATGAGGAGGAAGGACATGACGCCCACCCCCGTCCAGCCGCACAAGAGCACGAGCACGTTGCCCGCGAGCACCAGCAGACACATGGCGACGAGGAAGAGATCGAGGAAGCAGAAGAAGCGCCTGACGTCGACGTCGTCCGCCATGTAGGCGAGCGAGTAGAGGTACACGCAGGTGCCGACCGCGCCCACGACGACCAGCATCACGCTGGCGAGCGCGTCGACGCGCAGCTTGAAGGCGCCATCCGCCAGCACGGGCACCGCTCCGGGCAGCTCCACGACGATGTCGTGGGCGCCGGTGACGAGGCTGAACAGGCCGGCGAGCAGGATCAGCAGCGGCCCCGGCAGGCTCGCGAGCCCCGCTCGACGAGGCGCGCCGAGCGCCGTCACGGCCAGGCCGGCGAGCGGTGCGAGGAAGATCCAGGGCAAAACAGTGCTCATGGCGCAGTCTCCAAAGGGCGGCCTCAGCCTCTGACCCGTCGCGGTCCGTCGATGTCGGCGGCGTCCTTGTCACGAAAAGCGACCAAGGCCAGCGACAGACCGACGACGACCTCAGCGGCGCCGAGCACGAAGAACAAGAGGGCGGCGCTCTGCCCGCTCACGACGTCGTGCGCGCGGCTGCCGACGACGAGCGCGAGGATGGCGGCGTTCAACATCAGCTCGATGCTCATGAACAAGGCGATGGGGCTGCGGCGGACGGCGACGCCCGCCACGCCGAGCGAGAAGACGACGAAGCTCGTCAGCAGCACGAGGGTGGTCGGCGGCAGCGTCACGGGGTTGGCTCCTTCGGGGCGGGCTCGTGCCGCCGCCAGAGGGTGATGGCGCCGACGAGGGCGGCGAGCAGCAAGGGCGCCGTCAGCTCGAAGGCGCCGAGCAGCTCGTGGAACAGGGGGCGGCCGATGCCCCTGGCGTCCGGCGCCGCGGGCGCGAAGGTCGCCGGCGCCGGTGCCCCGTCGAGCGCGAGGAAGAGCGTGGTGCACACCGAGGCCGCGACGGCCACGCCGAACACGATGCTCACCCACCGCGCCGGCGGCTCCCGCCCGCCCGCCGGCAGCAGCGCCACGACGATGAGGAACAGCACGACGATGGCGCCCGAGTAGATGACCGTCTGCGCCGCGGCCATGAGCTGGGCGTCGAGGAGGAGATAGAGCATCGCCAACGACAGGCTGTGAGCGAGCAGCGCGACCGCGACGCGGACCGGCCGGCGCAAGAGGACGACGAGGGCCGCCGTCGACACCACGAGCAGACAGGAGGCGAGCAGGAGGGCGGGGTTTGGCATCAGAGCGTCCAATCGAAATGTCGCCGCGTCAGCGCTGGCTGACGTCGTCCTCGGGACCGACCTCGCGCGAAGGGCGCACGTGGCTCACGCCTCCCGCCGCGCGCTGCGAGGCGCCGAGCGGGACGTGCTTGCGATACAAGCCGTCCAGATCCTCGTCGGGGGGGACGTCGGCCGGGCGGGGACGATCGACGTCGGCGTGGTACTGCCCGCGCGGCGCGTGCGCCTCGGGGTCGAGCAGCATGGCCTTGGTGTAGATGAGGTCGTCACGGGACCCGTCGGCGAGCTCGTACTCCGGCCCGAGCTTGATGGCGTCCACCGGGCACGCCTCCTCGCAGTAGCCACAGAAGATGCAGCGCAGGATGTTGATCTCATAGCGCAGGGCGAAGCGCTCGCCCGGCGACGTGGGGTGCGCGGGATCGTTGTCCGTGGCCTCCACGTAGATGGCGTCCGACGGGCAGGCCGCCGCGCACAGCTCACAGCCGATGCAGCGCTCGAGCCCTTCGTCGGTGCGGTAGAGGCGATGACGCCCCCGAAAGCGCGCCGACACCGGGCGCTTCTCCTCGGGATAACGCAGCGTGACGGGCGGCTGTCGGGCGTGCTTCAGCGTGGTGAGCATGCCTTTGACGAGCGCGCGGATGTCCTTGACGAGCGGCATGACAGACCTCAAGCGGCGAAGATGACGACGACGATGGCGGTACAGAGGACGTTCAGGAGGCCGAGCGGCACCAGCGTCCGCCAGGACAGCTGCATGAGCTGGTCGTAGCGGAGGCGCGGCACCGTCGCGCGCACCCAGACGAAGAGGAACAGGAAGCCGGCGACGTAGAGCGCCATCCACCACGGCCCCGGCAAGAGCCCGAAGGGGCCCGCCCAGCCGCCGAGATAGAGCGTGGCGGCGACGGCGGAGATGGACACCATGGCGGCGTACTCGGCCATCATGAACAGGCCCCAGCGAAAGCCGCTGTACTCCGTGGAGAAGCCCGACACGAGCTCGGTGTCGGCCTCCGGCAGGTCGAAGGGGGCGCGGTTGGTCTCGGCGAACATGCCGATGACGAACAGCCCGAAGCCCAGCGGCTGCACGAGGAGAATGGGCACGCGCGTCTGCTGCTGCCACTCGACGATGCCGCCGAGCGACATCTCGCCGGTGACGATGACCACGCTCGCGATGGCGAGCCCGAGCACGACTTCATAACTGACGAACTGGGCCGCGCCGCGCAGCGCGCCCAGCAGCGAGTACTTGCTCCCCGACGACCAGCCGCCGAGCACGAGGCCGTACACGCTGAGCGACGACACGCCGAGCAGGTAGAGGACCCCCACGTCGAGGTCGGCCACCGCGGACACGGCGACGCCAAAGATCTCGACCTCGGGGAACAGCGGCACGACGGCGAACGCGGCGAGCGCCGCGAACACCGAGAACATGGGCGCGAGCCGGTGCAGCACACGGTCGGCGCTGCTCGGCCTCGTGTCCTCCTTGAACACGAGCTTCACGAAGTCCGCGAGCGGTTGCAGCACGCCGAAGGGACCGGCCCGGTTCGGTCCGACGCGCACCTGCAGGCGCGAGATCACCTTGCGCTCGAAGAGCGTCGCGTAGCCGGCCGCGGTGAGCAGCACGAGCAAGAACCCACCGGACACGGCGCTGAAGACGAGCACAGTGATGGGGTCCGCCCCGAAGATCGTGTCAGGCAAGGCGAAGCTCCGTGCGCGCTTTCGGGAGCGCGCGGTAAAGCGGCGAGGCCTCGGCGAGGTGCCTGCGCAGCCGGCGCAGATCATCGGGGACCGCGACCCCATGCGCCGACGCGAGGGCCGCCAGCGCCCCAAAGTCCGGTCGCGGCGAGGGCATGGGCATGCCGAGCGCGTCGAAGCTCTGTGGCCGTCCGTCGAACGACGTGAAGGAGCCGCTCTGCTCGTAGGGATGCGCGAGGGGCAGGAAGATGTCGACGCGCGAGTCCTCGGCGGGCGGCCGCCAGCTCATGGACACCTGCGCGCGCGCCTCCACGTCGGCCGGCAGCTCCGCTTCTACAGTCAAGAAAGCGTACAACTCAGCGCCCTCGGACGCGCGCTTCAAGAGCTCGGCCTGTGCGCGGCTCGACGACGAGGCCGGTCCCAGGATCTCGACCGCGCCACGGGCGTTGGCGCCGCGCCCGGGCGCGCCGACGAGCCCGGCCTCCGCTTCGGGGAGCTCGTCCGCCAGACGCTTCAGCAGCGCGAGCGCCTCGACGTCCGCGGCGACGCGCGGCGAGGCGAGCAGCGTCGTCGGCCCCTGCTGAAGCAGCGCCGCCGCGCTCGCCAGCGGGCCGCCTTCGCCGGAGAGCGCGGCGAGCAGCTGCGCGAGCGCGACGCGCTCCTCCCCGGGGCGCGCCTCTACGACGCTGGCCGCCTCGCGTGCGAGCCCGGAGGCTTCCCCGATCAGGAGCAGCTTGGCGCCGGCCAACGTCGCGCGGCGGATCCACAGCGCGAGCACCGGCATGTCCTGCCACGCGTCCAGGCCGACGAGGACGATGGCGCGCGACCGCTCGATGGCCTTCAGCTCACCGCGCGCCGGCCAGTCGGTGCCCTCCCCCTGTGCGAGGGCGACCCCACCCGGCAGCAGCGGGCGCAGGCCGGCCGACAGCACGCCATACGCCTCGTTGCTGAGCGCGCCGCCGACGAGCGCCGCCGACGGGCCGGCGCCGAGCACACGCGCGGCCCGAGAGAGCGCGTCGCTCCACGACGCCGGCTCGAGCCGGCCGTTCGTGCGCACGAGCGGCTCGAGCGCGCGCGACTGCCGCTCCGGGGGGACGGTGTCGAAGCGGCCTCGGTCACAGAGCCATACGTCGTTGACGTCGCGGTTCTCGCGCGGGACGAGGCGCAACAGGCGGCCATCGCGGCTGTCGCCGGAGACGTTGCAGCCGACGCCGCAGCCGACACAGATGCCGTTCGCGTGCTTCAGGTCCCAGGGGCGCGCCCGAAATCGGTACGCGCGGCTCGTGAGCGCGCCGACGGGACAGAGGTCGACGGTGTTCCCCGAGAAGGGTGAGTCGTAGCTGGTGCCGGCCGGCACGCCGATCTCGCCCCGCCCGCCCCGGTTCACGACGGCGAGCGCGCGATCGCCGGCGACCTCGTCATGAAAGCGCACGCAGCGGTAACACATGATGCAGCGCTCTCGGTCGAGGATGATGCGCTCGGAGAGCTCGAAGGCCTTCTCCTTGTGCGTCCGCTCCTCGCGGTGCAGCGCGATCCCCGGCCCGTAGCGGAACGTGTTGTCCTGCAGCGGGCACTCGCCGCCCTTGTCGC